>WFWY01000041.1 GCA_015490895.1 Thiotrichaceae bacterium | reverse complement strand
TTGCGCCTGTGGCTCCAGTATCACCTTTGTCGCCTTTCGCGCCTGTGGCTCCAGTATCACCTTTGTCGCCTTTCGCGCCTGTGGCTCCAGTGTCACCTTTGTCGCCTTTTGCGCCTGTGGCTCCGGTATCACCTTTATCGCCTTTTGCGCCATCCGCGCCGGTATCACCCTTTGGACCTGCTGGGCCTTGAGGACCTTGATCACCTTTTGGACCTTGAGGACCAGTATCACCTTTAGGACCTTTCTTCTTCCACTGCGGATCATTCATTTGATTAAGTAGCTTGGCAATAAGGCTTAATACTGCAAGCAGAAGCTGGAGCTGTCCCTGACCTCCTATACCACCGCCAAAAAGATTGCCAAAACCACCGTAACCACCACCTGTACGCGCGGTTTTACCTGACCGGTTTCCCCCGCGTCTACTAAGATGGTTCTGTTGGTTATAGTTCACCTGGGATGAACCACTTTTATTTACGTAATTACTCATGAAATAAACACCTCTGTTGTGTTATATAAATTGCATTGCCTTCTAAATTAATCCTTTCCCCTCATTTATGGCGAAGCCTCCTTGAGCGGCAAGGCAATGTTTCGTCTACGCAATAGTGAATATTGCGAGACTGCTTTTTAGTATCTACGCCTTTATAAAACTATTGCACGCGGGATAAACGATAATGAACTCACGCTTAACGGTGCTTTTCATTCAGCACACAAGCCCTCGGGTGTTTTATAATAATCCGTAAATATTTCAGCATGCTTGACAAGCTTTTATCACTGGGCAAATACTGCAAGTTCTGACGCATACAGGGCAACTAAACACGCTCTACCTCTGGTTCGCTGCACTTTTACAGGATCCTGTTTTTAGACTCATGCTCATACTTCTCTATAATGAAATGGACACTACGGATATTCCCGAATTTGAAAAAATTCGAACATTTCTGGAGAGTGGTGACTTCCGCTCAGCAGGAGTGAAAAAAATAGGTAACAATCTGTATCGCGCACGTCTCAACAAGGCAGACAGATTATTATTTACGCTCTATAGAAGTCAGCGGGAAACCGTGATACTCGTGCTGGAACATATCAAAAATCACGCCTATGAAAAGTCACGTTTTCTGCGACGTGGTGTCAAAGTAAAGCAGACGTTAATTCCTTCTGTTAGAGATATTGACCCGGATACACTGGATACCCTGCCCCATCTTGAACAGCAAAAATCCCGCTTTCACCTATTGCAAAAACCGATTACCTTTGACCCAACGCAACAACAGATTTATGACCACTCATTACCCGTTATCATTATTGGTACTGCGGGCAGCGGGAAAACTGTTTTACTGCTGGAGAAGATGAAACGCCTGCGTGGCAAGCTGCTTTATGTGACACAATCATCCTATTTGGCAAAACACTCTCAGGCCCTCTATCACGCCCACCAATACCATCCACCCCATCAAACCGCTTCCTTTTTATCTTTCCAAAATTTTCTGGAGAGTATTGCCCTGCCTCCTGGCAAAGCCGTTACCATGGAAGACTTTAAACAATGGTTTGCAAAACATCTTAATGCCACCCCTATCAAGGATGTTCACGCACTACATGAAGAGTTTAAAGGCGTCATCACCGGCACACATACCCATACTGCCTACCTTTCCAGAGAAGCGTATATGGCACTTGGTATCAAGGAGAGTATTTTTATCGGCAATCAGCGCGAAGCCGTCTATGATCTGTTTACGCGCTACCTGCACTACCTTCAGGAGCAGCAAGTATATGACCTTAACCTGCTTAGCTTTGAGTATCTTTCCCTAATAGAAAAAAACTATGATTATGTCATTGTGGATGAAGTACAGGATATGTCTCCCATACAATTACAGCTGGTCTTAAGCAGCCTGCACCAGCAAGACCATTTTATGTTTTGCGGAGATGCCAACCAGGTTGTTTACCCAAACTTTTTTTCCTGGGCAAAAATCAAGGCACTATTTTTTCAAAACACCTCCCAACCAACGGCCAGGCTCACTCAAATACTGAATACCAACTACCGAAACTCGGCTCGTGTTACCCACATCGCCAACAAGCTGCTAAGGATGAAGAACTGGCGCTTTGGCTCTATTGATAAGGAAACCCATCATGAAATGCAATCAACCGAATACCACAATGGGCAACTGGTTTTTCTGGCTGCTGAACAGCAGACCCTGGCTGAAATTAATCAAAAAACGCAACACTCCAAAGACTTTGCCGTCATCGTTCTATATGACGAACTAAAACCCCAGGCCAGCCGCTATTTCCAGACCCCTCTGGTATTTTCTATCCAGGAATGCAAAGGACTGGAATATGAAAATGTTATCCTGTTTAACATGGTATCGTCTGCCAGCGATCATTTTCTCGATATTAGCCAGGGAGTTACGAGCACTATCCTTAACACTCCCATGCGTTACGCACGCAACAAGGACAAAGCCGACAAATCGCTGGAAAAATTCAAATTTTTTGTTAATGCCCTGTTCGTCGCTGTTACCCGGGCACAACGCAATCTGTACTGGATAGAAGAGCAGACCCAACACCCCCTGCTCAAACTATTACATGACGAAGAGGTACAACACTCAACAGATACCATCGTCTACCAGACATCCAGCGAAGAAGAATGGCAACAGGAAGCGAGCAAGCTGGAACAACAGGGAAAAACTGAGCAGGCAGAACGGATACGGCGATGCATTCTACGACAGCAATCCCCTCCCTGGGAGGTTATTGCCGGAGATAAAATCGACCATCTATTCGCTTCAGCACTGGAAGAAAACGATAAAAAAGCAAAACTGCTACTGTTTGAATACGCGCTGGTCTATGAAGACCATCAAGCCAGAAACGCCCTCATCCATATAAACTTCAGCCCGGCTTTTCACCCGGAGGATGGTAAAAAACAACTCCTTATCAAGTACTTTATGATGTACCAGCAAGAACAACTGGATGCCATCCAGCGGCAAATGGGAAGATACGGCGTGGATTTCCGCAACCCCTTTAATCAAACCCCTTTAATGATTGGTGCGTGGCTAGGTAGTGCTGCTGTTATTCGTCTGGCCACTTCCCTGCATGCCGACCCCTGGCTGGCTAATAACAGGGGCTTTAATGCTTTTCAGATAGCAATGGAACAGGCCTGCCTGCACGACAACTACGCCAGGCAACAATTACCCGCTATCTATGACCTGCTAAAACCTGCAACCTTTGGCATTCGCCTGAATGACCAGCTTATTACCCTGGAACAGCAGCAGGTAGAGTATTTTCTGGTGAACCTGATGATTGCACTGTTTTACCGTATCCTGCCCGAAAATATGCTGTTCACTAATGGTGCTTTTTCTGCGGCCAACCTTACCCAGGCCATCCAGCACTGGCCACCGTCTGTGCTACCTGAAAAATACCACGACCCTGATTTCATCCATCACATTATCGCCAACAATCCGGATTTATTCCTTCCTGTTAATACTCAACACTTTATATTAAACCCCAATATAATGCTGAAAGCTGAAGGTGAGTGGCTGTATGTGTATGATATTTTACTGTTCGATGACTTAAGTATCAGCTACCAGAATGACCCGGACACTCAGACCAACCTTCTATATCAGGACTTACTCTTAGAAAAAATCGAGCTGTACAAGCAACAACTCGGTATTGCCCTCCAAAATCCAGAACACCCGCTGAACAGCACAAAATAGAGTACAACTCCACATAATGCTACTATGCGCGGCATCAATTAAACTCTGGATCACCTCGCGGTGCCCCTTAATCAGGAATCAGGATAAAAAATAATGACTCCCAAAATCATTTATACCCTTACCGATGAAGCACCTGCCCTGGCAACACAGTCTTTTTTGCCCATCGTAAAGAGATTTACCCAGGCAGCAGGTATCACTATTAAAACCAGTGATATTTCCCTGGCAGGAAGAATCATCGCCACCTTCCCGGATAACCTTACAGACGAACAAAAGTTACCGGATGCTCTGACAGAACTGGGCGCCCTGACCAAAACGCCTGAAGCCAATATTATCAAGCTGCCGAATATCAGTGCCTCCATCCCGCAACTAAAAGCAGCCATTAAGGAATTGCAGGCACAAGGCTACGCAATCCCTGACTACCCGGATACAACTGAAACTGCAGAAGAGAAAACACTAAAAGCACGTTTTGCCAAAGTGCTGGGCAGTGCAGTCAACCCGGTATTACGTGAAGGCAACTCGGATCGTCGCGTGGCTGCCCCCGTAAAACAGTATGCCAAAGCACATCCACACCGTATGGGTGAATGGTCAAGCAACTCCCGCTCCCATGTTGCCAGCATGCCAGAGGGAGATTTCCACTCCAGTGAACAATCCGTTGTTATACCCAAAGACGATGATATAAAAATTCTGTTCACCAGCCATGAAGGCGTAACAAGCCTGTTAAAAGCATCAACGCCGTTACTGGCAGGTGAGATAATAGATGCCAGCACCCTGAGTGCCCAGGCATTGTGCCATTTTTATGAAACTGCCATGCAAGATGCCCAGCAGCAGGACGTACTACTTTCCCTGCACCTGAAAGCAACCATGATGAAAGTCTCCGATCCAATCATGTTTGGTTATGCCGTCACGGTGTATTACAAGGACGTGTTTGAAAAATACGCTGATCTTTTTGACGAAATAGGCGTCAATGCCAATAACGGTATTGGCGATGTTTATACCAAAATCAGCCATCTGCCAGAAGAGCAACAAACTGCTATCAAGGCAGACATTGAGGCTGTTTATAAAACACGCCCGTCACTAGCTATGGTTGATTCAGACAAGGGCATTACCAACCTGCATGTGCCCAGCAATGTGATCGTCGATGCTTCCATGCCAGCAGCCATTCGCTCATCCGGAAAGATGTGGGGACCAGATGGTAAACTCAAAGACACCAAGGCAATGATCCCGGATCGGAATTATGCCGGCATTTATCAGGAAACCATCGACTTCTGCAAGAAAAACGGTGCCTTCGATGTCACTACTATGGGGAGTGTTTCCAATGTTGGCCTCATGGCACAAAAAGCTGAAGAATATGGCTCCCACGACAAAACCTTTCAGATGCAGGATGATGGCGTCGTCAGTGTCGTCAATCAGGCGGGTGACACCCTGATGCAACATCAGGTCGCCAAGGGCGATATCTGGAGAATGTGCCAAACCAAAGATTTGCCCATCAGGGATTGGGTAAAGCTGGCTGTCAAACGTGCCCGCGCAACAGGTACTCCCGCGATTTTCTGGCTGGATCCCGAGCGTGCCCACGACCGTAACCTGATTCAGAAAGTAGAAAACTACTTACCCGAACATGACACTGAAGGACTGGACATTCAGATTATGTCTCCGGTAAAAGCGACCCGACACGCCCTGCAACGCGTCAAGGCGGGACAGGACACGATCTCCGTCACCGGTAATGTACTGCGAGATTACCTCACAGATCTCTTCCCCATTCTGGAATTGGGCACCAGTGCAAAAATGCTATCCATTGTGCCACTGCTGGCTGGAGGAGGCCTGTTTGAAACCGGCGCAGGCGGTTCTGCCCCCAAACATGTGCAACAGTTTATCGAAGAAAACCATCTGCGCTGGGACTCATTGGGAGAATACCTGGCACTGGCCGTATCGCTGGAAGACCTGGCAGATAAAACAGGCAATGAGACGATCAAGATACTGGCTGATACCCTAAACCAGGCAAACAGTCAGTACCTGGAAAATAACAAGTCTCCATCTCGTGTCGTAAATGAACGGGATAACCGGGGCAGCAGTTTTTATCTGGCACTCTACTGGGCACAAGCACTGGCTGCACAAACCAACCATACTGAATTACATACACAGTTTTCCAGGATTGCCAAAGCATTGAGCGAACAAGAAGACAAGATTATTCGTGAACTGAATAACGCACAGGGCAAGGCCATCAATATGGGTGGCTATTACCACCCGGATACGGAAAAAGTCATCGCTGCCATGCGCCCCAGTGCAACCTTTAACCAGATCATTGACGGCCAAGACGACTCCACAGCACAGTGACTAACGATTAGTATTAGCGCACTATATTAACCCGGCATTTTAATACCGACCACATCATGCT
>WFWY01000040.1 GCA_015490895.1 Thiotrichaceae bacterium | reverse complement strand
CCTCTATTTTTGTCCTTTTCCTGGATGTCCTCTATTTTTTCTCTATTTTTTCTGTATCTGATAGGGGCATGGGGGCAACTCCCTGTGTTATTCATTCACTTGCCCCTAATGTTGCCCCCAGTTGCCCTCGGCTGTCAATGGATTTTGTTGGCTGGTAATGGATTGAAAATACAGGTAACTAGCGGATTACAGGCAATAAAAAAGCCGTCGTGAGACGGCTTTGGAAGTGGTGTTGGTGGAGGCGGGGGGAATCGAACCCCCGTCCGCAAATCCTCTGCCTGAAGGCGCTACATGCTTAGAGTCCGTCTTTAATTTCGCTTGTTATACCCGACGGTCAGGGTAGTAACGCGCTAGTCCAGATAAGTGTTTAACGAATCCACACTGAACATGCTTCATCGCGAGCCTGTTAAGCGACCCTGACATTCAGTGATACAGGCATCAACCGAAGCAGGGCTAGCATTATGCTGCTAGAGCGTAGTTGTCGTCGTTGGCAACTATAAGTTTACAGCTTGAATTTAAGTGGTCACTGTATCCACTGCATGCTCCCCAGGTTTCGTAATCCACGTCGAAGCCATGTCGCCCCCGTGAAGGTTGAATCTCTGAAGGTTCGTTTTTCGCTAATGGTCACTACTCCATTATTATTACCAATATTTATTACCAATATTACCAATGATTACATACGGAATCGTTAGTGTCATGCGTAATACGAAAAATTCGAACGATTAGACAGCATACTGTGATTAAGAGTTCCTGTCATCTGAAAATTAGATGGTCGGTTATTTCTGTCAGAATGTTGGAGGTGCTTTACGTTACTTCAGCATTTCAACCAGAGCGGGAAGAATGTCGGGCAGAGTCTTGCCCCTGTCTGCCACGGGGTAATTCGGTGAGTTCTAGTGTTGTGGTGTCAAAAGCGGCTTTGAATACGGCAATACATTTTTCTGGCCGGGTATCGCCACACATAAAAATATCCACTGCGGCATAGCCCTGTTCTGGCCAGGTGTGGATACTGATATGGGATTCGGCGAGCAGTGCAACGCCTGTTACTCCGTGGTTGGGGGTAAAGTGGTGCAGGTGGATGTCTAGCAGGGTTGCGCCAGACAGGGTGACACACCGTCGGAGTGTGGTTTCGATATGGGACAGGTCGTCCAGGTGTGTGGCGTCCCAGAGATCAAGAATCAGATGGGTGCCAGGGGTGCCGGTGTTGTGGAGAGGGTTTCTTGTCATGGTACGGTGATGGATTGACCAATACCGCGCTGGTCGGAGGCTGCACTCAGGTGATTTGTGCGTTTGTCCTTGATGATGATTTGCATATTGCCCCAGGTGCTTTCATTTTTTACGACGGTATGCCCCCGATTTTGCAGTGCTGTTATGTGTTCCCTTGTGAGCGCATTGGGTTCATACTGAATCTGGTCAGGCAGATATTGATGGTGGTAGCGGGGCAAGTTGACAATGTGTTCTGCGGATTGCCCTTCATGGAAGGATAAGCTGCCAAGCAAGACCATGGTGATAATCCGGCTGCCGCCGGGAGTACCGATGATAGCCAGACGGTCTCTGGTTTCCAGAAAAGTGGGGGACATACTGGAGAGCATGCGTTTTCCTGGTTCGATAGCATTGGCTCTGGCTCCTACCAGGCCGTAGACATTGGGTGTGCCTGGCTTGGCAGAGAAATCATCCATTTCATCATTTAACAGGACGCCTGTGCCTGCAGGCATAAAGCCTGAGCCAAACGGGTAGTTAATGGAGAGTGTGGCAGCGACCCGGTTGCCTTCCTGGTCAATAATGGAAAAGTGGGTGGTGTCGGTACCTTTTGCTGTCTCGCGCCAGGTTGGAGCCAGTGTGCTGCTGGGTGTTGCACGGTCTTTGCGGATAGACTGGCGTAACCCATCGGCATAGCAGGGGCTGGTCAGCCGCCGGGTGTCAACCGTAATGAAATCGCTGTCACCCAGATATTCTGCGCGATCCCGGTAGCCACGGCGCATCGCTTCGACAATCAGGTGAATGCGGGTAGCCGTGTCCAGCTGTTGCAGGTTGTAGCCGGACAGGATATTGAATATTTCTGCCAGAACGATGCCGCCTGAGGAGGGCAGTGCCGCAGTTGTGATGGTCATTCCCTGATAGTGAATCTTGATGGGTTTTCTGAGTTTGACGCGATAATTTTTCAGATCCTCCAGGCTCCAGATGCCGCCGGCCTGCTGGACACCTGCGACCAGTTTTCTGGCGATTTCGCCTTCATAAAATCCAGCTCGTCCTTCTGTTGCCAGGCGTTCCAGCGTGCGTGCCAGTTCGGGTTGCCGTATCAGTGTGCCTACCGGGGGAATAGCATTGTTTCGTAGCAAGATACTGGCGGCGGCAGGGGATGCCTGAATAGCCTGTAGCCGGAACTTCAGCATGCGCTGATAGTCGCTATCGACAGCAAATCCGCTTTTGGCCAGCTCAATGGCGGGTTGCAGGGTGGTGGACAGGGGCAGTTTGCCGCGATGTTTTGCCAGCCAGTCCAGTGCTGCCGGCTCCCCCGGAATCCCTGCTGCCAATGCGCCATCAATGGATAAGCCCTTAATGATTTGACCCTTGTTATCAAGGTACATGTTGGCGCTTGCCTTGCCCGGAGCGGTTTCGCGTCCATCCAGCATAACATCCTGGTTATCCTTGGCTGTGTGCAGCAACCAGAAACCACCACCACCGATGCCCGAGCTATAGGGTTCGACAACGGCTAACATGGCACTGACGGTAACGGCCGCATCGAAAGCGTTGCCACCCTGTTGAAGTATTTTTATACCTGCCTGGGTCGCAAGAGGGTGGGCGGAAGCAATGGCCTGTTTGGTGGTTTGCAGGGTTTGTGGCTTGCCGGGTAGGTTATCGGCCTGTAGCGTGTTTGGCCAATAGATAAAAAAGCTGATCAGGAGACTGAATACTGTCAGCAAAAAGGGCTTGTTCCAATACGGTGTGCAGGTGGCACCCGGTTTCCTGTCGGGCTTTCGATGTAGGCAGTGCCTGCTCATGGTTACATGCGCTCCATAACGTCGATACCCAGCAGTTCGAGTCCGGTTTTGAGTGTGTTTGCTGTCAGCTGGGCAAGTTGCAGGCGACTGTCTCTGACGGCATCATCTGCTTTTAGGATCGGGCAGGCTTCATAAAAGGTCATGAAGTTGCCTGATAGTTCAAACAGATAGTTGCAAAGCAGATTTGGGCTGCCCTCGCTGGCAACACTGTGTACGGCATCAGAAAACTGTAGCAGCTTCAGGGCAAGTTGGTGTTCGGCAGCTTGATGTAGCTGGATATCTGCCTGGGTGTCAACCACTTCGGCTTTGCGGAAGATGCTGCTAATACGGGCATAGGCGTATTGCAGATAGGGTGCGGTATTGCCCTCAAAGCTCAGCATGGTATCCCAGTTGAAAATATAGTCCGACGTCCGGTTTTTTGAGAGGTCTGCGTATTTGACAGCACCAATACCAACGATATGTGCGATGTGCTGACGTTCGGTCTCATCCAGCTCGGGGTTTTTCCGGGTGACCAGTTGAAAAGCCCGCTGTTCTGCTTCGCCAAGCAGGTCAACCAGTTTGACTGTCCCTCCTTCACGGGTTTTAAATGGCTTGCCATCCTTGCCCATCATGGTGCCAAAGGCCATGTGCTCCAGTGAGGTAGATGGTTTAACAAAACCGGCTTTTTTTGCAATGCTGAAGACCTGGTTCAGGTGCAGGCTTTGACGGGCATCGACGAAATACAGTATGCGGGAGGCCTGTAATACCTGTTGCCGATATTGAAGTGCGGCCAGATCTGTAGTGGCATAGAGATAACCACCATCAGATTTTTGCACAATAGCGGGGACAATGTTGCCATCTTTGCCTTTGAATTCTTCCAGAAAGACACACAGGGCGCCCTCATCTCTGGTTAGCAAGCCCCTGGCATCCAGTGTGCTGATAATACCAGGCAGATCCTTGTTGTAGGCGCTTTCCGGTTTGACATCGGCGCGAGTCAACAGGACATTGAGCTTGTTGTAGACCTCCTCACAGTGTTGCAGGGAAACAGCTATAAATTGCTGCCAGTGTTGCAGGCATTCGGGGTCGCCTGCCTGGAGTTTTACCACAAAATGCCGTGCCCGTTCGGCAAAGGCTTCGTCCTCATCAAAGCGGATTTTGGCCTGGCGGTAAAAGGTTTCCAGATCCGCCAGCTGGACGTCTCGCTCGTGGTCAGGTTGTTCGATCAGGTGAGCAATGAGCATGCCAAACTGGGTACCCCAGTCACCAACATGGTTTTGCCGGATGACGGTATGCCCCAGGTAATCCAGTGTTCTGGCAACGGCATCACCGATAATGGTTGAGCGCAGGTGTCCAACATGCATCTCCTTGGCCAGGTTGGGTCCTGAATAGTCAATCACGATAGTTTCAGGAGATGCTGTTTTTTCAAGCAGACTATCTGCTGTCAGCAGTGCCTTGGCCTGTCTGGCCAGCCAGCTGTTTTTCAGGTGAATGTTGATGAATCCGGGGCCGGCGATTTCGACTTTGTCAGCCACATCGTCCAGCTCCAGTTGTTCGAGCACCCTGGTTGCCAGTTCACGCGGGTTGGTTTTTACTGCTTTGGCAGCTGCCATAATGCCATTTGCCTGATAGTCACCAAACTCGGGGCGTCCGGAGGGCTTGATAACGGCGGGGAAAGTGTCGGCAATACCGGCCGCTTGCATGGCACGGGAGAGGCGTTGATCAAGCAATTTGCTGATAGTCATGTGATTACCATGGCGGATTGAAAGAAGAAGGATTTTACGCTGTTTTATTGACTCGGCAAGTATACCTTGCCCCGTTTTGCGTATTGAGACATAATCGTGCGCTCACGCCAGTGCGCTGGCAGTGAATTATGGCGACCGGCATTGGTGCTCTCGCGACGTGAAACTGTAAACCCCGCCAGGCCCGGAAGGGAGCAACGGTAGCAGTGGAATCGGGCGCCGGGATGTGGCTAGTGTGGGTCGCCACCTATCTTTTTTGTCTATCAGGCTTTCTGGCCGGACAGGTGGATGTTTCAGGTTTTGTCGTGCTGGCTTTAGCGAGCTGTTAAATGTTGACAGGCATCGGTTGCATTTCTCCTATATAATCTCTTCATTTTCCTTAAACCGAGATCGCTCGTTGCTATGAGTTACCAGGTCCTTGCACGAAAATGGCGGCCACAGAATTTCTCCGAGATGGTTGGTCAGCAGCATGTCCTGCAAGCGCTATCCAATGCGCTGGATGAAGAGCGCCTGCATCATGCCTATCTGTTTACAGGGACGCGGGGTGTGGGCAAGACAACCATTGCACGGATTCTGGTGAAGTGCCTGAATTGTGAAACCGGCGTTACCTCAAAACCTTGCGGGGAATGCTCCAGCTGTCAGGAAATTGCTGAAGGACGCTTTGTTGACCTGATCGAAGTGGATGCCGCATCGCGTACCAAGGTAGAAGATACCCGGGAAATGCTGGAAAATGTCCACTATGCGCCAACACGTGGCCGTTTCAAGGTGTATCTGATTGACGAAGTGCATATGCTGTCTACACATAGCTTCAATGCCTTGCTAAAAACCCTGGAAGAGCCACCTCCCCATGTCAAGTTTCTGTTTGCAACGACCGACCCGCAAAAACTTCCGGTGACAATTCTGTCACGCTGTCTACAATTTAACCTGAAACGGATGCCGGTTGATCTGATTACCCGGCACCTGAAGCACATTCTGGAGGCAGAAAAAATTGCTTTTGATGAAGCCTCGCTGCGCTGGCTGGCTCGTGGTGCAGATGGCAGTATGCGTGACGCACTGAGCTTGATGGATCAGGCTATTGGGTATGGTGGCGGTACTCTGGAGGAGACAGAAGTACGCGAGATGCTGGGAACGATTTCGCATGACTGGTTGGCAAGACTGATTCATGCTGCACGACAAGGTGATGGTCAGGCACTGATGAAGACAGTGGAGGAGATGGCTGGGCAAGTCCCTGATTTTGAAGGCGCAGCGGATAGTCTGATCTCCTTGTTGCACCAGGTTGCTGTTCGGCAGGCTGTCCCATCACAGGAAATGGAGGATGAAATAGTACAGCAGCTGGCTGAAAAAATGACACCGGAAGATGTGCAGCTGTATTATCAGATTGCATTGCATGCACGTCGGGATTTACCCTTGTCGCCGGAACCGCGTGCTGGCTTTGAAATGATGTTATTACGCATGATGACATTCAGGCCACTGGATCAGGAAGTTCCTGTAGATGAGGCGGTTAACACAAGCCAGGGTGGGCAAGCAGCGCCTAAAAAAAAACGGAGTCATTTATACCCGGAAGTAGTAGTGACAACGGCAACAGCAACGACAGAAGCGGGTCAGGCAACCGTTGATCCGGTCAGGCAGGAAGCGAAAGCGGCGACACCCCGAAAAGAGCCAGCGCTGCGTGATGTCAGTATTGATACCGTAAAGGATGATGTACGGGATCATAAAACAGCGGAATGGGATTGGCATGAAATCGTTGCCAGCTTACAATTAAAAGGTATGCCGGCACAGTTGGCGAACCATTGCTTGTTACACAAGTTTGAGGCTGGAACGGTTTATCTGACGCTGGATCAGGAAGGGGAGCAACTGAACAGTAACAGCGCGGAAGAGGCTTTGCGAATTGCACTGGAAGGTGTATTTGCCCAGCCGGTGAAGCTGAAAATTACCACTGCTGAAGTGCAAGTTGAAACACCCGAAAAAAGACAGGCACGGCAAGCAAATGAACAGCAGCAGGCCGCTGAGCGACACATTGCTGCTGATCCTTTCGTACAGGCCTTACAGGCAGAACTGGATGCCCAGATAATACCGGGTTCAATAAAAGCCAGACAGAGCCAGCCGGAATAGCAGATTCAGAATAGCGGGATTCTAAGTAGCAATAGAGAGAAAACAGAAGCGGCATACATCCCGGTGATATGTCAAAATAGACAGAATCAACAGAAAATACATCTAAGGAATAGACTATGTTAGGTAAAGGTGGTTTGGGCGGCATTATGAAGCAAGCCCAAAAAATGCAGGAAGAAATGCAGCAGGCACAAGCGGAGATAGCAGCAATGGAAGTGACCGGGCAATCCGGCGGGGGGCTGGTTTCTGTCGTTGTTAATGGGGCACATGAATGTAAGCGTGTCCATATTGATGACAGTCTCATGGAGGATGACAAGGATATGATTGAAGACCTGGTCGCTGCTGCTATTAATGATGCAACCCAGCGCCTGGCTGCTGCGAGTGAAGAGCGCATGTCCAGCGTAACCGAAGGGTTGAATCTTCCCGGTGGAATGAACCTGCCTTTCTAGGATGGAAGAAACCTCACTGCTCAGAGATTTGATTGATGCGCTTAAATGCTTGCCGGGTGTAGGTGCGCGTACCGCGCAACGTATGGCCTTTCATATTCTGGAAAATGACCGGAGTGCGGGTGAACGACTGGCTCAGACCCTGTCAACCGCTATTGAGAAAATTGGGCATTGCCAGCAGTGTAGAACCTTGACAGAAAATACGCTTTGCCGCATTTGTGCGAACCCGGCGCGTGATGTTTCGCAGTTGTGCATTGTTGAAAGCCCAGCCGATGTGCTGGCAATAGAGCAGGCAGCGCACTACCGGGGTTTGTATTTTGTCTTGCTTGGAAAGCTCTCTCCCCTGGATGGTATTGGCCCGGAAGACCTGGGGCTGGATCAGCTGGAGGCAAGGCTGGACAAGAATACCATTGAAGAATTAATCCTGGCAACGAATCCATCCGTTGAAGGTGAGGTGACAGCTCACTATATCAGTCAGCTGGCTGCCAAGCGGGCGATCACAACAACGCGCATCGCTCATGGTGTGCCAATCGGCGGTGAGCTGGATTATGTGGACAGTGGTACCTTGTCACATGCCTTTGAAGGGCGCAGGCGCTATTGAGTCGTTACGGGGTGTGTGTGAGTAATTACGCCCACAATATAAGTGGAGTCTTTTTAATAATGTCTGATTGTCTGTTTTGCCATATTATTGCCGGAGATATTCCTGCAACGATTGTCTACGAAGATGAGTTCGTTCTCGCTTTTCGGGATATTAACCCGCAAGCACCCGTGCATCACCTGATTATCCCCAGAAACCATATCGCCACGATCAATGATCTGGCGCCTGAAAATGCAGCGGTTATAGGGAAAATGTACCTGGCGGCAAAACACCTCGCTGCCGAGGAAGGTATTGCTGAAAGCGGCTATCGTGCTGTTATGAACTGTGGGCAGGCGGCCGGGCAAACCGTTTTTCATATTCATTTGCATCTGCTGGGCGGGCGTTCATTGCAGTGGCCGCCAGGGTGACAGGGTGTGCTGGCGCTGACATGGGTAGCGTATAGAGACAGGTAGTCGTTCAGATCCAGATGAGTAGTAACCTGGGTAGTAATTAATGAACGTATAAGCACGCATTGTACTACTATTAATACGACTCTTATCTGCATGAAACCGGGAAGTAAAGTTTTCTGTAGCTGCTCTTTTTACTAACAGGTAATGAACGCCATGTCCAGCGATGATAAACGTCCGCTATCGCCGCATTTACAGATTTATGATTTGCCTCTTACGGCCAGACTTTCCCTGTTGCACCGGGGAACGGGTATTCTGCTCTTTGTGGCGTTGTGGGTACTGACAGGTGTGCTTGTGGCTGCTGCTGGTGGGGAGGAAAGCTGGCAGCAGGTGCATGGCTATTTATCGAGCTGGCCTGGTCGGCTGGTACTCCTGGGCTTCACTTTTTCCCTGTATTTTCATTTGTGTTCGGGCATTCGCCATCTGTTCTGGGATATTGGAAAAGGGTTTTCTTCCCAAAATGTCGCTATCAGCAATGCGCTGATTATTCTTGTCAGTAGTCTCCTGACGCTATTGACCTGGCTGCTTGCCTGGAGTCAGGGATGAAAGATTTACGTACACCGTCAGGCAAAGTGAAAGGGCTGGGAACATCGGCTGAGGCTTCAGGTGCTTTTTGGCGGCAACGCCTGAGTGCATTGGCGCTAATTCCTCTGGTGACCTGGTTCTGCGTGAGTATTGCATTACTTCCTGATGTGAGCTACACCGTGCTCCGCGACTGGTTTCGGAGTCCGTTTCATGCGGTCATGATGCTGTTGCTGGTGGTGGTGGCGTTCCAGCATGCCCAACAAGGTTTGCAGGTGATTATCGAAGATTATATGACGAGTCAGGCTATTCGTATCGCAGTGATTATCGTGGTCAGCTTGGGTAGTTATTTTCTAATGGCAGTGGGTGTTTACTCAATATTAAAACTGGCTCTGGGGGGATAACAGATGACGAAAAGTGGTGACTACAAAATCATCCAGCACAGTTATGATGTCGTGATTGTTGGTGCGGGTGGTGCCGGCTTGCGTGCCACACTGGGGATGGCAGCAGCAGGGCTTAGCACCGCCTGTATTAGTAAAGTTTTTCCCACCCGTAGTCATACCGTTGCAGCACAAGGAGGTATGTCAGCAGCACTGGCTAATATGGGGGAAGATCACTGGAAATGGCATATGTACGACACGGTCAAGGGCTCCGACTGGTTAGGGGATCAGGATGCCATTGAGTATATGTGTCGTGAGGCTGTTCCGGCAGTGATTGAACTGGAGCACTATGGGGTTCCGTTTTCACGCACAGATGATGGCAAGATTTATCAGCGGCCTTTTGGGGGGATGACCACCCACTATGGAGAAGGCGTGGCGCAGCGAACCTGTGCCGCAGCGGATCGTACCGGACATGCCATTTTGCACACGCTTTATCAGCAATCCCTGAAGCAGGGAGCGGAATTTTTTATCGAGTATTTCGCTACTGACCTGCTTATGGATGAGGGTGTTTGCCGGGGTGTCATGGCCTGGGATCTTACCAGAGGTGAACTTCACTGTTTTCGCGGACACCAGGTAATACTGGCAACGGGTGGCAGTGGTCGAGTTTTCTTTTCTGCGACTTCGGCGCATACCTGCACAGGAGATGGTAGTGCCATGGTGCTACGGGCGGGTTTGCCTTTGCAGGATATGGAGTTTGTCCAGTTTCATCCTACTGGCGTGTACGGTGCCGGGGTCCTAATAACAGAGGGTGTGCGTGGTGAAGGAGGCTACCTGACGAATGCCGATGGCGAGCGGTTTATGGAGCGCTATGCACCCAATGCCAAAGATCTGGCTTCACGGGATGTGGTTTCCCGTGCCATGACCATGGAAATCAATGCAGGGCGTGGTGTGGGAAGCGAGAAAGACCATATCTACCTGAACCTGATGCATTTGGGGCAAGAGGTGATTCATGAACGGCTTCCCGGTATTGCGGAAAGTGCCCGGATTTTTGCCGGTGTTGATGTCACTCGGGAGCCGATTCCTGTACTACCGACGGTACATTACAATATGGGAGGTATTCCGACCAACCACAACGGTGAAGTGGTAACCTTGCAGGGTGATGATCCTGATACGGTTGTGCCGGGCTTAATGGCCATTGGTGAATGTGCTTGCGTGTCGGTACATGGTGCAAATCGTCTGGGTTCCAATTCGTTGCTGGATATCATCGTGTTTGGTCGTGCAGCGGCGCTTCGTGCTGCCCAGATTGTGACTCCTGGTGCTCCCCATCCAGACTTGCCGGAAGCCGTCTTTGAGAATGTATTGCAACGTTTTGACCGTACCCGCCATGCTTCTGGCTCTGTACCAACTGCACAGATACGGGAAGCCATGCAGCGCACCATGCAACGCTACGCAGCTGTCTTCAGGACGGGAGCATCGCTGCAAACAGGAGTGGAAACAATGCAACAGGTTTTTGACAGCTTTGCAGAGGTGGGAATAACAGATCGGGGTTTGCAGTGGAATACCGATTTACTGGAAACTCTGGAACTGGAAAATCTGCTGGCACAGGCACAGAGTATAATTGCCGGAGCCTTGAATCGTGAGGAAACCCGGGGAGGGCATGCACGTGAAGATTTTCCTGAGCGGGATGATGCACACTGGATGAAACATACATTGGCCTGGGTTGATGTCCAGGGCAAGGTACGTTTTGATTATCGCCCGGTTCATTTGTATACCCTCACTGATGATTGTGAAGTGATTCCACCCAAAAAGCGGGTGTATTAAGGTGGCTGCCTTTACGCTTCCCGCTCATTCTGTTGTCAAGCCAGGAAAGCTATGGAAAGCATCAGCCGCCGCGACCAGGGTGAAAAAATTTATCATCTATCGCTATGACCCGGAAGGCAATCAGAACCCGCGCACGGATACCTATGAGGTTGATCTTGATGCGTGTGGTGCCATGGTGCTGGATGCACTGTTATACATTAAAAACACTATGGACTCGACGCTCACCCTGCGCCGTTCTTGCCGGGAAGGTATCTGTGGCTCCTGTGCCATGAATATTGCGGGAAGAAATACGCTGGCTTGTACGAAAGCGATTGCGGATATAGCGGGAGAGGTGACGATTTATCCGCTGCCGCATCAGCCGGTGATCAAGGATCTGGTTTGCGACTTGACGCATTTTTATGCACAGTACGCCTCCATAGAGCCCTGGATGAAAACGGACTCGGCAACGCCACCCGACAAGGAACGACTACAGTCCAAAGCGGAGCGTGATCAGCTTGACGGGTTGTATGAATGTATCCTTTGTGCCTGTTGTTCCACCAGTTGCCCCAGCTACTGGTGGAATAGTGAGCGCTATCTGGGGCCTGCTGCCTTGCTGAATGCCTATCGCTGGATCAGCGATTCACGTGATGAGGCTACAGGAGAGCGGCTTGATGCTCTGGAAGATCCTTTCAAGCTCTATCGCTGTCACACGATTATGAATTGCACCGATGCGTGCCCCAAAGACCTGAACCCGGCCAGGGCAATAGCCGGCATCAAGCAACTGATGATCAAGCGAAAAATGTAGTGACAGGGGCAATTTGGGCAGTTACCGAGAGAAAATGACAACTTTTTCACGCTTAAAATGGCAGTGTCGCAGGGGAACAAGAGAACTGGAGCTACTGCTGAATCACTATCTGGAGGTGCATTATCGGCAGGCAGCAGTAGAGGAGCAATGTGCCTTTCGGTACTTGTTGCAACAGGAAGACCCTGAGCTTTACTTATTGCTACTGGGAGAGAGGGAGCCGGTTGGGTCAGCACAGAAAAAGGTGCTGGAGGTGTTATTATCCGCCAGTCATTACTCAGCGTAATGATACGTAGGTGGTAAGTCGTTGATTATTAGGGCTTCGGCAGCAGGGATGCTGCCACGGAGCTTACAGGAATATATTCACAGCGTTCCTAACAATCAACAAATTAGCGTCTCCGCTGTTTAACGGATTACGCTGAGTAGTGACATCTAATCCTTCATAGTCGATGCGGGTTAATAACAGCAAGCACTCCCAGGGAGGTTCTGATCAAGCCGGGGCGAAGTTTTTCAGCCCCAGGGGCTTTTTTTGGAATGCTTTTTGTGTCGGTTGCGGTTTCTGTTTGCAGAGTGTGTTCCGGGCTTTCGGATACCGTGTTTTCGATGAGAGTGGTTGTCGGGTTGGTTCCCTGTTGCATCTGTACTATCTTCCGGGGGGGTAAATTCCAGCCCTACACTGTGATACAGTTTATGCATTCGCTTGCTGGAAAGCTCTTCAAACTGTCCCGCCCGTAAACTGCGTTCCAGCGATATATTGCCGAAACGTACCCGTCGCAAGCGGCTGACGGTAACGCCCTGTGACTCCCATAGTCGGCGAACTTCACGGTTTCTGCCTTCTTTCAGGATAACGTGATACCACTGGTTTGCTCCTTCGCCTCCAATAAAGCGAATCTGGTCAAAGTGTGCCAGCCCGTCTTCCAGCATGACGCCCTTTTGCATAGTTTTAAGCATGTCATCGCTGACTTTTCCCAGAACCCGTACCGCATATTCGCGTTCAATTTCCGAAGAAGGGTGCATCAATTTGTTTGCCAGTTCACCGTCATTGGTGAATAACAGTAAGCCATCGGTATTAATGTCCAGCCGGCCAATAGATATCCAGCGACCCGGGCTGATTTTTGGTAGACTCTGGAAGACGGTTTTTCGACCTTCCGGGTCATCACGCGTACAAATTTCACCGACTCTTTTATGGTAGAGCAATACCTTGCTCACTGCGTTCAGTTTGCTGGAGAGGCGCAGCTTTTGCCCACGTAAAATGATTTCATCCTGCGTGGTTATTTTCTGTCCCAGTGTTGCGGGTTTACCATTGACCATGACTTCGCCACTTTCTATCCAGCGTTCAATCTG
>WFWY01000039.1 GCA_015490895.1 Thiotrichaceae bacterium | reverse complement strand
CTTCCAGGGTATAACTATCCTTTAACTTAACTTTGAATTCAGGTGGTTTCTTTTTACTACCAGCACTATATCCGATTTTGTATATTATTGAGATAGCAATAATCGAGCCTATGCTAATTAGTGCCCCTTTTGAACTAGCAAGTAAATTTATAATATCAGCGACAATTTGTATTAGTTTATCTAAATCTTCCATTTTTAGCCTCATCATATACTTCGGGAGTTACGGAGTGAACGTAAAGAGAAGTAGCCTAAACATATCATAAAATCAATATAATATATGACCTTGACTTTTAAAGTCTAAGCCATGTAGGAGTTTTGTATTTATAACGGAACTGAGAAGCTCCCCCCCCCTGTGCCAGGATAGATATCCGGTCATTTTTTTAAATCAAAGATATTTGCAGAGAGCGGAAAGAGAGGATCAAAAGGCTTGGGCTCCAATACCGCTATTAGCCACGATATCATTCAGTAGTTTCAGTATGATTAATACTTTTTCTGCGGCCTGCTCATCAACGGATAAGTCTTGGGTTTTCGCTTAATCACCCGGGCTTGATTGGATCAGCTACGGGTCAGGGGCTCCTGAAAGCGTTTTCCTGCTCATCTGCAAAAAGGGATAACTGTATCGGTCTGTCAGGTGGGTTAAACTGTGCTCCCAGGCCGAGTAGCCTGACGGGACGCTTACCGCGTTGCCAGGCCAGTTTGCAGAGTTCAAGATAGCTGTTCAGGTCGGGTCGTATCGCCTGATGTTGCACGGTGGTGGTTACAAAATCATTGAAGCGAACTTTCACAAACAGGCTTTTGGTAACCAGTCTCTGCTGTTGGCTTGCCCTGTCCAGACGACGTAACAATTCCTGATAAAGCCCCGGTAACTGTTGCAGGCAACCGGCCATGTCCGGCAAATCGGCTGGAAAGGTATCCTCTACGCTGAGAGATTTCCGGATATGATGGGTCTGTACCGGGCGCGGGTCAATACCCTGACTATAGTGGTACAGACTGTGACCAAATTTCCCAAAGTAATCCAGTAGTTTTTTTTGTCCCAGTTTGTAGAGATCGCCACAGGTCTTCAGCTCTAGTTCAGCCATACGCCGGGCAGTGACTTTTCCCACTCCCGAGATGCGGTTTACGGGTAAATCATGGACAAAAGCGTGAACCTGGTCGGGTGCAATCACCTTTTGTCCATTGGGTTTGTTCCAGTCACTGGCCACCTTGGCCAGAAACTTGTTGGGCGCAATTCCTGCGGAGGCTGTTAATTGTTGAGTGTGAAAAATATCTTCGCGGATGTGTTTGGCGATTAGTGTGGCACTTCCCCGACAATGCAGGCTATCCGTGACATCCAGATAGGCTTCGTCCAGAGAAAGTGGTTCAATAGTATTGGTATAACGTAGAAAGATGTTTCGAATGTCACGTGAAACCTGTTTGTACAGATCCATTCTGACCGGTAATAAAACAAGCTGTGGGCATTTTTTCAAAGCACGGCTGATGGGCATGGCGGAATGCACGCCATATTTTCTGGCTTCATAGGAGCAGGTGGCTACTACACCACGTGATTGCACTGCACCTCCGACAGCGACAGGTTTGCCACGTAATGCAGGGTTCTCCCGCACTTCCACAGAAGCGAAGAAGCTATCCATATCGATATGAATAATTTTACGTTGCATTTGCCGTTATCACTATTTAGGCTTAAGGAGCCTTTGATTAAGTCCGGTCGAATTTCATCTCACAGGAAAACGATTGAGACTTGATCAGAGCCTCCTTGAGGAACCTCTGATCAATGTTACCCGCTATGAGCCGCAGGTTCCAGCCTTGCACCAAACCAAATAGGGATGACTGGATAACGCAATGAATACAATAGCCCCACCTCCGCCCTACCGACTGAGTAAGAACATATAGCAGTCTATGCCCTCTCAAGCCACCTCATCCCTGTCAGCTTTTCATACAGCCACTCGAACCTGGTTTCAGGAGGCGTTTCATACACCCACCCCGGTACAGGAGCAGGCATGGCAATCCATTTTGTCCGGCCAACATACCTTGCTGGCAGCACCTACGGGTTCAGGCAAGACACTGGCAGCTTTTCTGGCCAGCATAGACCGCTTGTTGACAGAAGGGTTGCAACAACCGCTGGAGGATCAGACGCGGGTACTTTACATTTCTCCTCTCAAGGCACTGTCTAACGACATTCAGATCAACTTGCAGGAACCGTTACAGGGAATACGGCAACAACTGCTGACGCAGGGGCTTGCAGACAGCGGGATTCGCGCCTGGGTGCGTACCGGGGATACGCCGCAATCCGAACGCCGCAAGGCAATTCAGACACCACCTCATATTCTGGTGACAACACCAGAGTCGCTTTATATCCTGCTAACTTCTGCATCTGGAAGAACCCTGTTATCTACAGTGGAGACCGTGATTGTAGATGAGGTGCATGCACTAGCCGGAAACAAGCGGGGTGCCCATTTGACGCTTTCCCTGGAGCGCCTGGAAGCCCTGACCAAAAAACATAAGCCTGAAAACACCTTGCAGCGTATTGGCTTGTCAGCGACACAGAAACCGATTCAGCAAATGGCGCATTTCCTGTTGGGGAAGCGGCAGGAGAATTGTCATATTGTTGATACAGGGCATGTCAGGGAGCGGGATCTGGGATTAGAATTACCGCCATCGCCATTGCAGGCAGTGATGCCCAATGAGGTCTGGACAGAGCTATACAATAGGCTGGAGCAGCTCATCACCAGTCATCAGACTACTCTGGTTTTTGTCAATACTCGCCGTTTGGCCGAACGTGTGACACGGCATCTGGGTGAACGCCTGGGAACAGAAAATGTTATGGCGCATCATGGCAGCATGTCCAAAGAACGCCGCTTGCAGGCAGAACAGCAGCTAAAACAGGGAACATTATCGTGCCTGGTCGCAACCGCTTCACTGGAACTGGGTATTGATATCGGTGAGATAGATCTGGTTTGCCAACTGGGTTCACCACGCTCTATTGCCGCTTTTTTACAGCGGGTAGGTCGTTCTGGACACCGTATCGGTGCAACGCCCAAAGGCCGCCTGTTTCCGTTGAGCCGGGATGAATTGATAGAGACAACCGCCTTGCTGTATGCCGCTCGGCAAGGTGAGCTGGATCGGGTGATCATACCGCATCAACCGCTGGATGTTCTGGCACAGCAAATCGTTGCAGAAGTCAGTGCCGGGCATTGGGCTCTGGATGCACTCTATGCGGCCTTTACCCAATCCTGGGTTTATCGTGACCTGTCATTATCCCAGTTTGAAGACATTGTTCGCATGCTCTCAGAGGGTTATTCGACTCGCCGTGGCAGGCGGGGAGCCTATTTGCACCTGGATGCTGTAAACCGCACTGTTCGGGCAAGACGCCACGCGCGCCTGGTCGCCATTACCAATGGTGGTGCGATACCGGATCAGTTTGATTGTGAGGTCATCCTGCAACCGGAAGGATTTCGCATTGGTACTATTGGCGAGGATTTTGCTTTCGAAAGTATGCCCGGCGATATTTTTCAGTTAGGTAATACCTCCTATCGTATTCTGAAAAGCGAGACCGGCAAGGTCTTTGTAGAAGACGCCAGGGGTGAGCCACCTAATATACCTTTCTGGCTGGGTGAAGCACCAGGACGGACAGATGAATTATCCAGGGCGGCTTCGACACTGCGGGAAGCTATCAATGAGAAGCTGGCTCAGGGGCAGCAGGCAACATGCGACTGGCTGCAAAAGACCTATGACGTTCCTGCGGCTGCGGCACAGCAACTGGTGACTTACATGGCGGCCACCAAAGCAGCACTGGGATTGATTCCGACACAACAGCATATTGTCTTAGAGCGTTTTTTTGACGAGGTGGGAGATATGCATCTGGTGGTGCATTCAGCGTTTGGTTCCCGCCTGAACCGCGCCTGGGGGCTGGCTCTACGCAAGCGGTTTTGTCGCAAGTTCAATGTTGAGTTACAGGCCGCAGCTTTGGAAGATAGTCTTGTTTTGTCACTTTCCTCGTCACACAGTTTTCCGTTGCTAGAAGTCGCACAGTATTTGAGGTCAAGTACAGTACGCGAGGTGCTGACTCAGGCATTGTTGGCGGTTCCCATGTTTCCTACCCGTTGGCGCTGGAATGCAACCATCGCACTGGCTGTTTTGCGTTTTAGAGGTGGTCGGCGTACCCCCCCTTACTTTCAGCGCTCTGATGCCGAGGACCTGGTCACTGCGTTGTTTCCTGAACAGATTGCCTGTGGTGAAAATATTGCCGGCGACAGGGAAGTACCGGATCATCCCCTGATTGAACAAACCTTGCGGGATTGTCTTTATGAAACAATGGATATTGAAGGGCTGGAGCGGGTTTTGGCACAGGTTGAAGCAGGTCAGATTGCAGTGAGTGCCTGTGATCTGACGACGCCCTCACCATTGGCTGCGGAAATACTCAGTGCCAAACCCTACGCTTTTCTGGATGATGCACCCGCTGAAGAAAGACGCACAATGGCGGTTCATAGCCGGAGTTTTCTGGATCCTGCGGAAGCTCTGGATCTGGCGGTACTGGATCAGGGCGCTATTGATGCTGTCTATGGAGAAGCCTGGCCACAGGTGCGGGATGCCGATGAACTGCACGATGCCCTGATGGTAATGAGTTTTGTAACAGAAACGGAAGGCGAAAATGCCAGCCATCAAGGTATGCCACCAGTAAAGCGGCGTTCCTGGCTCAGATATTTGCAGCCATTACTGGATACTGGCCGGACGACACGTCTGCAAAACCCGGAAGGTCTATGGCTCTGGGTGGCAACAGAAAGGCTGCATGAGTTTTTGGCATTGTATCCACAAGCTACAATGCAGCCCCGGATTAAGCCCCTGATACCTGTGGCGGGACTAACCCTTGATCATGCCCTGATTGATATCATCCGCAGCCGCCTGGAAGGACTGGGTCCCGTGTCACTCAAAGCGTTGTCACAACCGCTGGCCTGTAAGGATAGCGAGACAGAAGCGGCCTTGCTGGCTCTGGAGCAGGAAGGTTTTGTTATCCGGGGGCAGTTTAGCGCCGGGGTAAACGCATTGCAGTGGTGTGATCGGCGCCTGCTGGCACGCATCCACCGTTATACGATTGATCACCTGCGACAGAAAATAGAAGCAGTGAGTCTCACGGATTATCTGCGTTTTCTGTTTCACTGGCAGGGCTTGACGGATAAGGGCGAAGGCCTGGAAGCGCTCAACCGGGCGCTGGAACAGCTGGAAGGCTTCCCGGTTGCTGCTGCCAGTTGGGAGCGTGATATTCTCCCTGCCAGAATCCGCCACTATACTCCTGATATGCTGGAAACCCTGTCACTGACCGGGCGTATCCGCTGGTTACGGCTTGCTGTGCCCGTTCTGCATAATAAGCAAAAAAGCGCACCAATATCACACTCACCCATCGCCATTATTCAGCGCCAGCAACAGGATTACTGGTGTCGTTTGCACCCGCTACCGGCAATGGAAATTCCCCTGGGTGCCTATGCCCGTAAAGTCGCTGATGTACTGCAACAGCAGGGGGCCCTGTTTTTCATCGATATTGTTAAGCACACGGGTATTTTGAGGACACAGGTCGAAGCAGCACTGGGTGAACTGGTCAATTGGGGGTTGGTAACAGCAGATAGTTTTGCCGGCTTGCGTGCATTTATCTCACCTGCCGCGAAACGTGCCCGGCGCAATGGGCGTTATGCCCGGCGTCACCAAGCTTTTTCACTGTTTGATCAAGCCGGTCGCTGGAGCCTGCTGGAGCGTAGTAATGCCGATGAAGATGTCTTGACAAAAAAGGCCATAGAAGCAGACCAGGTCATGACGGCACAACGCCTGTTACGACGCTACGGTATTGTCTTTCGGAAGGTGCTGGAACGTGAAACCGGCTTGCCACCCTGGCGCGATTTGTTGCGAATCTATTGGCGTATGGAGGCGCGGGGAGATATCAGGGGAGGGCGCTTTGTACAAAGTGTCAGTGGTGAACAGTTCGCCCTGCCTGAAGCAGTTGGCAGTTTACGAAGTTTGCGTAACAGCAAGCCCAGCGGGGATTATGTTGTTATTTCAGCTGCCGATCCTCTTAATGTGCAGGGTATTTTGCTGCCTGGTAATAAAATCCCGGTTTCTGCCAGCACCCGGGTTATTTATCAGGACGGCAAGGTGGTAGCGACCATTGACAAACAGGGTATTCACTACCTGTATACTGTTGATGAAGCAGAAAAACAACACATCCATCAGCATGCTTTTCGGCATGATCCGATACTATGAGAGCTATATGAGAGCTATAAAAACAGGTAATTACCAGTGAAACTGCTTGCCAGACCCGGTACAGATTCCCCCTCACCACAGCTTGCAGCATTGAACCCGCTGATGCAGCGTATTTATGCAGCAAGAGGTATTCAATCAGTGACTGAATTGCAATGTTCCCTGAAACAGTTACACCCGGTGAGCCTGTTGACTCATGCGGATGCAGCAGCCAAATTACTGGCAGAGGCCATCCGGCGGCAGGCAACTATTCTGATCGTTGGGGATTTCGATGCAGACGGCGCAACAGCTACGGTGCTTGCTTACAAGGCATTGCGGCAGATGGGTCATCAGCAGGTACATTATCTGGTACCAAACCGCTTTGAATATGGTTATGGCTTGACCACAGAGATTGTTACCGAAGCACAGCGTTTTGCGCCGCAACTGATTATTACAGTGGATAATGGTATATCCAGCATTGAAGGTGTCCGGGCTGCAAAGGCGAGGGGTATCCAGGTGTTGGTAACGGATCACCATTTACCAGGAAAAACCTTGCCGGATGCGGATGTGATTGTAAACCCGCAGCTGCCGGATACGTCCTTCCCTTCCACTGCTTTGGCAGGTGTTGGTGTTATTTTTTATGTCATGCTGGCTTTAAAGCGGCATTTGCAAGCGCAGGATTATTTTTCCCGGCATGGGATTCAGTCTCCCAATTTGCTGGAACTGCTGGATCTGGTTGCACTGGGAACCGTTGCAGATGTGGTGCCACTGGATGCCAATAACCGGATTCTGGTAGAGCAAGGGCTGCGGCGGGTACGTTCGGGAAGCTGTAGCAAGGGTATCCTTGCCCTGTTTGAGGTGGCAGGGCGCAATGCAACACGTGCTGTGGCGGCAGATTTTGGCTTTGTTTGCGGGCCGCGCCTGAATGCAGCTGGGCGGCTGGATGATATGTCACTGGGCATTGAGTGCCTGCTGAGTGAGTCCTGGCAGGAGGCTCGTACACTGGCCAGCAGACTGGATGCCCTCAACCAGGAGCGACGAGGTATTGAAGCCGCCATGAAAGAACAGGCAATGCATGAACTGGAAGCACTGGATCTTTGTGCAGCGGATAAACTCCCTGCCGTGTATTGCCTTTATCATGAGCATTGGCATCAGGGTGTCGTGGGTATTCTGGCATCCCGTATCAAGGAAATGTTTAACCGGCCAGTTATTGCCTTTGCTCCGGCACATGATGACAAACGTGAAATCAAGGGCTCTGCACGCTCCATACGGGGTATCCATATGCGAGACCTGCTGGCTGAAGTAGCCACGCAACATCCGGGCTTGCTGACAAAATTCGGTGGTCATGCCATGGCTGCGGGTTTATCACTCAGATCAGATCAGTTTGAACGCTTTCAACAGGCCATTGCCGATATTGCGGAACGCTACCTTCAGGATGATACCTTTCTGGAAACCTGTTATACGGATGGTGAGCTGGGAGCAGAGTACTTCACGCTGGAAACCGCCGAGCAACTACGTTCAGCAACACCCTGGGGACAGCATTTCCCGGCGCCTGTTTTTGATGGCCGGTTTGTTATCAGGGAGAAGAAAGTTTTAAAGGAGGCCCACCTCAGATTAATGTTGTCACCACAGGAAGATGCAATGATGGTTGTTCCTGCGATTGCGTTTCATGTGAACCTTGCACAGTGGCCGGACAGAGGGGGTAATCTTCATATTCTGTATCGGTTTGATGTGAATGAATACCAGGGCAGGTTAACGCCACAGATTATGATCGAGCGTCTGCTTTCCAGTGACATATTTCACCCGCCCGAAATGGAATAAGTCTGTCTTTTCCCTCCTTTCCGTAAGGTAGATGAGCAGGGATTTCCCAGTCTTTGCGGGTGAGTGTCAGGTGGGTCGTATTTTTGGGCAAGCCGTAAAATTTTGCACCGAAGGTGCTGGAAAAATCCTCCAGTTTGTCCAGTGCACCGGCCTCATCGAAAACCTCCGCATACAGTTCCATGGCATGATAGGCGGTATACATACCGGCACAGCCACAGGCAGACTCCTTCGCATGTTGGGCATGTGGTGCACTATCTGTACCCAGAAAAAACTTTGGATTGCCACTGACTGCTGCGCTCACCAGCGCCTGCCGGTGAGTTTCCCTTTTCAGTACCGGCAGACAGTAAAGATGCGGCCGGATACCCCCTTTAAAGAGTGCATTACGGTTAAGCAGGAGATGGTGAGCCGTCAGGGTGGCAACGACATGCCCGGGTGCCTGCAAAATAAAATCGACGGCATCGCGTGTGGTGATGTGTTCCAGGACAATCTTTAGTGCCGGAAAGTCCGCAAGCAGGGGTTCCAGTACCGTTTCGATAAAGACCTTTTCACGATCAAATATGTCTACGCTGGGGTCTGTCACTTCACCGTGTATCAATAGCGGGATACCGAGTGTCTGCATCGCTTCCAGTGCAGGCCAGATTCGCTTTATCCGGGTAACACCAGCATCCGAATGTGTGGTAGCTCCTGCCGGATACAGCTTCAGGCCGTGAATAATACCGGCTTCTTTTGCTTCATAAATAGTCTGTGCGCTTGTCTGGTCGGTGAGATAAAGTGTCATCAGGGGGTGAAAGGAGGTGTCATCCGGCAGTGCATCCAGAATTTCCTGACGGTAGGCTTGTGCCTGATGAACCTGGGTAACGGGTGTTATCAGGTTCGGCATAATGATGGCACGTGAGAATTGTCGTGCGGTGTCAGTAATCACGTTGGCCAGCGCATCCCCCTGGCGTACATGCAGATGCAGGTCATCGGGCTGGGTAATAGTAAGTTGGGCGGTCATAGGTAAATAAAAACCAGGAAGTCAGGAAAAAAATGAAGGGAATTCGGCAAATAGATCCAGCAGGTCTCCCCCCGTTATTTCAAAAGGCTTGTTCCTGTCGGCAGGTTCTGTTTTGTGACGTGCCTGCGCTGCCTGTATGCGAATCTCGGCAGGTGTTTCAAAGCGGTGCTCAACCGCTTCGGGTGAGGCACGTACAAACTGTATCGCCGCTGCCAGCTCCTGGCGGTCAAACCAGATGCCATGGGCACTGCATTCATCAACAATAATACCGGATTTTCGGGCAAAGTTTCTACGGTTCATTAGTTGCTCACATTCCGGGCAGGACAGATACCTGACTTTGTGGCGAGGCAGGTCATGTACTCTGGCAGGGGACTTCCCTAAAACGGCCTGGGAGGATTTCTGGGCGTTGCCTTGTGCCAACAGTTTGTCCAGTATGGTATGGTCAAGCCACACTCCGCTACACTGGCTGCAACTATCAATGGTGTGCGTACCGATTTTTTTCCTTTCCAGTGGAATGACTTTGTGTTTGTCAGTGGTGCAGCGGGGGCAGGGAAACTTCCGGTTAGATTCTGTCGCCATCTTGGCAGGCTGTAGCAGTGAGTCACCGCATTCAGCACAGAATTTTGCACCTTGATATGGCGCTATACTAAAACAGGCTGGGCAACGTGCAAAGGCAAGGTAGACACCGCAATAGTCACACTGGTTTTGATCCGGGCTGGCCGCACCACCACAGTTGGGACAGTTACTGGCTTTGGCCAGATTGGGTAACCTGGGGGTATAAAATATTTGCCCGCAACGGCAGGGAATCGGTGCACCAGGACGTTTCAGGCTGGAGTCATAGCGGGACTGGCAGCGTGGGCATTCGATGATCATTAGCCCAGTTCTCTCAATACACGAAATCCCAGGTTGGTATCCATTTCGTCAAAATGCCGCCGCATTCTGGCGGCACTACGTGCCTTGCTGGCGCCATCAAACCAGGAACCGCCTTTGGTAACAATCCACGGGCTATGGTTATGTACGTCTGCGCTGCCATCACGGTTGGCGTTAAGGTGCGAATGTGTCCAGGGGCTGGCGGTAAACTCCCAGACATTACCATGTACCTCGTGCAGCCCCCAGTGGTTAGCGGGTTTGCTGCCTACTGCTATACTTGCGGGTGTGGGCAGGCAACGGGGCAGGTACCATTTTTTTCTGTGGGTTTCCCTGTAGGGTGAAAATGCGTCAAAATGAACCTCCTTGCAGCTAACATCGTTGCCGAAACAAAATGGAGTGGTTGTGCCTGCACGTGCGGCATACTCCCACTCCGCTTCAGTTGGCAGGCGATAGGTTTCACCGCTTTCATCACTTAGCCATTGCAGGTATAGCTGTGCATCCGAAATGCGGATATTGATAACCGGCTTTTTTCCCTGTGCCCAGATAAGCTCAGGGCGCAGGTGCCATTTGGTAGCCTGCCGGAAGCGTTCAAACTCCTCAGCAGTAACGCTATAGCGTCCTATCGCAAAGGGGTGGCCAATCCGGACATAATGCTGTGGTGTTTCTTCTTTGCGATGGTCATGCTCATCCGGTGCAGCACCCATTTCGAAATGACCGGCAGGAATAACTGCCAGTTCAGGGCCGTGTCCCCCGCAGGATAACGTGTCAGAAAAATAAACAGGCGTCGAGAACTGTTCAGCGGTTTCCTGTTGTGCCTCAAGCAACAGTTGATTTTCCCTGCCGGGGATAAATCGGGAAGCAGAGCTTGAAACAGGTTGTGCAGGTTGTGATGATGTCGTCATGATGAAAATGTCAGTTGTGTATCAGGTTGGGTTATTCATTGGGTTTACTGTGTGATAATGCCCCATGAGTGAGTGCCCGGAACAGGCAGGCATTATACCCTAAAACTCCAGGCCAGGAAGATTGAGATGATGAAACTGGGAATAGATTTAGGCGGGACAAAAATAGAAATCATCGCGCTAGGAGAGCAGGGCAAGGTACATCTTCGTCAGCGCATTGCGACACCGCAGAATGACTATGCCGCAATTATACGGGCAATCGGTACACTGATAGCGGCAGCAGAAGCAAAAACGGATACCTGTACGATGGTTGGTATCGGTACACCGGGAGCTATTTCACCGGCTACAGGGTTAATGAAAAATGCTAATTCAACCTGCTTGAATGGCAAGCCATTTTTACAGGATCTGGAACACTACCTGGGGAAAACGGTACGAATAGAAAATGATGCCAACTGTTTTGCCCTGTCAGAGGCGATGGAAGGCGCAGGAAAGGGAGCCGATAGTGTGTTTGGGGTGATTGTGGGCACTGGCGTGGGTGCGGGTATTGTCATTCATCAGCAGGTTGTCAGGGGTGTGAATGCGATTGGAGGTGAATGGGGGCATAATCCATTGCCCTGGCCACAGCCTGAAGAACTGCCGGGTATGCCGTGTTATTGCGGTAAGCAGGGTTGTATTGAAACCTGGCTGTCAGGTACAGGTCTGGCAGCGCGATTTTGGCAGAAATATCGACGAAAGCTGAGTGCACCACAAATAGTCGCTGCTGCCGAAGCCGGTGATGTCGTCTGTGAACAGGCACTACAGCACTATGAAGACCTGATGGCACGGAGCCTGGCACATGTGATTAACCTGCTGGATCCTGCGCTGGGTGGTGGTCTGTCCAATGTGTCACGGCTCTATCAGCATGTTCCTGAACGATGGGGTCGCTATGTTTTCTCGGATCAGGTGGCGACACGGCTACTAGCCCCGGTGTTTGGAGATTCCAGTGGTGTGCGTGGTGCGGCATGGTTATGTGAATGAGCAGTTATGGGTTACGCTGAGTAGCTACATGAGTACTCACAAAATCAGGTATGGATTTGAAATGCTGTTATGCGGTCTTTTGTTGTGGTAAAAGGGCTATCAAGGTTTCTTGGTCGGGATGCATCTAATTTGTTTATCAGGCGTAAGTATAGAGGCAGTGATCTTCCAGATTTATAGAGCAGAGTTTGATAGACTCGATGCTACCCGAACATTTCAAGAAGCTGCATATGGAAGATAACTATAATGAGTTACTGTTGCGATGTGCGAGTCCGCACCGGGACAGGGATGCCTTTAAACAACTTTACGAGATGACATCACCAAGGCTGTTTAGTTTGGCACTGGGATTGCTCAAGCATCGGGGGTTAGCTGAAGAAACCCTTCAGGAAGCCTATCTGAAAATCTGGAACAGCGCGAATACTTACCATCAAGGCAAAGGCAAGGCGATTACCTGGATGGCAACAGTGACCCGCAACAAGGCGCTGGACAAATTGAGGTCATTAAAGGCAAGGCCACAGGAAACCGAGTCGGTCTATGAAGGAGCGGAATTTGCGGCCGCAGACTTACAGCCTGACAGTTTGATAACGGTAGACCAGGGGGTAAAAAGTTTGATGGATTGCCTGAACGAGCTGCAGCCGGAACAAAAGGAGTGCATCTTGTTATCTTACTATCAGGGGTATACCCATCAGGAACTGGCAGAAAGACTGGATAAGCCGTTAGGAACGGTGAAAGCATGGATTAGAAGAGGGCTCGAAAAAGTACGAGTATGTTTGGAATGAATCGTTATCAAAACCCGGAAGTCTATGATCGACTGGCCATGTCGTATGTACTTGGCACGTTGCGTGGTCGTGCGCGAAAACGGTTTGAGAAACTCATGCAGGAGCATCCTTTTTTAAAAGCCGTGGTTGAGGAAAAGGACTTGAAATTTGCCCAGCTAGCAGAATATTTGCCCGAAAACAAACCGGCGGATCATGTTTGGGAGCGTATTGACGCTGCGATTACAACAAGCCAGGCACCTGTTGCTACCCCGGCCCGGTGGTGGAACACGCTGCTGTTACCACGTTATAGAGGGCTTGCAGCGATGCTGTTACTGGTTGTTCTGTCATTCACATTCTTGTTTAAACCGGGGCATATATCAGAGGCTTCTGCCTACATGTCAACCCTGTTTTCACAAACATCACACAAGCCAGTGATGGCCGTACAGGTGATGAAACAGGAGATGAAAATGGTTATCAGGCCTATTGATGCCATTCTTCTGCCTGAAGGCAAGAAAATGGTCTTCTGGTGTATTGATAAAGACCAGTCAAAGCCGTATATGAATATGGGTATTATTGAAGCTCATGGCATTACGGAGAAAAAACTTGAAGCCTCAAGTTGGCGGGGTATTGTCGATGCCGCCCGGTTTGCGGTTAGTATCGAACCGGTAGAAGCCGTTAATACACCCTCACCTTCGGGCGAGCTGGTTTTTGTCGGAGAACTGGTCGCTCTGAAATAAGTGCGCTTTGAACAGTCTTGAACATGTATTCGCAGTTACTATTCGCATGACAGGGGGCCAGCTTTAACCATGAAATATAATACCAGGCGCATACTGTTTTTTGCCGGTTATCTTTTTCTGTTTGCTTCCTGTGCGGCTTCGTTCTCGGGAACTTTCCCCTACGAGTTGGCACCCAGCAACAGCCTGCTCCCCAAACCACCAGGGGTGACTTTTCTCTCCAGCAAGGGGCTAAAATTGATAGATACCCGTGGACGTGAGGTTACGGAGCTGTCAGGTATTAGCTGGGACACGGATGAAAAGATCCTCTATGCAATCAATGATGAGGGCAGGCTGTATCATTTACGCCTCACACTGAAAGGGACAGATATTCAGCAGGTCAAGGTCATTGCTGAATATCGGCTACGTGATGAAGAGGGGAGAAAGCTCAAGAAAAAATGGCGCGATTCTGAGGGGCTGTCAAGTCGGTATCATAACAACCGGAAGTCTGGTGATACGGAGTTGCTGGTCTCATTTGAAGGCAAGCCGAGGGTGGTACGTTATACACCTCAAGGCAGGTATCTGGGTGAAATTCGCTTACCCCGAAAGCTTTGGAAAAAGAAAACCTACAAGAGTAAGAACAAGGCACTGGAAAGTGTCACCGTGCATCCGCTCGAAGGTGTACTGACGGCGGCAGAGTTCCCGATTAATAAAAAACCTGCAACGGTGCAAACACTCTTTTCATCTTCTGGAAAAGAGTGGGACTTTCCGGCCACCAGCGCCAGAAATAGCGCAATTACCGGCCTGGAAGTATTACCTGACGGGAAAGTACTGATCCTTGAAAGAGCCTGGGCGGGCATCCAGCACCCGATAGTGATTACCCTGTCAGTGCTTGACTTGCACCAAAAACCCAAAGCAGGTGGTCTGTGGGTACGAAAAGAACTCGCCCGTTTATCTAGTGCAGAAGGCTGGTTACTGGATAACTTTGAAGGGTTGGCGCATTATCGGGACAAGCAATACTTTATGATCAGTGATGATGGCGGCCACGCCTATCAAACCACCGTACTGGTGTTATTTCAAGTCAAGTAGTAAAGCTTGCCGAACTGATACTCATACCCGTCATTTGCTAGTAGCCCTTTAGTGGCATCTTGCCGGTTTGTTACAGGAGGTGTTGATATAAGGTGCTTCGCTGGCTTTTTTTCGTTATCATTCCCCGCTATTTATATTTTATAGAGTCAAAATGAATACGCTGATATGGAAAAACTAATCATTGAAGGTGGTACTCCGTTAAATGGCGAGGTGGTTATCTCCGGAGCTAAAAATGCGGTCTTGCCGTTACTGGCAGCAACCTTGCTGGCTGACGGGAAGATGACGATCAAAAATGTCCCCCGGTTACGTGATGTCAACACCACCATTCGCCTGTTGCAAGGTATGGGTGTTAGCGTGAAGGTGAATGATGACTATCATATTACCACGGATACATCGACTATATCGTCCTATGTGGCTCCTTATGAACTGGTGAAAACCATGCGTGCTTCTATTTTGGTGCTAGGGCCGACATTGGCTCGCTATGGTGAAGCTGAAGTGTCATTACCGGGTGGTTGTGCGATAGGCTCCCGGCCTGTCAACATTCATTTGTCTGGTCTGGAGGCAATGGGGGCTGAAATTACCGTTCATGAAGGTTTTATTCGTGCCCGGGCAGAGCGTTTAAAAGGTACACGTATTGTCATGGACAAGGTGACAGTAACCGGCACTGAAAACCTTCTGATGGCGGCAGTGCTGGCAGAAGGCACCAGTATTCTTGAACATGCTGCCTGTGAACCGGAAGTGGTTGACCTGGCCAACTGTTTGAACCAGATGGGGGCGAACATTATCGGTGCAGGGACACCGACTATAGTGGTACAGGGTGTAGAGCGTCTCCACGGTGTTAACTACACCGTACTTCCGGATCGTATAGAAACAGGTACTTTCCTGGCGGCAGCTGCTATTACCCGTGGCCGGGTAAAAACACTGGGCGCAGCACCGGGTACGCTGGACTCTGTTTTGCAAAAATTTCGTGAAGCTGGCGCTGCTGTGGAGACTGGCGAGGACTGGATAGAGCTGGATATGCGTAGCAGAACCCTGAAGTCCGTTGATATTACAACGGATCCACACCCTGGTTTTCCAACGGATATGCAGGCGCAATTTATGGCCATGAATGCTTTTGCTCAGGGAATAGGGGTTGTGGTTGAAACCATTTTTGAGAACCGTATGATGCATGTTGCCGAATTGATGCGGATGGGAGCCAATATTCGCCTGGAAGGAAATACGGCCATTGTGGCAGGTATGCCGGATTTGTATGGTGCACCGGTCATGGCAACCGATCTGAGAGCCTCTGCCAGCCTGATACTGGCAGGTTTGGCCGCCAAAGGTAAGACTACGGTTGATCGTATCTATCATACCGACCGGGGTTATGAAAAAATAGAAGTTCGGTTACAACAACTGGGTGCAAAAATTGAACGAGTCAATAATTAATGAGTAAACCAATCCATCAGGCGCTAACCATCGCACTGTCAAAGGGAAGAATCTTCAAGGAAACGATCCCTTTGCTCAAGGCTGCGGGTATTGAACCACTGGATGATCCGGAAACCAGTCGCAAACTGATTCTGGATACGACACGTGATGATGTCAAAATTGTGATTATCCGGGCGACGGATGTGCCTACGTATGTACAATACGGCGCAGCAGACCTGGGAGTAACGGGCAAGGACGTATTGATGGAGCATGGTGGTGAAGGCTTGTATGAGCTGCTGGATCTCCATATTGCCAAATGTAAATTAATGGTGGCGGGGTTTGCTGACCAGCCGTTGCCCACGGGCACTGTGCATGTTGCAACCAAGTTTGTGAACTGTGCACGCCGCTATTTTTCATCTCAGGGACGCCAGGCTGAAATAATCAAACTGTATGGCTCCATGGAGCTGGCTCCAATTGTAGGGCTGGCTGACTGTATTGTCGATGTAGTCGATACGGGAAGCACTCTGAAAGCGAATGGTCTGGTGCCACTGGAGCCTATGTTTGATGTGAGTTCACGATTGATCGTCAACAAGGCCAGTCTAAAAACCCGGCATCTACCAATTAAATCCATGTTGCGGCAAATTGAAGCAGCAGTCACAGTCACTTAAATGGGAACTCTTGGTACAAAGCCTGCGATTCCCACGGTAAACAGGAAACGAGACAGATAAATCCCATGGAAAAATTAGACGACTTACGTATTGCAAGCATGAATGAAGTAATTAACCCGGTGGACTTGATCAAGGAATTTCCATTAACTGAGACGGCTGCTAATACGGTACGCTCTACGCGACAGGCTATTCACCATATCCTGCATGGACAGGATGATCGTTTACTGGTTGTTGTGGGGCCATGCTCTATCCATGACCCACAGGCAGCACTGGAGTATGCCGAGCGTTTGTTGGCACTCAAACAACAACTGGCGGATGAGCTGGTGATCGTCATGCGGGTGTACTTTGAAAAACCCCGTACCAGCATTGGCTGGAAAGGGCTGATTAATGATCCAGATCTAACTGGAGAGTTCAATATTAACAAGGGGCTGCGGAAGGCGCGTGAACTTATGTTGGCACTTTCTGACAGGGGAGTACCAGCGGCAACGGAATACCTGGATCTGATTACACCCCAATATATTTCGGATCTGGTGAGCTGGGCAGCGATCGGAGCCAGAACAACCGAAAGCCAGGGACATCGTGAACTGGCTTCAGGTGTTTCCTGTCCGATAGGGTTTAAAAATGGTACTTATGGCAATGTAAATATTGCTATTCATGCGATTGCTGCAGCGAACCGCCCGCATCGTTTTCTTTCCGTGAACAAGGAAGGTCATTCTGCCATTTTTAAAACTACTGGAAATGAAGATTGTCATATCATTCTGCGGGGTGGGCAAAAACCCAATTATGATGAAAACAATGTGCAGGCAGCGCTGCAAGAGCTAAAAGATGCCGGGGTGATGCCCCGTTTGATGGTTGATATGAGTCATGCCAACAGCTGTAAGGAATATAAAAATCAGATAAAAGTTGCTGCGGAAGTGAGTCGGCAAGTGGCAGAGGGTAGTGCTGCAATCTGTGGCGTTATGATCGAAAGTCACCTGTACGAAGGACGCCAGGATGGTGAAGGCAAGACATTGAAAGAGCTGGATTATGGGAAAAGTATCACCGATGCCTGCATTGGTTGGGATGATACGGACAGGCTTTTGCAGCAGCTGGCACAGGCTGTCAGGGAACGTCGCAAAAAAACCGTAACGGCATCTGCCGCCTAACAGTAAGCCGGAGTAAACCAAATGGTTGCCATTAAACAATTAGCAAAAAGTGATGACGGTTTCTGGACGCAACTGGATGCACTACTCGCCTGGGACAGTGTTTCGGATGCGGATGTACTGGATACTGTAAACCATATCATTGCGGATATTCGTCAACGCGGCGATGCCGCGGTGATAGAGTATACCCGGCGTTTTGACCGCCTGGATGTTGCGACTATGCAAAATCTGGAAATATCAGCCTCATCATTGGCGGCCTCGCTTGATAAAATCACAACGGAACAGAAGCAAGCACTGGAGCGTGCAGCACAGCGTATTCAGGATTATGCTGAACACCAGAAACTGGATTCCTGGGAATATACCGAAGCAGATGGCACCCTGTTGGGGCAACAGGTAACGGCGCTGGATAAAGTCGGCCTGTATGTTCCTGGTGGTAAAGCTGCGTATCCCTCTTCTGTATTAATGAATGCCATTCCTGCCAAGGTGGCTGGTGTTGAAGAGCTGATCATGGTCGTACCAACACCTGACGGAGAGGTGAATGATCTGGTTTTTGCCGCAGCAGCTATTTCCGGTGTGGACAGGGTATTTACCATTGGTGGTGCACAGGCGGTTGCAGCACTGGCTTATGGCACTCAAAGTATTCCACCTGTTGATAAAATTGTTGGCCCCGGCAATATCTACGTTGCAACCGCTAAGCGCATGGTATTCGGTACCGTGGGTATTGATATGATTGCAGGCCCTTCAGAAATACTGGTGATCTGTGATGGCAAGACGGATCCTGACTGGATCGCAATGGATTTGTTCTCACAGGCAGAGCATGATGAAGATGCACAATCTATTCTGATTTCGCCTGATGCAGCTTTTATCGAAGCAGTGAAGGCAAGTGTTCAACGCTTATTATCTGAAATGCCCCGGAAGGCCATTATTCAGGCCTCCCTCGAAGAACGGGGGGCTATTATCAAGGTCGCAGATCTGGACGAAGCGGTTGAAGTTGCAAACTATATTGCGCCAGAACACCTGGAGCTATCTGTAGAGAACCCGCAGCTATTGGCAACCAGAATTCGACATGCTGGCGCGATCTTTATGGGCCGTTACACGGCTGAAGCACTGGGTGATTATTGTGCCGGCCCTAATCATGTCTTGCCGACTTCACGGACAGCCCGGTTTTCATCACCATTGGGAGTTTATGATTTCCAGAAACGCTCATCATTGATCAACTGCTCAGCGCAAGGTGCCTCGGAGCTGGGAAAAATCGCCTCGACACTCGCGCATGGAGAAGGCCTGACCGCACATGCACGTTCTGCGGAGTGTCGGATCATCCACAAGGCTTAAAAGTTCTGATCAAGTTCCAGTCGCTTTCCGGAGGCTGAAATATCGCCATTTTTTCGCGCTATAAAAGTGACCAATAGCTGCGTCGTCTACAGGGATAGAGGTGAGGAGCGGGAGCAGGTGAAAGTGCTCATTTATACACTTATAGAAGACTGCCAGGAGTTTGTCCTTGAATAAAGCAAGAGGGTGATCCGAACCGTTACGGATGACACTGAATAGTTACAAGTCACAGGGGTTTTAGTGCTGAAATTGAAAAAGCCATTCCTTGCAAGTGTTTTGTCGTGGTAATATCAGCCAACCCAGCGTACTCAAATAAAGAGACCATATCGCCAACTCTCATTTTTGGAGCTAGACGGTGCCACGCTTCCATAGCCGCTATAGAAAACCCCGTATTCCCTGGCAGGGATTGCAATAAGTGTAACTCCGTATCATCAAACCCGGCTAAGGGCACAAGGATGGTTACTCTTCCACCCTTTTTACAAACACGAAAAAGCTCTTCGATTGCTTTATTTTGATCGGTGATAATATTCATCAAGGATGCTGCAATAACACCATCATAAGACTCCGTTTCAAAAGGTAGCTGGAGCACACTCGCCACTGAAAAATCGATGTGGCTATAGTTGCTTTGAGCAAGTTCAATCATGCTGCCAGAGTAATCGACCCCAGTGGGAATGTATCCTGAACTTGAGAGATGGTTGGTTAACATTCCTGTAGCGCACCCAACTTCCAGAACTTTACTCTTCATAGTAAACCCCTGAATGTCAGCCCATTCCTGCAACATAG
>WFWY01000038.1 GCA_015490895.1 Thiotrichaceae bacterium | reverse complement strand
GCGCAAGCGGCAAAAAAAATCCTGATTACCCCGTGTATCCGGGCAATCCAGGTGGCGACTCACCTCCCCCTGCCTGCCATAGCTACTGACTTACCCCTCTCTACCGTTAGCCTTATTATCCCCATCGCTTATCACCAAAGCTCGCCCTGAGTGTCTCGGCAACATACTTTTAATGTTATAAAAAACCCCAACAACACACCGGGCTCCCGGATACGGGTCTACAAACATGAAACATGGCAACATTCCGGGCAACTGCCTCAGAGTCCATGTGTACTCAGGAGGTTCGCTATGAATTACCTGCTCAATCAAATTCTTTTCTACCTGCTTTTTGCAAGTATAGCGGGTGCCATCTTCGGCTGGTTACTGACTAAATTTCTGGGCAATAAAGAATGGCAAACCCGCCATCAAAGTCTGCGTGCCAACTATGACAGCACCCGGTCAGCACTGGACGACTACAAGAAAAAAACGCATCAGCAAACCGCAACTATTCAACAACTGACCTCCCGACTGGCACTAAAGGATCGTGATAATCACATCCTGGCAAAATCGTTGGTCGCCCTGCAAAAACAACGCAAGGACTTAAAGCAGAAGGAGACAACCCTCAATCAGGAATTAACCCGACTGCAAACCAGCCACACAGAACTTGTAACCAGAAGCACTCAGCTGGACAACAAACTGGCCGCTGCCCTGAAAGAAAACCGTAGAATCAGGGGGCTGGAAAACACCCTGGCGGATCTCAACCAGTCCTGCGACAATTTACAGGAAAACCTGTTTCGCTCACAGGCAGAAAACAAAGCCGCCATCGCAACGATTGACAAACTATCGGTTGCCCGGCAAACCCTGCAAGATGAAAACAAGCGCTTGCAAAGCTTACTGGATAACACATCCGCCAAAGCAAAAGAGGCTCGGAATGCACTCAATAAAGAACGGGCTGATCTACAGCTAACCGTACAACAACTAAAACAAGACAACACAAAACTATCGACAACAGTCAAACACCTGAAAGAATCTGCACAAAACCTGCAACACACACAACAACGTGTTGAGACGCTCAGTGCTGAAAAAAACAAACTGCATACCGACCTGAAAGCTATCCAGCAAACCGCATCAAGCAGAAAACAACAAATCAGGGAACAAGCCTCACAAATAGCCACCCTGGGCCAGGAAAAAAAGGCTGCCACTGACGAACTGAAACGCTACCAGGACTATCTCATCAAAAAGGAAGCCCGTTGGGCTAAAGTGGTAAAACAATTACGCCATCAAATTGATGTCCTAGCAAGCAACCGGAAAGCTGACCAGAAAAAAGCCCAGGAAATCACCACTACGCTGGAAGAAAAACTCCAGCGCACCATTTACGATCACAAGGACCAGTACACACGCCTTGAGTCTCGCTATAAAGAAGCCCAAAACCAATATACCCAGGTACAGCAACAACAACTTCGCTTGCAAGCCAAACTGGAAGCCGCCCAAAAAGAAGCTGCCACACACCAGCAGGCGAGCAACCAGCTGCGTGAACAACTACAGGCAGAGTGCAAACTCACACAGAACCTGTCCGCCCAAATCAAGGCAGCAAGTAAAAAGCAAGCCCTCCCTGAAAAGCGAAACAGTGCCTCCCCCACTCAACAAACACCCAACAACACACCTTGCAACCAGAATGCTCGCCACCTGACAGCAAAAATGGCAACCGTTAACAAGGAAGAAAAGCACCCTCAAAAAGACAGAAAAACCAAAGCCATACCGGACGACCTGACACTCATAAAAGGTATTGGTAAAGCCAATGAAAAAATACTACACAACGCCGGCATCACCACTTTTGCCCAAATCGCACAATTCACTCCACAGGATGAAAAAAAATACGGCAAGATGCTGCATTCATTTCCCGACCGCATAAGCCAGGAAGAATGGGTGAAACAAGCCCGAGCCCTGCTAACACATCGTCCAGTTTAAATTGTTCACATAAAAGAATCCCAGCAAACCATGCCATGTTGGGCTTCGTGCCTCAGCGCCAACCTGGCACTCGAGCTTCCAGAATACCGGCAGCTGGAACTGATGTAGCAGAAGGCTGTCCGGGAACTCAGATACTCCAGGACAGACTCCCGGATTTCGGTTACTGGAATACCTGAAAGAAAGTACTCCGAACACGGCTTCTTTCTTCATAGATGGTTCCACTACAACATCAATGACTGCTACAATCCGCCATTTTATTAAATGCCCGGCACCCAACAGCATGCAGCCATCCAGACCCACCCTGCTACACCCTGCACTACCCAGAAAACCTGATGATGTCATGCACTGGGGGCAACTACATGGCTGCTCACTGGAGCTGCTACTGGCACATGCCAGCAAAGATTTCGACGGTTTGCTCGTCATCATGACACCCGATATGCACAGCGCCTACAAACTGGAAGAAGGCGTCCGTTTTTTTTCAGGTGACGCAGCCATTCATGTCTTTCCGGACTGGGAAACCCTCCCCTACGATGTATTCTCCCCACTGGAGGATATCGTCTCGGAGCGATTGAAAACACTTGCAACACTCTCCAAAACGCGACAGGGCATTCTCATTGTATCAGCACCAACACTGATGCACCGCCTGCCCCCTACCGACTTTATCAACGCGAACAGCCTCTCCCTGCGTACCGGAGACACGCTGGATATTGAGCTATTACGTGATGAACTGGAGCGTGCCGGCTATCGCCACGTCAGCCAGGTCTTCGAACACGGTGAATATGCGACACGGGGGTCATTAATAGACCTCTTTCCCATGGGTTCCAGCACACCTTTTCGCATCGACCTGTTGGGTGATGAAGTGGACAGCATACGCAGCTTCGACCCTGAGAGTCAGCGCAGTGACCAGCAAACCACTGCCATAGAATTGCTGCCCGCGCATGAATTCCCACTCACCCGGGAGGGCATTCTCACCTTCAAGCAAAACTACCGCACCCAGCTTGAAGGCGACCTGACACAAAGCATTATCTACAGCACCATCAGCGAAGGCACAGCACCGGCTGGTATCGAATACTATCTGCCGCTGTTTTTTGACACGACAGCAACCCTGTTTGACTACCTGCCCGACCACACCCTGCTCATCCAGTCTGAAGAAGTCCCGGCCGCTATTGAACACTTTATTCAACGCACACAAGATCGCTATGAACAGCGCCGTTATAATACCGAGCGCCCCATTTTGCCTCCCGAGCAGGTTTTTTTGACGCCCCGGGAACTGGCACAGGCGACTCAGCCATACCCGACCATCACAACGCATACTTTCAAACAGGAGAAAAAAGGGCTCAATTATCACGTCAGCCCCCTGCCCTCCCTGTTGATACAACCTCGCGCCGAAGCACCGCTTTTCTTGCTAAAACAGTTTCTCGAACAACACCCGGGAAGAACCCTGTTCATCGCTGAGTCAGCAGGACGGCGGGAAGAACTGATCAGTCTGCTACGGGGTAACCACTATACCCCTGTGACGATCAACAACTGGGAAGACTTTCTGCACAATGACAACCCCCATTGCATCACCGTAGCCCCTCTGGAAGACGGCTTGTGGCTACCGGATGAAAAAATTGCCATTATTCCCGAAGCCCTGCTTATCGGTCAGCAGGTACAGCAACAACGCCGCCGCAAAAAGCCTGCCCGTGATGCCGATGCCATCGTCCGCAACCTGACTGATTTGAGTGAAGGCGCACCCGTTGTCCACGAAGAACACGGCGTTGGTCGCTATCTGGGTATGCAAACGCTGGATAATGCCGAATACCTGATGCTGGAATACAAGGGTGGTGACAAACTCTACGTCCCGGTTTCATCCCTGCACCTGATTAGTCGCTATACCGGCGTCAGTCCGGATAACGCCCCACTGCACAAGCTGGGTACTGAACACTGGGACAAAGTACGCAAAAAAGCCGCTCAAAAAGCCCATGATGCCGCCGCCGAATTACTGGAGATTCATGCCAGACGTGCCGCCGAAAAGGGTCACAGCTTTGTGATTGACCGGGTAGAATACCAGCACTTTGCCTCCTCTTTCCCCTTTGAAGAAACACAGGATCAACTGGGTGCCATAGAACAGGTTCTGAAAGACATGCAAGCACCCCAGCCCATGGATCGGGTTGTCTGCGGCGACGTCGGCTTTGGTAAAACCGAAGTTGCCATGCGTGCCACCTTTGTAGCAGCCAATGCAGGCAAACAGGTCGCTATTATCGCGCCCACCACCCTGCTGGTACAACAGCACACCCAAAACTTTCAGGATCGCTTTGCAGACTGGCCATTTAGCATCGAATCACTGTCCCGCTTCCGCTCTGCCAAAGAAACCAGGGAAACACTGCAGGGGCTTGCCAACGGCAAGGTTGATATTGTTATCGGCACTCATAAACTGCTACAAAAAGATGTCAACTTCAAAAACCTGGGGCTGGTCGTTGTCGATGAAGAGCATCGTTTTGGCGTCCGGCACAAAGAACAACTGAAAAAAATGCGTGCCAATGTTGACATGCTAACACTCACAGCTACCCCCATCCCGCGCACCCTGAATATGTCACTGGCCGGACTACGCGACCTTTCCATCATTGCCACCGCCCCCGTCGCACGGCATGCCGTCAAAACCTTTATCAGCGAATGGGACAAAACCGTCATCCAGGAAGCCTGTGCCCGCGAACTCTCTCGCGGCGGCCAGGTTTACTTCTTACACAATACCGTCAAAACGATTGGCAAAATGACGCAGGAACTGAGCGAACTCCTTCCCGATGTCACTATCCGCTTCGCTCACGGACAAATGCCCGAACGTGAACTGGAAAGCATCATGGAAGACTTCTACCACCAGCGCTTTCAGATACTGGTAGCCACCACCATCATAGAAAGTGGCATCGACATCCCTACCGCCAACACCATTATCATCAACCGTGCAGACAAACTGGGGCTGGCGCAACTGCACCAGATCCGGGGTCGGGTTGGGCGCTCTCATCATCGCGCCTACGCCTACCTGATTACCCCTCCCCTCAACACCCTTACCGTTGATGCCAAAAAACGGCTGGAAGCCATTGAATCACTGGAAGACCTCGGTGTTGGTTTCACGCTGGCATCCCATGACCTGGAAATTCGCGGTGCCGGCGAATTGCTGGGCGAAGATCAAAGCGGGCAAATCCAGGAAATCGGCTTCTCGCTGTATAACGAATTACTGGATCGTGCGGTCAAAGCACTGAAAGCAGGACAACTACCCGAACTGGACAAACCCAGCGACCATACCAGCACTGTTGACATTAGCGCTCCCGCACTCATCCCCAATGACTACCTGCCCGACGTACATACGCGCCTGATTCTCTACAAGCGTATTGCCAGTGCCCCCGACAAGGCAGCATTGCGAGAATTACGGGTAGAAATGATCGACCGTTTTGGCCTCTTGCCCGAGCCTGTCAACAACCTGTTCACTGTCACAGACCTCAAGCTTATCGCCGAACAACTGGGTATAAAAAAACTGGATCTGGCGGCCACCGGAGGGCGCATTCTATTTCACGAAAAACCCAATGTAGATATAGGCAAGCTCATCGCTGTCATTCAACAACGTCCCTGGGAGCTCAAACTGGATGGACAGGACAAACTGCGCTTTGAATACGACGAAATGGACACTATCGAACAACGGGTACAGTGGATAAAACGCCTGTTTGCCGATATTTCAGCCACAGAATAATGTCAGGGAGCCGTGATAGCCAGGTCTTACAGAAAAGCCTGTGATAATTCTGTAGCGGACATACCATGGAATATCAAAATATTTATAAAACAGAATGTTGAATACCCTGGGATAGAAAGCGCCACCTTTCCTGACCTAACCGGAAACAAGAAAATATTTGTGGTTCTTATATGCAAACTTCTTCATGGGTGTGCTATATATAGTGGATGTTGTAAATTAAAGACAGTGTTGCAACATTGCAAGAGATTGTAAGAGATTGTAAGAAAAGGCATCGTACAGGATTAATCCATATTTTTATTTACTCTATAGGGAGCAATATGAAAAAAAGTAACAAACAGGCTCACGCCGCCTCAAACTCACGGCGGCAATTTCTCCTTTTCCCCCTTGCTGCAATAGCCAGCCAATGTCTACCATCAGCATTAGCAATCGCCGCACCAGAGGCTATCACCAACCGTGAAGTGGAAGAAGGGTGTCCACTCAACAGTGGAGGGCCCTCATTACTGGATAGTGAGTGGCGCGTGGAATCGGTCTACGGAAACACCATTCCACAAGCCGTTGACATGATCATGAAAGTTAATCGCCATTCGCTGTCAGGCAACTCTGGCTGCAACGCCTATAGTGCTAATTTCAAACAAGTGGGATACACGGGTTTCAGGGTAATTAAAGTTACCAGAGGCACCAGAGGCTGCCCGATAATACGCCCGGTTAAAGGCGGCCCCACTATCAATATAGGTGACCTCGAAGGTGGCTATTTACGCACATTAAGGCGTATGGGTAGCGTCCAGCAGGTAAATAACAAACTGGTTTTTTACAATCGCAGCGGAAATGTCGGGATTATTATGGCACGTAAATAATCTTTCGCTCATGGAGCTATCCGTTCCCCGTGAGCCCGCCAGTGCAGTGCTACAAATAAGGACATGGCAGGACGGGGACTAAAATCAATCGTAACGACTCAGCGTAATTAAACAACCTACCACCTGATGTGTCATTACGCTGAGTAATGACACGTCAATCAAACATTGGCACACACGCTCACATCATCACATAGCAATGTGTTATAAACCTCAAATGTTTTTTCCAGCTGGATATCAAGGGTAAAATAGCGCTGATAATTTACCCGGGCCCTGGCACCCATTTGTGCCCTTTTTTCCGGGTCGGTAATCAGGCTTCTCAGGGCATTCACCAGCTCATCCCGGTGCTGCGTCACATAGCCGGTTTCATGGTCAATCACCGCTTCACTCACCCCGCCAACAGCTGACGCGATCACCGGCAACCTGGCACGCATTGCCTCAAGTATCGTGAGCGGAAAGCCTTCCCAGTGACTGCTCAGTACGAATATCTGGCTCTGTGCCATTAAATGATCAATATCATTACGATAGCCCAGAATATGTACCTTGTCCTGCAGGCCAAAAGCGTCAATGGCAGCTTCAGTCTGTGCCTGCAAGCCGCCATCTCCGCCCACCAGGTTAAGCTCCCATGGCAAATCCCTGAGCTCGGCCAGTGCCTCTATCAATGTTTTATGGTCTTTTTGCTGGGCAAAACGCGCGACCATAATCAGTTTTGGGGGCTCCTGGCGTGGATCCGCCATCAGTGCAGGATCAATATCTGGCATACCATTTTGTATGGCCGTAATCTTGTCCTCGTGACAGATTTTTTGCTCCAGTGCAATTTTTCGATCATAACGGGATACTGCAATCAAATGGGCAGGAAACAACGCACCCAACTTTTCAAGTGTTTTGTAGAGTCGCTGCTTTTTGGCACCAACCCCTTCAGTAAAAGCCCAGCCATGTACTGTAAAGGTAGCCGGTATTTTTTCCATAAAAGCGACCAGGCGACCGAGAATACCGGCCTTGGAAGAATGCAGGGCCAGCAGATCCGGCCTGATTTCACGGATAACCCGCCGCATCTCCAGATAACCGCGAATATCTTCCAGCGGACGGATCTCACGAACCAGATGATCAAGTACCCGGTAAGCAATATTCAATCTGCCCAGCATCTCAGTAAATTCGGCATCTTCACCCACCAGAACCGTCACCCGGTTACCTAATGCCTGCAAGGCAACAGCGACATCCTTAACATGTATTTGTGCACCACCAATATCGCCTTTTGTAATAATAATGACTATATTGACATTACCGGCTTGTATTTTTTTCATGATTTTTGTGGACTCATTAATATCCCTCTTTCAGGAATGTAAAGGGAATAAAAGAAGTCTACCCCAGAATGAACACCAGAATAAAATGAATCTGGATAAACCTGAAATAAATACGGATCAGGAAACAATTGGGACTGGATCAGAGTCAAACGACCAAATACCGAATAAGGAGTAATTTTCTGAGTATCCGCTAAAATCCTATATACTCTTATCTATAACTCTTACTCTTTCAGGGCATTCATTACCGACAGGAACACTTCCTGTCGGTAATGAATGCCCTGAATACTCACTCACAATCTGCCTGATTTATTAACAGAGGAAATAATAATGTCTGATAATCCCTTTGCAGCCCCCGAAGCCACCGTGACCGACATCCAGACCCGCGCTGATGCAGGGCTGCTGCGTGACCTGCCGCGCAAAAACCCCTTTAGCCACGGCCTGAAATGGATAAAGGAAGGATTTGACCTATTCAAGAAATCTCCCTTATTCTGGATTATTAATATCGTCATTTACATGGTGATTATAATGCTATTAAGCATCCTCCCGCTGGTTTCCCTGTTTGCCTCTGTCGTCAACCCTGTTTTTACTGGCGGGTTGCTGTATGGCGCACACGAACTGGATCAGGGACGTCCGCTCACAGTCGGGCATTTATTTGAAGGCTTCAGGCGCAATACCGGCAGCCTGTTTGCTGTCGGCGGACTGTACCTGCTGGGCTTGATTGTGATTATGATTATCGCTGGCATCGTCGCTTTTTCCACCGGCACCTTTGACGCTTTCAGCCGAGCTGCAATGCAACAGGGAGAAATTGCCCCGCAACTGGACATGATGAGCAACATGCTACTGCCAGCTCTCATTTACCTGGCATTGGTTATCCCCCTGGCAATGGCTATCTGGTTTGCCCCTATCCTCATTATGCTGCATGACATGAATGCCATCGAAGCCATGAAACGCAGCTTTGATGGCTGTTTGAAAAACATGCTTCCCTACCTGTTATTCGGGATCGTCGGCCTGATCCTGATTATTCTGGGGCTGATCCCGCTAGGCCTGGGGTTACTGGTCGTTATTCCACTAATGACAGCGGCCATGTACGCCTCCTACAAGGATATTTTTCTGGATTGATCTTGCAGCCGAACCCGTAAAACAGCAACCGGAGTCACCATGGGTGTCACTGAAATCATTGCCATTTTAATTACGCTGGCTGCACTGTTCAGCTATATCAACTACCGCTTTGTCAAATTACCTACCACAATTGGTCTACTGGTGATTTCACTCATGCTTTCACTGGGCATCATTGCCCTGGTGCTCACCCTTCCCGCCGGGGAAATCCGGGAATCCCTGCTTGTGATTACCTATGTGGTTGTCATCTTCTCCATCATCGCGCAAGGGCTAACGATTGGAAAACTCGTTGCCAGAAAATAACCCGATCTCCTGGTACACACACTTGAAACCCTGCAACGCATCGGAAAACCTTTCAAACTCAGGGTATATTTTTCTGCTTTGTCCCCTGTTTTCCCTTGCCGATTTCTGAAATTCTCACTCAGCAGAGGCAACATAAAACTTCAATCACTTCTCCTAACAGCCTTTAATTAAAGCAGGAAAATGGCTTCTGCCAAGGTTCTGGCGAACCATTAATATTACAGTATAATAATATAATTATACACTAAGATGTTGTTTTATCGGCACAATTTTTCCTTAGTTATTGACACACCCACCAATAGTCGGCATTATTTACAGGCTATTTGTATTCGCTGCTGGGAAATATATATGACACATATACATATATAGCTATAGCAACTGCATCCATAAAAAACCGGGTGAGTTCAGTGAATCACCATAGACGAAACATAGACGACACATTAACTAATTTCGGAGCTGGTATCATAGAGACAGGGCAAGATCAGTCAGGATCATTACAATCACTACACTATTATCGTACTGTTTATCGTACTGTTATTTCCAAGCCTCTTTCTGCGTTTTGTCAACCTGTCACGCAAGAAAATCAGCATTGTCTGCCAACAGACATAACATCTCATTACCATCAATTTCGATATTCTATATACCCTGTAAATAGCGGTATTGATATCGGGTAATCACAACCTCTGCAACACGATGTACTACGGCAGGATGTAATACAACAGATGCAGGGATTTTTAAATCTTTGGAGGATACCTCAACATGGAAATCAGAAAAACCAACCTTTTAACCACGCTTTCGTTAAGCGCGTCACTGGCAATCAGCGCCATAGCGCTGAGCGGCTGTAACGGTAGCAGCAACTCGCCGACACCACCGCCCGTCAACAAGGTCGCTTATGAAATCTGGGCCAGCGACCAGTCAAACTCAACCGCAGGAGCAGGCGGCCTTGGTGTTTCAGGCAGCTACATTTATGTCTGGGATAGTGCTGATGTAGAAACCCAGCTGGCAGGTGGCGCTACCGCCAAACCCCTGGGTTGTGGCGCAGATGCCAATAAAGCAGCTATGGGGCCCTGTGATATTAACGATATCTTCCCTGCCAACCTGACAGATGAAGATGGAAACGCCCTGCGTACCGCCACAGATCCTAACGGATTTGGTCGCTTACACGGTATGTTGTCTGATCCACAAGGCAAATACATGAACTTTAACCTGTTTAAAACAGGTGGCGATGGTGGTCTGGTCGGCATTATGGATGCTGAAACAAAGACAGCCGTGGCGCTTTTCCGGGTAGCCCAGACCAGTGCCCCTGGTGGTAATGGTCGTTCTGTACATATGTCTTTCTGGAATAAAGATGGCAGTGCCCTGTTTGTTGCCAACCTGCATGGCAAACTGATTGAGAAAATTGAGATCACCCGTGATGCAACAGGAAAAATCACAGCCGCTACCCTCAGACGTGATGCAGCTGTGGGTGCAGGTAAAGGGCTGACTATTGTTGAAAACTCTCATGCCTACTCTGGCAAAAATGCAGTGGGTGTAGACCTGGTCAGTGCCATAAGCGGCAGTTATGGCACAGCAGTCACAGGAGATTTGACACCTGCTGGCAAGTGTAAGGAAAATGGCTGTACGAATGACCCCAATGATAATGGTGCAGCAGGTGGTCGCCCCAATAATGTCATTATCTGCCCTATCGTGTCTGATACCGGCATGATTTACATGACGATGGCCGCAGGTGGTATGCTGGTTGCTGATACGACCAAGACCCCTATGAAGATCGTTGCCGAATATGGCAATAACGAAGTGAACGGCGTGGGCTGTGGTGGCGTACATATTGGCGACAAGGTCTGGTTTGACAACGGCGTGTCTGCTGTAGGTTCAGGTGAGCCAATGTCCATCTTCGGTGTCTATACCGTCGATGACTCTGCGATTGCAGCAGCAGCAGCAGCAGGTAATACGCTTGCAGAGAACACACCTGCTATTAATTCTGTCTTCAAAGACCCAGGCAATACTGCCCATGCGGGCAATAATGCCGCAGGCGCTCCCGCAACCAATGAAACAGGACAGGTTCCCGGTATCACTACCCGTCGTGATGCCCATGGCATGATCCCAACACTGGATCAAAAATACCTGCATGTCGTGGATCGTATTCAAAACAAAATGGAAGTCTTTGAGACTGCATCTGAAACCCATGTAGGTAGCTATGACCTGACATCAGCCGATGGACAGGGCGCGGGTACTGGCCCTTGTGAGGCAGCATCCGTGACTGACGATGCCGCCTTGCCTAAAAATGACCCGGCTCCAGACCTGATGGGTCTGACGCCTGATGGCAAATACATTGTTGCAGCCTTGCGTGGCCCGGCTCCAGTAACGGTGACACATGGCGCACAGGGTAGCTGCCCGGGTGTGGGTATGATTGAGCTCAATGCTGATGGCAGTTCTGGCAAGTTAGTATCTGTATTACGTACCAGTAACACCACCGATGATGCAACACCCGCTACAGTAGGAACCGGAGATCCTGGCTTGCACCCTGTTTATAGTGGTGCTGAACGCTCCGATGTACACGGTGCGACTACACGTGTAAAACAATAACCACCCTGCAATGATTATTGTTGTGTAGTAAGTAGTATAAAAAGGGCGCCTCTGGGCGTCCTTTTTCACTGTACTAAGGACTCAGGAGTAACTTACGGATCTTATTTAATCCTGAGTCCTCAGCACCAATCTGCAAATTAGTCCTTTATAGATATAGATACTGGAAATATACAGTCCATACCAAATCCATGGTATATTGGTTCTTACCCTATTATTCCTTTCATTCAGGTTCCAGGAGGATCGTTATGAAACTGGTTACACTTATCAACCCCCTTATACTTTTCCTGAGTCTCGGGCTGGCTGCCTGCGGCGGTGGTGGCGGTGGTGGTAGTACCACTCCCCCAGGAGGCGGCGGTGGAGGCGGCGGTAATAGTGCCGTCGATGTCAACAGAAGTGTCATGACAGTAGTAAACCCACTGATTGATGCTACCAATGCTAACAGCAGTGCCACCATTACCGTACAGCTTAGAGATAATGCTGCCCAGAACCTGACCACAGGCGGAGATACCGTCGTCATCACTGCTTCGGGTGGTAACTTAAGCGCTGTAACGGATAATGGCAATGGTCGCTATACCGCCACTCTCACGCCAAACCCCAATGAAAATCTGGCCGGTATTCTGGTGACAGCCAGTGTTAATGGTACCGCGATACCCGATGCGGTCAGCGTGGGTGTCAAGGTCGCTGCCAATACCCCTCTTAGCGATATGGCCAGACTCGGTGGCATGATCTACAACGATACCAACCTGTCGGAACCCGCTGGGCAATCCTGCAACAGTTGTCATGATATTGCGGGGGGCACCTTCCACGATGTACGTGCCAGTAATGAGACCTCTGAAGGAGCAAAGGGGTTTTTCGGTGGTAGAAACACACCCACCGCTTCCTATGCTGCATTAATTCCTAACAGGTTCACACGCCTGGGGGCTCAATTTGGCGGTCAGTTCTGGGATGGTCGTGCCGAGTCACTGGAAGAACAGGCCAGACAACCCTTTCTGGATCCACTGGAAATGGCAAACCCCGACAAGGCAGCAGTCATCGCCAAACTCAAAACCCGCCCTTATGCCAACCTATTTGCACAAGTCTTTGGTGCCAATGCACTGGACAATGTTGATACCGCATTTGTGCAAATGTCCGAGGCTATCGCTGCCTTTGAAAGAACCGCCCGTTTTTCACCTTTTTCATCCAAATGGGATGCGGTACAGGCCGGGACGGAAACTTTTACCGCCTCTGAAGCACGTGGTGAAGCTCTCTTTAATAACCAGGGGCGTTGTAATACCTGTCATCTCACAGATTCCAGCAAGGGACCACAGGTCTTCTCCAATTTCAAGTATGAAAATATCGGCACGCCCAAGAACCCCCTGCACCCGTTCCTGACCGCAATGAACAATCCCGCGCTTGATGCCGGCTTTGTTGATTTTGGTGCCGGTAGCGCGCCAGATAATGTCGAAGATGGCCCTCATGCCGGCGACCCCACAACAGGCCCTGGTAATGGCCAGTTCAAGGTACCTACCCTGCGGAATATCGCCAACACTGCTCCCTATATGCATAACGGTGTACTAAAAACCCTCAAGGAAGTCATTGAGTTTTATAATGGCTCTATTGATTTTGTTGGCCTGGGCATTGATGGTGCTGCTGAAGTCTCAGCCAATATCTCTGACGGTGGTCAGTATAATAATGGCCTGGGTTTGAGCCCGCAGGATATCGCGGATCTTGAAGCCTTCATGAGAACCCTGTCTGACCGATGATATACCGGATGACGTTCCTTATCAGCCTGCCTGTCTCATGCAATCAATAGAATAGCTAACAGGCAGTTTTCGCAGACTGATAAGCGATAGCGCCATCCGACGGGATATGCCGGATGGCGCGTTCCTTATCCTGCCTGCCTGTCACATGAAAAAGCTGCCCTCTCCCTTCCCCGGTAAACTGCACGAACCCTCTTTATATCACTTTTCTTTTATAAGCTACCATTCATCTTTTTTATGATAATTGTCATTAAATTTTGTGATATGGTCATCAAATATGTAATTTGATCTATATCAATCTTAATGCTATAAACCCCCTTGCATTCATGCTTATTCCTTGCTCTTCCACTGAATAAACAATCAAACTCAGGATTCTGTTTCATGGGTGAATAGAATATAGAGCAAGCAATCATAATTGACTTATATAGTTATATTATAAAAAGATTATACAGCTCACTCTGTTTAGTCCGCCAATACCCCAAAAACATCACCGGAGCGATCAATGTTATCAGGCCTGAAAAACGTCTTAACCACTCTTTTATTGACTGTGGCCTTTCTCGGCACTTCTGCCCACGCAATGACCGACATGAAAGGAAACCCTGCCAATGTCTCCAGCTTTGTCGGCAAGGGTCAGTGGCTTATTGTTGAAGCCTGGCATTCAGAATGCGGCACCTGTAAAAAGACCATGCCGGACCTGGTTAAATCCAAAGGCACTTTCCCCAATGCCAAACTGATTGGTGTCTCACTGGATGGCAACCCCTCCAAAGCACAAGGTTTTATTAATCGCTTCAAAGTTAACTTCCCTACCCTGCTGACTGACCGTGAGGAGTTTGACGACTATGTCCGCCGGGTTGCCAAAAAATCCATGTTGGGTGCGCCTACCTATTTGATTTTCTCACCTTCCGGTGAGTTAAAGGCAATGCAGTCTGGTAATATCACACCCGCTGACCTCAGAAAATATATTCGCAGCCAGCAGTGATTCATATTGCACACAACAGGCAGGGTTTTGTTGGGGCTGCAATAGGATCCCCTATAGCAGCCAGCGGTAAATCCCAACAATATTAATGACCATAAACACCATATTCTGCATGGCGATGCCGTAGGCCTTTCGGCGTATTCCCCAGACTCCCAGAATGATGCTGGACATCAGGTAGAGTACAAACGCCCAGGGGCTAATCTTTATATTTATAGCCAGTAAAATGGCACCGGATACTGCCAGCAGGGAGCCACACCACTCCAGCAGGGTATTGTGTTTATGCATGACTATTCTTTATCCATTCTATCCATTTTGTCGTTCTCCACAGCAGCAACATCCCTGCAAGCAAAGCAGACGACTATTTAAATTGTCTAAATTGTCGTAATTACTCAGCGTAATGATACGCAAGGCGGTAACAAAGGAGCCCAACAAACTCTGTTGTTGGGCTTCGTGCCTCAGCACCAAGCTACCATTCGAGCCTCCCGGGAGGCTGTCCGAGAATCAGGAAGCTACCGCAAACAAGCAGAAAAGTAGCATTCAATAACCCCGAACCTGAAGCCAGTTCACGTTTTTTCTCCAGGGAAATTTTTTGCCGGAAGTATACCTTAAGGAGCCTCTGATTAAGCATAACATTGCTTCCAGACAGGTCGGCGACTATAATCCTCCTGCCCGATAAGGGCGATATATCCGAAACTCAGGGTTGTACCCTTTATTCAAACTGTATAAGTAGCGTAACCATGCAATACAACCCTGTTACCACAAGCTGGCCACCCGGTGGCGTTTCTCCCTTCCTCTGCTGCCTTGCCTGTTTTAACCATGTCTGCTCATAAGGGCTTGCTGCGCCAAAGCCTTTTTGCCGTTATGGCTCGCTTTACCGGGGTAGGGCTTAATCTTGCCTTGCAAATTCTGGCAGCACGATTGCTTACGCTGGGACATTACGGTGATCTAAGAATGCTGATTACACTGGTGATTGGGGTGGCTCTATTTAGTCGTGTTGGTATTGAGCAACTGATTGTCAAGGAAATTGCCAGTGTCGAGGAAAACCAGCGGGCATTTGGCAGTCAGTTTCTAAAACGCAGTTACTGGCTGGTATTACTGGCTTCATTGCTGTTTATCTTGCTCTGGATCGGTTTAAGCCCGTTGTTAAGGGATGCCTTTTTCGGTGACATTACCTTGCCAAACCTGATGATTGCCAGTGTCGGTATTTTATTTTTTAATTTAGTCACGATTCATGCCTTTTATTTTAAGGCTATCCGGCTGTCAGCCGCTTCATCATTGATCCAGAATGCATTGCCGGCGATGAGTTTTCTGGTGCTTATTGCCCTGTTTTGGGAACAATTCCCGATTAACCAGTGGTATTTAAATCTGTATACGGCATCTACAGTCCTGGCAGGTGTCTTGTCCCTGCTACTGGTGCTACCCTGGATGCAGCGTACTTCAGCATTACAAAACCCGATCCCGACACTGGGGCAGTTGCTTAGGCGCTCCTTGCCACTGGCACCCGTCTCCATTTTTTCTTTTCTGATGCTTTGGTCTGATACCCTGATGGTGGGTGCTTTGCTCAGTAATGAGCAAGTCGGCCTGTACTCAACAGCCGCTGCTATCTCCTTTCTGAGTTTGTTCTTTCTGGGCGCACTGGATGCAACCATTTATCCGCGTTTGTTAAGTATTAGCAATAATCAACCCGCACGCTTTATTACCTTTTTCTGGAAGGCAACCGGACTGGTAGTGGCTGGCCTGTTGCTGGTCACTGTCGTCATGGGGCTGCTGGCCAAACCGGCTCTGTGGCTGTTTGGCCCCGCCTTTGAGCAAGCGTATGCTGTTCTGCTGGTGCTGCTGCTTGCCCAGTGGTTACGCGCAATCAGTTTGACTTTTTCGTTTTTATTCATTATTAAAGAACGGGTTAGATTTTTGAATGTCACCATGGTCGCTGCCCTGCTGGTTAACCTGTTTGCCAATTATATGCTTATCCCTCTGCATGGCATGATGGGAGCAGCTATGGCAACATTGTTAGCCAATGCTGTCCTTGCAGGCGTTATTATACTACTCTTCTATCGTCAGAAGCTGCTGGCTGATTACAGTACGCATAAGATGACAAGACTGTAGCGACGACTTTTAACCGATATAGCCTGACTCTATTTATTGATTTTTTAGCGATGCTTTCATTGACGATGCCCCCTTACTTCCAGAAATGACGATTCAATGCCACAAGCCGACCCTGACACGATTCTATTATGATTAAATTTTATGATTAAATTTCTGGCTGTCCTGTTTGTTCTCTCCATTTTTATCCCGGTTGAGTTTTACTATCTCGCTGGCGGCCTGCGACTCGAGGCCTATCGGGTAGTGCTGGCGCTGGTGCTTGTTTACAGTCTGTTTAATATCAAGCAGCTGATTGAACAGGCCGACCTGGTGGATATTTTATTGCTAACTTTCACCGTGTTAGCTACTGCAAGCTTTATTGCTAACCATGGTATGCAAAAGGGTGTGGAATCAGCGGGTATCTTTATTATTGAGGTTCTGGGTGCTTTTTACCTGGCACGCACTTTTATAACCACACCCAAACGCTTTTACCAAATCAATATTGCCTTTATTGGTCTGCTCACTATTGTCACCGTGTTTACCGTTTACGAAAGCTTTTCCCATCATCGCATTTTACATGAGTGGGCCAGCAAACTGACCGGCCATGCCTCGCTGGATCCCAGCCTGTATACACATTATTATATTCGGGCGGGGATTATGCGTGCCACCAATCTGTTTGTACATCCTATTCTTTACGGTACGCTAACGGCCATTTTCTTTCCTTTTGCCGTTATGTTGATGCTGTTTGCTTTTCGACCCCGTTATCTGGTCGCAACCCTTGCCCTGTTTGTGTCGATGCTGTTAACCCTGTCATCAGCACCCCTGCTGTCAACCCTGTTTCAGGGCATGGGGGCTTTTTTGTCACATTACTGGAGTGGAGCCAAACGCTTCTGGATTGCGTTTTTGTTTACCGGGCTTTCTGCTGCCTTCCTGATTAATATTATTTCCAACCGGGGGTTCTTTGCCTTGCTGATTTCCCACCTGACCTTTAACCCCAATACAGGCTACTACCGGATGTTTCAGTGGAAGTATGCCATGGATGATGTGCTGGACAACCCTCTGCTGGGCATTGGTATTAGCCAGTGGTCACGCCCGGAATGGCTCAATTACAGTATTGACAGTTTCTGGTTGCTGATCACCATGCAGCATGGCATTCCTGCGGGTCTGTTGTTGCTGTTTTGTTCACTCTATATCGTTTTTCATGTATTAAACCAGCTGCACCGGCAGCACTCTCTGTATCGCTGGATGGCGAATGCCTGGGTGCTGTCCTTTTTGTCACTGATACTGATTGGCTTTACCGTGGATTATTTCGGCAAGCTGCAACCCATGTTTTTCTTTACTCTGGGGGCGATAGGCTGGCTGCGTTATCCACGGCTAAACCAGCATATGCAAAAACTTGAGTGGCTTAGCCATTTGCGCCGGCAACAGCGAGCACGTGATCCTGTGGCGCCAAACCCGTAATGCCGCTCAGCCATGATCTACATCGCCACAGCGACACTCTTTACCCTGCCCTGGTGAGGACTTCAGGTTGATCAGTAACGGGCTTATCCTGCTCATCTATGTATTGATCCTTATGGACGGGATCTTCCACGATGATGTGATTGCCATTCGTTATCTGCATTTTTCCTACCTGGCACTGTTTTTGCTCAGCACCCTCCTGTTGCTTTATCTGGTACTGCGACACCCCAGAAAAAGCCTGTGGTTTTTACCCGCTTTTCTCGTCATCAGCCTGCATTTTTTTCAGCCATTTGCCGCCTCTGAAAAGCCACTGAAAAACAGTATTAACAAGGCTTCTTCGCTGCGAATTCTGTCTTTTAGTGTTAACTCCCGAAATGATCATTATGCAGATGTAGCCCGTCTGCTTAAACAATATCCCGCCGATATTCTGTGCTTGCAGGAAGTCCCCTATTCCCGCTATTCACGTTTTATCAGTGAGCTGCACGAGGCAGGAGTTAATTATCATTATGTGTATTCCCGACTACGTGCGCTGATGATTTTGTCCCGCTTTCCGTTAACTCCGAACAAGACCCTGCCATTTTTGCAGGCGACCACAACCTTGCCTGCACCCTGGCAGCACAGGGTATTAAAAATATGGAATATCCATGCCCCCAAAGCCCTGACGCAAAAACATTATCAGGACTTTTATTTTAAACACCTCCGGCAGGATATTGAGCATGACCCAAGCCCGTTGAAGCTTGTTTGTGGCGATTTTAATGCCACTCCGCATAACGATATACTGCAAACCTTTGTACCCGGTTTCCAGCCCGCTTACCACTATGCGGAGCAGCCTTTGCTATTTACCTATCCAACCCCGGCTGCTTCTCTGCCAACACCCTTTCCGGTGCTCAAAATTGATTATATTTTGCTAAGCTCCCATTTCAGTATTGACCGCTATACCCGTTTGACGCAGTATGCCCACTCGGATCATTACCCTATAATGGCTGTCGTCCATCTCCGCACGCTACGAGAATAATCATGCGAGTTCGTTTTATTAATCACACTATTTTCATGCTGTTGGTGAAGCTCCGCAATGCACTCCTTGCCAGCCGAACCTGGTATTTTCGTACCGTCTACGGTATGCCTGTCGCCAGTGATGTGCGTATTTCATTCAAGGCCAGAATCGACAAAACCAATCCGCAGGGGCTGTACATTGGCAGTAAAACCTATATCGCTTTTGATGCCATTATTCTTTCGCATGATTTTTCGACTCGCCGGCATCGTGCGAAAACAGTTATCGGTGAGAATTGCTTTATTGGTGCCGGTGCCATTATCCTCCCCAATGTTACCATCGGTGATCAGGTTATTGTCGGGGCGGGCAGTGTTGTCACCAGGGATATTCCTTCTCACTGTGCCGTCGGTGGAAACCCGGCCAAAGTCCTTAAAACCGGTATCAACACTATTGCCTACGGCATGATTGCTGATACCCCTGACGAAAAAGATAACCCCTAGAGCCTTCCATGAAGCCAAAGCTGTCTTCTGATACTGACCCGCAACTGGATATTATTATTGTATCCTACAATACCGCTGCACTTACTCTGCGTGCAATCCGCTCCGTTTATGAGCAAACCCGTGATACCCGTTTCAAACTTATTGTGGTGGATAATGATTCCCACGACCAGTCTGCCGATAAAATCGCCGAAGCCTTTCCAGACCTGACCCTGATACGCTCTCCCAACAACACTGGTTTTTCAGGCGGTAATAATCTGGGAGCACGTTATTCGTGTGCAGACCATATCCTGCTACTCAACCCGGATACCGTTGTCCTGGAAGGTGCCATCGACCGGCTCTACCAGTTTGCCTGTACACACCCTGATAACGGTATCTGGGGAGGCATCACCTTAAATAATGATCTGGGGCTTAATACGCATAATGCGTGGGCACGGCTCAGCACATTAACGCTTTTTTTCAGCGCCTTTGGACTAAGCAAATTACGCCCCCATAGCTGCCTGTTTAACCGGCATAATTATGGCTGCTGGAAACGGGATAGCGTGCGCGAGGTAGACATTGTACAGGGCTGTTTTTTCATGACCCGGCGGGATCTCTGGGAGCAGCAAGGTGGGCTGGATGAAAGTTTTTTTATGTACGGTGAAGAAGCCGATTATTGCCTCAAGGCGATTGAAAAGGGTTATCAGCCGGTGATTACCCCGGATGCTCGTATTATTCATCACGGTAGTGCCAGCGAAGCCAGCTTTTCAGGGAAAATGATCAAGCTGCTCAAAGGCAAGGTTGAGCTGGTTCAACGCCATTCCCGATGGTGGGAAAAACCACTGCACAAGGGGCTGCTGGCGCTGTATGTTCTTAACAAAACGCTGGGGGCATCCTTGCAGGCTATCGTTCGCCCCGCGAATAAAGCGACCGCAGCAGAATGGAAAAAAGTCTGGAAAGCCCGTAAAGCCTGGCTCAGGGGATGGAGTGACGGATGGCCAGTGTAATTGTTCCTGCCCATAATGAGGCGCGTATCATCCGTCGCTGTCTGGACAGTATTATGCAGCAGACAGCCCCGGTAGAAACCGTTATCGTTGCCTGTAATGGCTGCACTGATAACACCGTCGAGCTGGTACAGCGGTATTATCCACAGGTTATTTGCCTGGATATCCGCAAACCATCCAAAACCCATGCACTCAATGAAGCGGAAAAGCATGTTTCTTCCTTTCCGGTATTTTATCTGGATGCAGACACCGTTATCTCGCCCGCCACGGTACAGACCATCACACACTATATGGATACACATCCAGACAGGTTACTGGCAGCCCCCATGCCACAAATCAATACTACAGGCTCCTCCTGGTTCGTCAAACAGTATTATCGCATCTGGCTGGAATTGCCCTATATCCGGGAGGGGGTAATCGGCACCTGTAGCTTTATCATGAGCGAAGCTGGCAGACAACGGTTCGACCGTTTTCCAGCTGTTATTAATGATGACGGTTTTGTACGTTGCTGTTTTGACCGCCATGAGCGAGGCAATATAGAAGGAACAGCTATCACCATCCAGGCGCCGAAGACACTCTATTCACTGATCAAGATAAAAACCAGGGCACGTCTTGGCAATATGCAACTGGATGCCTTGCAGCTCTGCGCCCGGCCCAAGCAGGCAGACTACTCTGGTTCCCTGAAAGCCAGGCTCTTTAGCAAAGCCTGCTTGCCGACCCTGATTTATATTTTCATTGCCCTGATTATCCGCTTGCGAGCCCGCTATCAATTCAACCACCTGGACAATTATACCTGGGAGACAGATCACACCAGCCGATAGACGACCTGCCACACAACTTCTTTCTTCTATCCGTATGAAATATACAACGTTTTATTTACCGCTTGTAAGAATTGTTGTATATTTCATACGAAAAGCGAAGCGAATAATTAATAATCCTGTACAGTACAGTGGTCAGGATAATGTGGTGATAAGGAAAACACCGCCCATTAACACCGGAGCAGCATCGTGCAAGACAAACAAATTAGTTCGGAACTTATCTACAGGACTGTAGATAGTACGGTTATCCTGTTTTCGTTATTTGTCACTTTTCTCTATACCGATATTTACTATGTCGAAGGCTATATCATTGCAGGCCTGGCAAGTATTATCCTGTTTAGTCTGGCAGCCCGCTTTACAGATGTTTATTCCTCCTGGACGGCGCGTCCCTTCCGCGAAGAAACCTTGCATATTGTTTCAACCTGGCTGGCGGCCTTTTTCATACTCATTTTCTTCGGTTTTATAACTAAAACCAGCGAGCATTTTTCGCGGGTCACACTCACCTCCTGGCTATTTTTAACCCCACTATTACTGCTGGCGGCACGCTATAGTCTACGCCGCATCTTCTCCTATTTGAAAATTCTCGGCCTGAATAATAAAACGATTGTGATAGCCGGTATGACGGATAATGGCCTTCGATTCGCACAGGAGCTGGAAGCCAACCCGGATTATGGTTATCAGGTTGCCGGTTTTTACTGCGACAAGAACAGTAAACTAATAAACAATGCCACCGTAGAAAAGATCAAGCAACATTATCCAATTCTGGGCAATTACAATGAATTAACCAATGCTGCCCGCAGCGGAAAATGGGATCAGATCTATCTGGCGCTGCCTATCGAGTCCAAAAAACGTATCGCCAATCTGCTGGTACGTCTGACGGATACCGCAACACCTATCCGTATATTGCCCGACTATTTCACTTCAAACCTGTTAAAGAGCAAGTATCTGGAAATCGTCAACACCCCTATTCTGGCTGTTTATGACTCTCCGTTTTCCGAACACAATGCACTTATCAAGCGTGCTGAAGATATTATTTTCGGTACGGTAATTCTGGCGCTCATTTCACCCCTCATGCTGCTTATCGCCCTGGGTGTTAAACTGACATCCAGAGGGCCGGTATTTTTCAAACAACACCGCTATGGCCTTAAAGGTGAAGCCATTAAGGTATGGAAGTTTCGCACCATGACCGTTTGTGAAAATGATGGCCGCATCAGGCAGGCTACCAAAAATGACCACCGTGTTACTCGCTTCGGTGCCTTTTTACGCAAAACTTCTCTGGATGAGCTCCCCCAGTTTCTGAATGTACTGATCGGCAATATGTCTATTGTTGGCCCCCGGCCTCATGCCGTTATTCACAACGAAGAATACCGTGAACTGATACCTGGCTATATGCTACGGCATATGGTAAAGCCCGGCATTACCGGCTGGGCCCAGATTAATGGCTGGCGAGGAGAAACGGACAACCTGTATAAGATGCGTAAACGGCTGGAATTTGACCTGGAATATATGCGTGAATGGAGTCTCTGGCTAGACATCAAAATCATCCTTTATACTGTTGTACGCGGCTTTACGGATAAAAACGCCTATTGACACCCAAACACAACTCCTTATCCCATAGCAGAGCTATTCATTCACCTGTGCCAGTAACGCCGTTGCTCATGACGGTATTCACGCAACTGGTAAGGGCGTTTATCCGCAGGGAAATACACACTGATTGCCCCGCTTTCAATCGTTGACAGAACCGGAATCCCTGTTTCTTTATAACGCTGCAAAATATCAGCATGTGGCTGACGAAAGGGGTTACGATAACCCGCAGAAACCAGCGCCAATGTGGGGGCTACTGCCTCCAGAAAACGGGGCTGTGACGAGCTTTTACTGCCATGATGAGGAATAAGCATCACCTCGGCTGCCAGCCTGGTGCCGGATCGTAATAGCTGATTTTCTGCGGCTTTCTGGATATCTCCAGTAAGCAATAAACTATGCTGTGAATTACTGACACGCAACACACAGGAACGGTTATTGTCATTGCCCAACCAACCCTCTGGCGGCCCCAGTATTTCAAATTGCACCTGATCCCAGACCCAGTGCATCCCCTGCCTGCATTCCGTCACCGCCGGAAATATCCGGGTATCGCTACTCAGGATAGTATTCACTGGTAACTGTTCCAGCACGGTAGCAGCACCACCGCGATGATCCATATCCTCATGAGAGATTAGCAAGGTGTCCAGCTGGTGAATATTCTGTGACCGCAAGAAGGGAAGTACGACTAGCTTTCCGGTATCGAAACGGGCATGGGCACGTGGCCCGGCATCATAGACAAGAACATGATGCCGGGTCTGTACCACGGAAGCCAGCCCCTGCCCAATATCCAGTAGATGAAAGCGAAAACTCCCCTGTTGCGGTGATTCGGGTTGATACGTTAGTAGTGGAAGAATCAGTACCAGCCCTAACCATCGAGCAGGAAAGCGCTGCGGTAGCCAGAACCAGAGAAAGCCTGCAAAGGCGATAAGCAATAGCAGCCCTGGCACCTCGGGCAGACTCAACATGGCCTTAGGTGACGACAAGGTATTGAGCAGTGTCATGAGCACGCCCACACTGCTTGCAGCCAGATTTAGCAGTACCGTGGACAACCCTGCCAAAGGGAGTGATAACAAACCCAGCAGCGTCAATGGTACAACAACCAGCGTGACCCAGGGAATCGCCAGCAGATTGGCAAGCGGTGAAGACAGGGAGCCCGTACCAAACAGAGCCAGGGTAAGTGGCAACATACCAAGGGACAGCACCCACTGAAGGGTCACTACCTCAAATCGCCGTCGTTTAAGACGCCGGGCGACAGTAAAAAGAATCAGCGCGACGGCTGTAAAGGACAGCCAGAAGCCCTGTGACAAAACAGCCAGCGGATCAAATAACAGAACTGCCAACAAGGCAACTGCCAATACACGGGAAGGCGCATATTGCTGACGTAGCAAAAGCCCGCCAAGTACAACCAGCACCATAATCAGGGCTCGTTGGGTTGGCAAAGTAAAGCCAGCCAGTACCGCATAGAGAATGGCAAACCCCGCCCCCAGTAATCCCGCCGCGATACGTACCGGTATTTTCTGGTATATCCCTGGAAATAGCCAACCAAGCAGCAAGACCGGCAAGAACCCAAAACCGGCTACCATACCAATATGCAAGCCTGAAATAGCGATCAGATGGTTGGTTCCGGTATTTCTGAAAACACTCCATTGCTGATCACTGATAGCTGAGCGTTCAGCAACTGCCAGAGCACTCACTATCGCTGCATTTTCCGGCTGCCGGATACGGGCATTAAGTGCGTACAGTAATTTCTCCCGAAAGGCATTGACGGAGAACCAGGGTGCTACAGCGAGACGTTGGTTAACAGGGGAGTCACGAACATAGCCTGTCGCAACAATACGCTCATGAAATAACCATTTTTCATAATCAAACCCTCCTGGATTCATAAAGCCGGAAGGGCGTTTCAAACGGACTAGCAATTGCCACTGTTCTCCTGCCTGTGGCTGCTGCTGTGTACGATACCAGCCAAGGCGTAATACCCCTTTCACACCCAATGCGCCAGACGGCTGATCGGGTCTGTAAATACGCTGGATGTTTAGTCTGAATTTCCACCCATTCTCTCTTTGTTGGGGTATACTTGCAACTTCTCCACTGACAATGAGGTTTTCACCTTCCAGTGCCGGGTCAAGTCGCGTTTCCAGCGCTGAAGTGCCTGCCCAAAGGGCATAGCTGAAACCTGACAGAAAACCGATAGCCAGTCTATATTTCCGCAACACCGATAACCACAGGGGCAGAAAAAGGGCAAACAGGGAGGTATACAACAGCCAATCAATGTTCCATGAAACAAGCGGGATATTTGCGAACTGCTGAACGACAAGAATTCCTGACAAAAATCCAATGGATAACAAGCGCATTTTTTTAACCGTACCGTTTTGACGTACTATTATTGATTTATGCCCAGAAAATTTATTAAGCGCCACATTCCTAACGCCAAGCAGCTGCACAAGCGCTGCGGGCCTATCGGTATTCTTGGCGAACACCTGCACCGCCCCAGCCTGTGGCACCTAAACCGCCGCTCTGTCGCCAAGGCCTTCGCTATCGGGCTATTCTGTACCTGGTTACCTATTCCCTTTCAGACGATTGTCGCCGGTTTTCTGGCCATTGTATTTTGCGCCAATTTGCCACTTGCGGTGATTCTGGTTTTTATCAGTAATCCCATCACCATGCCAGCCATGTTTTATTTTGCTTATCGCCTGGGTGCAAGCCTGATGGGTATCCACCCGGAAGCAATTAATTTCACTTTCAGCCTGGAGTGGTTAAATCATATGATCGGCAGTATCTGGCAACCCTTGTTGCTTGGCAGTCTGGTACTGGGTAGTGTGTCTTCTGCACTGGGTTATGTGCTGGTGCGTATTCTCTGGCGCTTACATATTGTTCAACGCTGGGAGCGCCGCAAGGCACATGCCAAAGCATCGCCCAAAAAAGAACCTCACTAACAGGACTCCAACCTTATTCTCCAACCTTATTATATTGACTATATTGACGGGTATAGAGAATCGATAGAGAGAATCCATATAATGTGGTTGGAGTACTCTAGTCAGGCACGTTGTAAATGTCCATCAACCAGACGATAAATGGTATCCATTTTCCTTGCCAGTGACAGGTCATGAGTGACCACAATAAACGCGGTTTCCAGTTCACGGTTCAAGCCCTGCATCAGGGTAAATATCCGGGTGGCGGTTGCCTGATCCAGGTTACCTGTTGGTTCATCCGCCAAAATAGCCTGAGGATGTGTCACCAGGGCACGGGCAATCGCGGCACGCTGCCTTTCCCCACCTGATAACTGCCCAGGTTTGTGTTGCAGACGATGATCCAGGCCAACTTTTACCAGCATATTCTGTGCTTTTTCGCTTGCCGCTTCTACAGATAAATCTGCGATCAATAAAGGCATGGCGACATTTTCCAGCGTCGTGAATTCAGGCAGCAGGTGATGGAACTGATAGATAAACCCCAGGGAACGATTGCGTATCTGGCCACGCTGCTGGTCAGACAGGGTGGCAATATCCTGGTCGTTAATATACACCTTTCCCCGGGTCGGCAAGTCAAGCCCTCCCAGAATATGCAGCAAGGTGCTTTTACCACTGCCAGAGGCACCCAGGATGGCTATTTTTTCACCTTTCGCAACACTCAGATTAACGTCACGCAAGACCTCCACATCCAGAGGGCCTTCTTTAAAGCGTTTGTTGACCCCTTCACTACGGATAACAACGGTTTCCTGATTATTCATATCTTAAAGCCTCGGCCGGTTGTACTTTCGATGCTTTCCAGGACGGATACAACGTAGCTATCAGGGACAGAAACAGGGCACTGCCTGCAATTAACAGAATATCTCCCCACTCCAGAGCACCTTTTATTTTACTTATAAAATAGGCGTCTTCCGATACCAGGGGCACGCCCAGCAGTGTCTCAATCAAGGGGACAATGACTTCAATATTCAGGGCAATCGCAACGCCCAGCACCACGCCCACAGTAGTACCAATAATACCAATCAGGCTCCCCTGTACAATAAAGGTACGCATCACACCACCAGGGCTTAACCCTAATGTACGAAGAATAGCGATATCCGCGTTTTTATCGGTTACTACCATAATCATGGTAGAGACCAGGTTAAATGCAGCAACCGCCACCAGCATAATCAGGATAAAAAAGAACATGGTTTTCTGGGTTCTAATGGCCTTGAAAAAGTTTTTGTTTTGTTGTGTCCAGTCAATAACCCATACATCAGGAGAAGATGTTTCATAGATCAGGTCACTGATTGCCGGTGCCTGAAACATATCATCCAGTTGCAGACGAACACCGGAAACCCGGTGATCCATTTCCAGCATTTCTGCCGCATCATTGAGATGGATGAATGCCATGGTGCTGTCATAAATTTTCATGTCCAGCCTGAAGGTGCCAACGACCTGAAATTCCTGCAAGGTTGGCATTTCTCCACTATCCAGTGACAGGGAACGCAAACTGATCGCGGTCACACTGTCCCCGACCTTCACTTGCAGGTCTCTGGCCAGCGTTTGCCCCAGTATGATGCTATTTTCACCGGCCTTTAAATCATCAAAGCTTCCGCTCATATGGGTTTCTATTGTGCCGATTGTTTTTTGTAATTCTGGCATAACGCCCTGCAAGCTCACACCCCGCACCTCACCTTCCACATTCAACATGACCTGCTTGTGAATATACGGTGCCACACCCTTGACACCGGGGAACTGTAACAAGGTATTACGTGTTGTTTGCCAGTCTTCCAGCTCCCCGGTATTGGTAGATACCGTGACATGAGACAACATACCCAGAATGCGCTCCCGCAAAGCCTGTTCAAACCCGTTCATTATGGACAGTACCGTGATCAGTACCAGCACAGAAATGGCCAGACCTATCATGGATGCCAGGGCAATAAACGAAACATAAGTTCCCTTGCGCGACCGTGTATAACGCAATCCCAGAAACGCTTCCAGAGGTTTAAACATCAGCAGGATCACTCATAACGCAGGGACTCGGCAGGTTCTATGGCAGCGGCGCGACGTGCTGGGTAGATCGTTGCAATCACCGACGATACCAGCGATACCGCTGCAATCACAACAACTTCGGGAAGACGCATATCAGAGGGGATCTCACTGATATAAAACACCTCTGCTGAAAACATTTTCCTGCCCAGCAGAGTTTCAATCGCAGGAACAATATTTTCCACATGGGTTGCCAGTAATACACCCAGTATCACTCCCAGCAAGGTACCAAACACACCAATAATACTGCCCTGAATCATAAAGGTCTTTGAAATACTGGCCGGGCTCATGCCCAGAGTACGCAAAATGGCGATATCAGCAGTTTTATCCTTTACCATCATCACCAGCGACGCTACCAGGTTAAACAGCGCCACAAAGACTATCAGACCCAGCACAATAAACATCATTATTTTTTCCATTTTAAACGCATGGAACAGGCTGGCATTATCTTCCGACCAGCTTTTCACTGCATACTGGCTGCCAAGTTGCTGTTGTAGTGTGTGCGTTACCCTGTCGGCGCTAAACAGATCCCGCAGTTTCAGTCGCACGCCGCTAATACCTTCACGCATACTAAACAGCCGTTTTGCATCATCCAGATGTATAAAAGCGGATGATGCATCGTAATCCGGCATACGCATACGAAAAATACCCACAACGGTAAAGCGCTTCATTCGCGGGATAACACCTGCGGGGGTGACTCTGGCTTTGGGTGATATCACTGTGACCTTGTCACCCAGCGTCACATTCAGGTTTGCTGCCAGTTCAACGCCAAGGACAATGCCATACTGACGGGATTGCAGCTCCAGCAAGTCCCCCATTAGCCGATGTGCGGGCAAGTTGACATCACTGACGGCACCTTGATATTCCGGTACCACACCTGTCATCAGAACCCCCTGCGGGGTACCGTATTCACTGGTCACCATGACCTGTTTTTCAATATAGGGAGCAACTCCGAGAATCTCGGCTTGATTCGTCAAACGACTCATCGTGGATTGCCAGTCTGTCAGTACACCATCTGTCCCGGAAACCGTGACATGTGCAACCATGCCCAGTATTCTGCTCCTGAGTTCTTTCTGAAACCCGTTCATTACCGACAAGACAGTAATCAGAACCAGAACGCCCAGAGTGATACCCAGCATAGAAGCCAGTGAAATAAAAGAAATAGAATGATTATCTCGCCGGGAACGTGTATAGCGTAACCCAACGAATAATTCGAGTGGTTTAAACATGGTTGGCGATTATAACCCTAATATCCTGATGAAACATCAATGGTGACAAAATGAATGTAAAACAGCGAATCGGTATCGTGACACTGACGATGACCCTCCTCATACCCATCTCTTCATCCGCTGATATACTCTCACTTGGCAATCAGCCCACCATCGCCATGAGTACCCAGGCACCCAAAAAAGGGACGTCAATGAAGGCTGTATTGCAAAAGCTGGGGGAACCCGCAAGTCGCATGACAGCTCCTGGAAAAGTCACCCAACGTAATCCGCGCATTTCTGTATGGAAGTATGGGAAAATGACGGTTTATTTTGAAAATAATCATGTTATTCATTCGCTTGTGCGTCACTGATCCAATACATGCAAATCAGAGATCCTATAGTATACGCAACAACATCCAGAGACCGAGCCCTGCTATCAACCCCCCAGCCAGCCGCCTTACCCAGCGGTTATGCACCCACCGGGTCAATTTCTGCGCCAGCAACCCCATGGCAAGCAGGTTTGGCAGGGTGCCAAGGCCAAAAGCCAGCATCAGGGTTGCACCTTGCAGGGCACTTCCCGCCGATAAGGTCCAGATCAATACGGTGTATACCAGGCCACACGGTAGCCAGCCCCATACCAGGCCTAGCGGCACTGCCTGATAAAAATGCCGCGCAGGAATAAAACGCCGACTCAGGGGCTCAATCCATTTCCACAGATAATGCCCACCTTTTTCCAGATAGGAAATACCCTGCCATAATCCTGCCAGATACAGTCCCAGCGCTATCATAAACAGGGCTGCTATAACGGATAACACGCGCCTGGACTGCTGAATATCAAGCAATGAAACAACACCGGCTCCCAGCCCACCGAGTATAGCTCCTGCAAACGAGTAGGCCAGCAGGCGTCCCAGGTTATAACCGAATAATACAGAAAGTTGTGATGCAGGCTTTGAAGTCTGCGCGGTGGCGCGGGTTGTTGAAAGGGAATCAGCCGAAATAACCTGCGTATTGAAGGAAAGGGCAGCGACTATGCCACCACACATCCCGAAACAATGCACTCCCCCCAGCAATCCGACAAGAAAGGCGCCAAGGTAGTTGGCCTGAGACAGCCATTCCGTCGCAAAGCTCATGGGAGCAGATGAGCTTAGTTAATGGTCATTCTGAGGTTGTATTTTCCCGCATCGTATCCAGAGAACAGCTCCTGAACCATGGGATGTTCAATGGGTACATCCTCTTCATCGACCTCAAGATTATTCTCCGCAACATACGTTACGATACTTTCATCATCGACCAGTACATGATACCAGGGCGCATCCTTGGGTGGACGGCTATTGGCATTTTCTTCATACCACTCGTCTGTCCCCTGAAATTGAGGATCCACATCGACAATGACACCCCGATAATTGAAGTTACGATGATGAATAATTTGACCAATGTTAAACGATGCTGAATTGATAGTCACATTATGTCCTCTTGTCCTGTTGTTGGAGAATGCCCTTAAAGAGCCAACATAAGGCAGTTTATTCATTTTTCAAGGGTACCTCATTCAGCCGGGTTTTGGTAAGGCATTATTTCTGTTAGAGCCCCGGTTTTTTAAACAGTTCATACACACTGTAACATCTTATCCGGATTTTATGAAAACTCTTATTACGCATTCTATAATGGCTCAGATCAGGGAAACTCTCCTTAGTCCGTATCAATAATAAAAATAACAAGGGATACACCGTGAACAATCTACTCTTTTACATTTTATCACTGGTGGCACTTTCAGTTCTCAGTGCCTGTAGCCAGCAGCAAATACAGGAGGCAAGTGTTATTCCAGCAGCACAACCCGCCAAAAAGAAACCCCCACACACTGCAAATCACTCACGCCAACAGCAAAAAAAACAGCGGGCAGCCGTTACGCCTTATGCCTATCGTCCACAAGTTAAACGCCCTGCCAGTTCCGCTCATGAGCTCCGTCTCATTGGTGACAAAATCTTCAGAAATGAAGCCGGGGGCGCAAAAAGCAAGCTGGTTCACTGGAATGTTGGTGAAAACTTCGCCGCTATGGGTATCGGACATTTTACCTGGTACCCTGCCGGCCCGCGTCGTCACCGTTTTGGCAATACTTTCCCAGGCCTGCTGGACTACCTGGAGCAGCGCGGCGAACGTCTTCCTCCCTGGCTAAAACAGGCACGCTACCGTGGTGCTCCCTGGAACAGTCGTTCAGAGCTAATGCGTGCCAAAGGCTCCAGACAGGTAACAGAACTGGAAAACTTTCTCTACCGCACACGTCATTTACAGGCCGAATATATTATTAACCGTGCCCAACGTGCCATGCCCAGGCTGGTCAAGAAAACACCTGCCCGCCTTCGTGGTCATGTAGCCAATAACCTGAATGCGGTGGCAAATACGCCAGGGGGCTGGTATGCGCTGGTTGATTACATAAATTTCAAGGGCGAAGGCCTCAACCGTCGCGGCGGCTATAAAGGTCAGAACTGGGGACTGCTTCAGGTGCTGGAAAACATGCAACCTGCCAGACCCGGAGCACAGGCATTAAATAATTTCGCTGCATCAGCCATGAGTATACTGCAACGACGAGTCAGAAACTCGCCACCACGCAGAAATGAGGCACGCTGGCTAAATGGTTGGTCAAAACGTATTAACACGTATCGTTACCCGTTACTTAGTCAGCTATAATAACTCCCTTATTTCACACAACCAGATTCTGCCCATGTTTCAATTTATTCCAGTCCATGAAGAAAATATTTTTGCTGTTCGGGCTTCAGGAAAACTCACGGATAAAGACTATCAGCGCTTCCATACCAACCTGAGTGCATTGATTCAATCCTATGAAAAAATATCCCTGCTGATTGAACTGGATGATATCCACGGCACTGAGCTGAAAACGCTAAAAGATGATTTTAAATTCGTACTTGAGCAAGACGAACATTTTGAAAAAGTGGCGATTGTTGGAGAGAAAAAATGGCAGCAATGGATGACATTACTTGCTCAGCCCTTTGTCGAAAGCAAGATTAAGTATTTCAATCGTATTGACCTTAAAGATGCCTGGGACTGGCTACGCGATAAACAGCTCTCAGACGATAAGCTGGCAGATTTACCCATTACTCCTTATCAGAAAGTGCTGGTTGCGACTGATTTTTCCCCTCATTCTGAACATGCTGCCCGGCGTGCCATGCAAATTGCAAACGCTTTTAATGCCTCCCTGCAACTGGTTAATATCGTGGATGAAGCCGCATTATATGACCTTTATTACGAACCTGGCGGAGCAGGCCTGATGATGATGGAGCTCTCCATGAAAGCACTAGGATTAATGGAAAGCGAAAATGAATCGCTACAGGACAAAGCCAATGCACAAATGACCGCCCTGCTAAATGAATTAGGCCTTGAACCCTCCCAGGGCACGGTATTAACGGGCAGACCGGCCTCTACCCTGATTTCCTATGCAGAAGCACAACAAAGTGACCTGATTGTATTAGGCACACATGGAAGACGCGGCATGGATGTCGTGCTCGGCTCTGTTACCCGCTATATTCAAAGCCATGCACGTGGTGAAGTATTATCAGTACCGCTGGCAGGAAAATAACAACGGGTTGGGTCGTTTTTACCAGAAACCTGCCGGACTAACAGGAAGTGTTGCAAAAAATAATCATGTGTCAGGATGGATTGCGCTACGCTTCCTGCGCCTGAACTCGCCACAGGTCTTTCACTTTATAACCGGCTTCCTTCAGCGGCAAGACACGCAGCCCTGATCCTGGTTCTTCAATGAGTATTCCCCCCGCTTTTAGTGCTGCCACCGGGCTATCCACATTAAAGCAAATACTGACCCCGAATTGTTGCTCGACAAAATTCTCTATTGTTTTTTTAAGCGCTTGTCGTGATTGAGGTTGTTGCGCTTGCAGTAAAAAATGGTACAGCAGGAAACATTCTTTGATATCTTCTTCTTCAGCCCGGTCAGTCATTAGCGTCAGTACCCCCCGATTATTGGCCAGGTTATGAAAGTAAAGTTTTTGCGCCAACACCATCATATATTTGGTACGCTGGGTGAAAAACTTGCTAACCTGTCTGAAAATAACCGCAACCAGACCGAGCATCACTCCTGCTATGGCCGTGGGATTAGCAGCTGCTGCCAGTTTCGTAACAGTGCCAATAATACTGCCAGCGGTTCCTCCTCCCGCAGTGATACCGAGTTTCAATTTGTCAAAGGGACGTAATTTTACCTGGGTATTGGGAAACAACATTTCCAGGTCAATCTGTGGTATTTGCTTGAATATTTTCAGATAGATGTGTTCACTGGAGATTCTCTCCGGCAACATATCCCGGTATTTTCTGAGCAATTTGCGTGCTTTCTCTTCGGTGACAGACTGTTGTTGCATGATTTCCTGGATTCGGATGCTTTCAGGCTTTAGTTTTAATAATAAAAACAGGCGCTGAAACACTGGAATCTCAACCGTCTCTTTTCGTAAAAACAAACTGTTGGCCGTTCGCTTCTGACTTGTTTCTATTCCTGCCCCACGTGAAAACAGAAGGATATTTTCAAATTCATCCAGTTCAACATTTAACTGCAAGCCGTAAGCAGATTGCGCGGAAAAGATATCTCTCAAATCTGCTTTGGTGAGGGGTGAATAATTGGCTCTTGTTAATAAGCAGGTTAGTTCCTGGATCAGCTCATGACGCATGCCCTGTAGCGTCTCCCTGTCATAGCTGAGAATACGCAAAGTATCTCTATCCGGACTAAAAGGCAGATACAATTCTTTCAGCCGGTGCAAGCTGGTTCGATAGTATTGATGACGCCACAAGGCAAGAGAATGATGAAATTGTGCGTACTGCTCAGCCTCTGTTATTTCACTCTGTTCCTGTAGCCGCTCAAGCAATGCGAAACGGCTGACAGGAATAAACGATTCCGGTTGAAAATCCGACAGACTGCTCATGCTAATGCTATACCAGCGATTCCGTTACCTCGACACCAAGCGACTGTGCCAGCTCAACAAAGCCAGGAAAAGAGGTATTCACATTAGCGCAATCATGGATATATATTTCACCCTCTGCCCGTAACCCCGCCATCACAAACGACATCGCGATACGGTGATCGCCATGGCTGTCAACCTCGCCGCCTGTGAGTGTACCGCCCTGGATCACAATGCCATCAACTGTTGGCTGGGCTTCGATGCCACAGTTTTGCAGACCATCAGCCATGACCTGAATCCGGTCACTTTCCTTGACGCGCAACTCTTCTGCACCCGTCAATGTCGTCGTACCCGTAGCACAAGCTGCTGCAACAAAAATAGCAGGAAACTCATCAATCGCCAGCGGAACCAGTGCTTCCGGAATCTGTATACCCTGCAAGGGCGCACTTTTAATACGAATATCTGCCACCGGTTCTCCACCTACGGTACGTTCATTCTGTATCTGAATATCCGCTCCCATTAAGCGCAAAATATCAATAACGCCAGTACGTGTGGGATTCACTCCCACGTGTTCAAGCAGCACATCCGAATGGGGCGTAATACTGGCGCCTACGATAAAAAATGCAGCAGAAGAGATATCCGCAGGTACATCAATCTGTGTCGCTCGCAAGCACCCTCCTCCTTGCAAACTCATTGTATTGCCTGAAGTCGTTACCGTATAGCCAAAACCACGCAACATACGCTCAGTATGATCGCGGGTAGGAGCCGGTTCAGTCACCGACGTTTCACCACTTGCATACAGCCCTGCCAGCAAGATAGAAGATTTCACCTGGGCGCTGGCTATTGGCATATCATAATGTCGCCCGGTGAGCGCTGCATTACCTTGTATTTGTAACGGTGGTGTGCCCTTTTCAGTGGCTTCAATAATGGCTCCCATCTGACTCAGTGGCCTGATCACCCGCTGCATGGGCCGGGTAGACAATGAGGCATCCCCGGTCAGGGTCACCGCAAAGGACTGACCACTCATTAAGCCACTCATCAAGCGCATGGATGTACCCGAATTCCCCATATCCAGCGCTCCGGTAGGGGCCTGCAAACCGTGCAAACCCACACCATGAATGGTCAGTGAAGTTGCACTTTCTGTGGTAATCTCAACCCCCATGTTTCTAAAGGCATTCAATGTGGCCAGACAATCATCACCATTAAGGAAACCGCTTACTTGTGTCACTCCCTCTGCCAGGGAACCCAGCATAATGGAGCGGTGAGAAATAGACTTGTCACCTGGCACACGCACTGTTCCGTGTAATCCGTTACTGGTGTTTGTCTGCGTTTTGAATTGTACGTTATCAGCCATTTCGCACACTCTATCTATGAACCATTATTAATGGGGGCTCACTCTACCCCATTCTACCCAAAATATATAGCGCTGATCGTTATCTTAAACACTCGCGCTGCACCCACTCCAGAAGGCTATCCGAGGATAGAGAAGCTATTACGAATCCCATAAGTACCCGACTCTGAGCCTATTGAAATCGTTACTTCGTTACGGCTATTCGCCTTTGCCAATTACCAGTAATAAAACCACAGGAACCCAACATGACTGTACTTGCCATTGCCCGAAAAAATAATAAAGTGTGTATCGCCGCCGACACACAAATTGAAGTTAGCGGTAATCTGGTTTCCAGCGAGATGAACCGGCAACATGACAAGATATTTAAATTCAGGGATACCTGGTTCGCCTACACAGGTGCTTCTCATAGCAGTCTTATGCTAAAACATGCACTGGAAGAATATGGCAGTGACTTATCCTTCTCCGGCTCATCCAATATCTATACATCACTACTGGCACTGCACCAGATTCTTAAGGATCACTTTTACGCCATGCCCAATACCGGTGACTCTAACCAGCCAGTTGAAGATATGCATCTGAACTATCTACTTGCCAACCCTTCAGGTATTTACCAGATTTTTGGTGATCGCTATGTCGGCGATATCGCCACCTTCTGGGCAACTGGATCCGGTGCCAAACATGCTCTGGGCGCCATGCATGCCAGCTATCCTCTTTATGATGAGCCTGCAGATATTGTACGCAAGGGTATTGAGGCTGCCTGCCAGTTTGACGCTTATTGTGGCCTACCCATGACACTTTATGATTGCGACCTGGAATGAAGCTCCAGAGCGACACAGCTACAGGGAACAATCCATGACAGGGACTTCTTCGCTACTCGGCTTTGGCTTCTGCTGACTTATTCAGAGCCTCCGTAAGGAGACTCTGATTAAGTCCGGTCGAATTTCCTGTGAGATGAAATTCGTCAGTTTTTTGATAGAAAAGTTAGCAATAATCATTCTATTGGTCACTTTTATAGCGAAAAAATGGCGATGTTTCAGCCTCAGGAAAACGACTGGGACTTGATCAGAGGCTCCGTAAGCAAACCCGCGTCACACCGCAATCAAACGCCGAAGTTCAACCGGGTCATTGAGCATAATATATCCCGGATTAACATCTATCAGATTTTCATCTGCCAGACGTTTAATAGTGCGGGAAAATGTTTCCGGAGTAATGGACAAACGCGATGCAATAATATGTTTGGGTACTGACAGTCGCAGCTCTGTTTTCTCCGTCGTATCTTCAGGAATCGTTTCCAGCAAATAGCTAATCAGGCGGAATGTTGCATTGTGTAAACTAAGACGATCCAGTTCAGTCATCAACCAGTGTATACGAACGGTCAGACAACCCATCACATTAAAACAGGCTTCCGGAGATTTTCTCAAAATTTCCGTATACGCCCCGGTATCGAAGCGCAATACACTAGCATCCAGCACCGCCTCAGCATTAACCGGATAACCCGGTATACCGCGAAACATAATCGCCTCTGCAAACGTATTCCCGGCATTAATAATATCGACCACCTTTTCGGTGCCTTCCATAGACAACAGACTAAGTTTCATCTTTCCTGTCAGCAACAGAAAGAAATCACTGGCCGGATCATGTTGCCTGAATAATACGTCCCCCGACTTTAGTTCGGTATAGGTAGCTGTCTTCATAATCTGACCGAAATCTTCTTCTGGCAGACCGGAAAACATCGGGCTTTTTTTCATCATTTCTTCGAATCTGGCAGTCTGTAACATTCTATCTCTCTATTTCGGTGGCTAATCACCCAAAACCTGACTCTTGCTGACAAAGCCCTGGAAGGCTGTCTGAGAATGAAGGAATTTACTATTTTTACTATATACTATTAAGGAGCCTCTGAATAAGCCGTGAGCGGT
>WFWY01000037.1 GCA_015490895.1 Thiotrichaceae bacterium | reverse complement strand
CCGCAGAAGGCGTTCCCAAAATTCTCCATATCACCAGCTCAGAAGCCGGTGAAGGAAAAAGTAACACCTCCTTGAATCTTGCCACCGTTTTCGCGCAAACCAAGAAGTCCGTATTACTCATTGATGCAGACTTAAGAAAACCTTCGGTACACCGCTATTTAAAAATAAGCGGCGCAACAGGTTTAGGTACAGGTTTGCTGGAAGGATTAACGCTAGAGCAAATGGAAACCCCCACAGCCCTGCCCGGCCTGACCGTGATTGCGGGGGAAGCGGTAAAATCGACACCCGCAGACTTGTTATCAGGTGACAATATGGTTGACTTGCTTGAGCAAGCATCTGATAAATATGATCTGGTTATTCTTGATTCTCCACCTATCGTCGGACTGGCAGACTCACTGGTGCTAGCCAATCGGTCTACTGCTACACTCCTGGTCGTTGCCAGCCACCAGACAACCAAGACTCAGCTAAGTAATGCACTAAAACGTATACGCATGGGCTATGGAAATGTCGTTGGTTTTGCCTTTACCAAAGCACGCAAACAAAAGGCATCCAGTTATATTTATGACTATGGCGGAGAACATATCAATGCCCAACAGCTAAATGCGCCATCAGGGCACTAGCAGGACGCATGCTTTTCGTCGCCTAATCGGTAAGAAGCCGGGAAAGTATACTATTATATACGGGTATCAAACGAATACATCGTCCATGCTATAAAAAAGAGCAAGGCTATTCGTGATATGTGATATTTAAAAGAACCCGCTGTGAAAGTATATATCATGACGAACAAACCAGATATCACACGATGGACATAGCATTGAAATCACCACAATGATAACTGCAACCTAACAGGATCAGTAACGTAATGAATCCACAAAGAGAGACACAAATAGTTGCCTTTGATAACTCCTCTACAACTATTTCACCTATCACCCAGCAGCCACAGGAGAGAGACTACCCCACTCAACCTCCTGCAACTGAACAGACCACATCGGATGTTAGGGACTTACTGAGTGCCCTGGCAAAACGAAAGTGGTTTATTGCCGGCATCACTGCCTTAATGGCAATCATTGCCCTTCTCATTTCACTGTCTATGACACCTGTTTATCGTGCTCAGGCAACCATTAAAATCGACCCGAATGAAAGAAATATTGTTGATTTTGACATTAGTGCGGGCGCTAAAGGATATCAAGAACATAAAGAATTTATGCAAACCCAGTATAAGTTACTGAAAAGCCGGGCTCTAGCCAAACGAGTGATTGATGACCTGGAACTCGAAAGCACATTGCTTGATGAAGCGACCAGTAAAAAAGCCAAGCCTTTTTATGCAGATTTTATCGCAGAGTTAAAGGAGAAAATCCAGTCCAGAAAAGAACACAGTGGCTTAAGCAGCGAACAACTTGACAAGTTGCCTCCAGCTGAACTCGCCTTCCTGAAAAACCTTACCATAGAGCCTGTCGGTAAATCACAGCTTGTTAATATCTACTACCAGGCAAAAGACCCAAAACTGGCATCCGCTATTGTTAACAGCCTGACAACCAACTTTATCCAGATGAATATCGACAGGCGTATTGAAGCTGCAAAAAATGCAGAGAAACTCCTGAGAGCCCAACTCGTTCTCGCAAAAAGCAAATTACAGGAGGCCGAGGCAAAACTTGTCAAGCACGAACGAGAAAAAGGTATTATCAATACAGGCAGTCGCAACTCCCTCATTTCCGATAGTATCGAAGTCATCAATAAGGCCTATGCTGAAGCAAGAAAGCTCCGCATAGAGGCCGAAGCAGATTACCGCCGTCGGGACAAGTCTTCCGGAGCCATACGTTCACTGGATAACAGCGTTGTACAAGCACTCAAGTCTGACTTGCAGCGACTACGTACCAAGTACCAGGAAAACCTGCAAATATACAAGCCGGGATATCCGCTGATGCGCGAGTTACAAAACCAGATTAGAACCACCCAGGCAAGCCTTAACCATGAACTAAAGCTTGTCAAGTCTGGCGCTCGGCAGGATCTTAAAGCGCGTTACGAAGCCGCATTACAACGGGAAAGAGAGCTTAAGAGAGAACTTGCCCGGGAAAAGAGCAGGGTGCTGGATTCCCGTGACCGCAGCCTGGGACATAACACCCTGCAACGTGAAGTACAAACGAATAGTGAACTCTATGAAGGGTTGTTACAGCGAATAAAAGAGATCGGTGTTGCCGGTGATGTCGGTGTGAATAATATATCTATTGTCGATACTGCATACGATCCTTTTAAAAAGTATAAACCCAACACAAAGATGAATCTTGCGCTGGGCATCTTATTGGGCTTGATGGTTGGTAGTTTGCTGGCCCTTCTTCTGGAACATGCAGATGACCGGATTAAAAGTGTCGAAGACCTCAAAAAACTGGCTCAGCTTCCTGTTCTGGGTATATTCCCCAATGTGAAGCTCAAAGGGAGTAACAAGAATATTCGTCAGGCTGTACTGGTAACGGATCACCCCTCATCAGCGATTGCGGAAGCTTTCCGCTCATTGCGGACGAATATGCTTTTCGCAACCCCTGAAGGAATCCCAAAATTACTTCACCTGACAAGTTCAAGCTCTGGTGAGGGTAAAAGCAATACAGCGATTAACCTTGCCATCGTCTTTGCACAAACAGGTAAATCTGTGTTAATTATTGATGCTGATTTACGCAAGCCTTCTTTACATAAGTATCTCAAACTAAATAATACTACCGGTTTAAGTAATTATATTAGTGAGGAAGCCAGTATCAGCGAAATTGAAACCGAAACGGATATCGCTGGTCTGACCGCAATTACCGCCGGTGCTTATGCCGCCAACCCTGCTGATTTATTATCCAGTAATGCCATGCTGAACCTTCTTAAGCAAGCAGCTGATGCATATGATCTTGTCATCATTGATTCACCTCCTGTTATGGGGCTTGCTGATGCACTGGTACTGTCAAATCGTTCATCAGCCACCCTGTTTGTTGTTGCCAGCCATGAGACCGAAAAGAAACATATACTCGGTGCAATTGACCGCTTGAAAATGGGTTATGGTAATGTTATCGGATTCGTCCTCACCAAAGCCAGAGAAGGGAAAAAGTCAGGCTATGGGTATGATTACGACTATGGTGATAACTGGGCAGAAAATAGTAATATTGCCCAATTAGAACTCAAATAGGAAAGATGACATACTTCTGGAGACGAGGCTTCAGCTCTGTTAGGCCGAGCCTGGAGTCTCGTCTCCATAGTAGATCAATACATATGGAAACATTAGGCGACTTTAATCAAAGCTCAATACACCTCTGCCAAAAACTAATCGCTATCAATGTTGTAAATAAAATCAATTCCTTGCTCCTCCCCCGACTCTGCCTGGAGTGACCATTTGCTGCTTATCTTGTAGTCCACTGCAATTTTGTGAAAAGTATCGAATAACCCTGTGATATAACGTATATACAACTTGGGTCCCAGTCTTTTTCCCAACTGCAGCTTATTCTTCTTATAATCTCCGTAAGTAATAATATTGACATCATCCAGGCCAACAGACCCACCCATGCGATCCAGTATCGTGCTCCCGCTAGTAATACCAAGTGTTCTGACTGCTTGTACAAGTAACTGAGCCTGATCACCGGATGTCTCTGATAAGCTCTGTCCTGTTACCAGATAACTCAAAGCATCACTTTCTGGCAGAGGTGGATCAGAAAAAATCGAAGACTTGGGCTTTTGCAGTGTCCCTGCCAGATTAATCCCCACTTTTATATCATCCACACGACGAGTCGCACGGATATCCAGACCAGGGTTGCTAATAGGACCATGGAACACCAATATCCCATGTTCAATCGTTAACCGCTGACCATAAGCTCGATATTCTCCTTTTTCAATCTTGAGTGTACCACGTGATACAATCGTATTACGGTTATGTCCAATATGAAAGTTTCCCTTTAGTCCTGTCACCAAACCAAAACCATCAAAGCGCACATCTTCCCCTAGCGTGATAGCAACATTGGGTAAAATCTTCAGCGGTTTGACAAGCTCATCTTTTTTCTTGCTTCCCACAAAAACCACATCATCAGATTCATAGATAGCCGTTTCCGGAAGCTCGGACAGTCTGATGCGTGCTTTCGGAATATGAAACTGACCATTGACTGTTACCAGTTGCGGAGTCACTTTCACCACAAGGTCTGGTGAAGCATAAATCTGTGCTTCATGGGTATCCATAAATAGCAGCTCATTCCCTTTTAATTTTAACTCGGCACGCCAGTCATTTAGCTTCTTAATCATCATGCTACCGCTCATTGTCAGTGGCTCACCCTTGACAGAAAGCGAGCCTTCGATCACTGCCTGATTCGGTTGAATCATTTTTAGCATCAAGGTGATATTCGATAACTCTGTCCCCGTGTCAGGAATATGCAACCGTCCTTTTTCCAGTTTGATTTCCCCCTTGTAAACAGGTCTGGACAATAGCCCTTCAAGCTGGATCTTGCTGGAGAGATGCCCACTAAGACGTGTAATATCCGGAAAAAACTGTTGAGCCCATGCCAACGTTTCAATATCCAGTGTAGCCTCTCCCTTAATACGGTGTCGCTTTGTTTCTGGCACCAGGGTAATCGTTGACTGACTAACAAACCGGCCACGTGGATCAATCTGTACACTGACAGCCACATCTATTTTTCTACCCCGAAAATTAATATTTACAACACCATTGCGATAGGCCAGTTTTTCTTTCTTTCCCAAATCGGTCTCAATCAAGATAAAACTATCAGGTAAAGTAAACTCCGCTTTGCCGAACAAGCCTTGCTGCTTGTATTCGATGTCGTATGTCGCGTTGACAACACCCTGCGAATCAATCCCGTCTGGTAACCAGGACTGTAGCTGTGACAGTGGCACATTGTTCAATCGGCCTTTGCTTGTCAGCATATTAATATCCGCATTCCATCGTGTATCCGCACACAGCTTTCCTCGTTGAGGGTTAACAATACACACTTCCGAGCCTTTCAAAACATGCCTGGCAAACTGTATGCTCACTGGTTTTTGTAATATCCAGTTACCGGTTTCTGTACGAGTAAGCCGAGCTTTATTCACAACCCCTTTCCATAATCCCCTCTCCATCCCTCCTCGGGCATCCACAGTAAGGTGGCCGATACGACTATCACCCACAACACTAATACGATGATTATCAAGTGCTCCTTGCACACTCATCTTTGCTTTTGACAGCTGTTGACCGGCTATTTTTAACTGTCTGATATCTCCTTTTAGATCGACGAACTTCTGGGTTCCATTAAAATCAAGCTTGGCGGACTGAAGCTCAATATTCCCGGACTTCAACTGCTTCAGTCGAACAACACCTTTACCCAAAAGGAGCGATTCCTGTTCCTTCCCGTCAAAATCCAGATCAAGAGCAGCAAGTTTGATATCCTGATATTGAAGATTTCTTATTGTGGCTTTTCCCTTCCCTGCCAATAGGCTGTCACGTGCCCCCGCCTGCAAATTAATATCTGCATGTTCTATAGCAATGCCTTCAGCGAAAAACTGCTCTATTTTTAATTTTCCATGACCTGTTGGAGCAAAGGTCGTCCCTGTTGTAACTCCTTTACCTACCACACTACCTCTAATGCCCGGTGCCAGTTGACTGATATCTCTGGCATTAATATCCCATTTTAAATCAAAAGGTTCTGTTATTCTGCCACTTAACAGAAGTTTGTTTTTACTGGTTTCCAGGTCTATTTTATCTGCTCTAAGAATACGGTCTTTCAGAGTCATATGGCCCGATGCACTCACCGGAAAACCTCCAAGCTCACCTTTTAGTGATTTCAGATGCAGGTACATTAGCCATTTCTCTTTTTGATAATTATACGAACCCCTGCTCTCTATATTAAAATCGACCAGTGCAGACCATTGTGGTGACTGCTTTTGGGTACGTACATCCTTGCCATAAATAACCGAGTTCCAGGAAAATTCATTCACCCATGACATGTCTCCTGATGCCAATAACACCCCCTTATCATTCTGTAAATCTAATGTTGTAATTGTTGCTTTATCATAGTCTCCAAAGCCCTTAACCGTAAAACGGCTCTGACCCAGGATTTGCTCCTGCCAATTAAAATCACCTTCAAGCTGATAATGGGTGAGACTGCCAGACACCTTGACATCCCCTGCAAAGTCTCCGACCTGAAAATGTGAATAATTCAGTTTGCCAACACCCCGCATAGCATGAGGCTGATCAAAATCCAGCGTGATTGATTGCAAGGCAACATGCATGGGTGCACTGGCAATCACGGGAGTTGCTGTGCCTGATCGCGCAGATAGCACCTGATCAGTAATTGCAACCTGCTCAAGCGCCATATCATCTATTTTAAAAAGCAACTCTTTCCTGTCTCGCAAAACCCTCAAGGTATCCAGTTGTACCCGATCAGCAATCAGGTTGACGGGAATTGGAATATCCGGAATAACAACAATATTGCTGGAAGCAGCTTCCCTTGAAGTGATGTAAATATTTAATGCCGATGAAGAGAGACTTTTTACATTCAAGTGGCCGTTTGTGTACTTAATATGGTGCATATCAAGCCGGATGTGCCTTAGCTCAATGGTGGTTTTTTCCCCCTTCCAGGCCAGAGAGTCAATAGTTACTCCCTCTAAAAGCGTGCCTTTAACACCATGAATTTCCAGACCTAATCCTGCTCTATTACCTATTTCCGCCAGGGGTACGCAGACCTAAAGGGGATGCAATTAAAAAGACAATCAGTACAATGAAAGCCACTAAAAACAGCATAAAATCTGCAAAATGATGGTGTGGCCCTCTCACAGATCCGGTCCTATGCTCAGGTGCAAATGATAATCTTTAAACCCGCTTTCTGGTATACCAACATCCAGCCGTACCGAACCTATTGGAGATTTCCAGCGAATACCAGCTCCAGCTCCCACTTTAATTTCGGCAATAGAAATATCATCGAATGCATTGCCTGCATCAACAAAACCGGCAATACTCCATTTCTCATAGACAGGATATTCATATTCCAGACTCACTTCCAGCAAGCTCTTCCCGCCAATCACTTTGCCATCACTGTTGATCTCACCCAGAGATTCATACCCATAGCCACGTATACTATTGATACCTCCAGCGAAAAAGCGGAGATCTTTGGGCAAGTTATCCAGCTTATCTCCAAAGGTTGTCCCCCAGTCTGTTCGTACTAACAAACGCCCCTTGCCGGCTTTCTGTATACCTTTGGCATGTATACGTAACTGCAGGATAGAGGCATCACTGAGCACCTTGTCAATGGAACCTTCGGCATCCAGGCGGATACGCCATCCTTTTTTCGGGAAGATATAATTATCAGCCTGTGTCTTGGCATACTGTATACCCAGCAGGGTTAAACTGGATTGAGAAGATGCTTCACCCTTAACCCGGGTTTTATCTGACAGATGACTGAGTGATAGTCGCCGTTTCCAGTCACTGGACGCCAGACTCGTATATATCACACCCAGCTTCAGACTCTCACTGATGACGTCTGTATTTTCTTCCCGCTTAACACCTACACTATAAACCAGGTTGTTCTTCTTGGGGTTTTCTTTCGGCACCACCAATGTGGTTGTCATTTCGTTAATCCGTTGCGAAAGCCCCAGAGACATGTTCAGTTTTTTGCCTGCCGACCCTGTCCAGCGGCGATCCAGGCTGGCCTTGCTACGAATTCCTGTATCGGTACCAAACCCCAACTTCAGGCGATAGTGATTCCTTTTCGCCGCATTCAGAATAATACGAACAGGAATGGTAGCCTGACTTGCATTTGTATAGTCCGCCAGCACACTAACAGACGAATAATAACCACTACTTTGTAATAACTGTTGTTGTTCAATGATACTGGTAGCATTAAAAAAATCTCCTTTTTTTAATAAGATATAGCGCCTAATATACGCTTCACCCAGGATGTTTTGCTCAACAGAGATCTCACCATAGCGGAAACGCTCACCCGTATTAAAGTGCAAGCTAACCGTTGCTGTCTTATTTTTTAGATCAACAAGAATTTCTTTTCGGACAAATTTTGCAGCCAGATAACCCTTTTCCTGGGCTGCTTCAAGCAGGCTGGATTTAAAATCTGAATATTTCAAATGATTAAGCACATCACCTCGCTTATAAGGTATGGGAAAGCCAGAAAACACAGGCGTCTGACTACCGGCACCCGTAATCTGAATATCCAGCTTTTCAACCTTTACTGCAGGCCCCTTGTTAATTTTTACCGTAACCAGCCAACAACGATTTTCTTTTTGCAAAGAAAATGAAGCTTTTGTATGGTAGTAACCCAGAGCGCGTGCCGCCTTTTCAATTTTCTTGAGTACCGTCAGCTGATAGCGTTCCAGTATCTCCCTGTCAGCCGCGCAAGGAGGACGAAACGCGGGCAAACGTGCCTCAATGTTTTTTTTCAGAACTCCGGTGACTCCAAGTACTGTTAAACGGGTCAGTGGTGCTTCATCCCCAGTCTCCTCCTTATCTCCCACATTAGCCAGACTAGCTCCCTGGAACAACAGAAGGACTATAACTGAGAAGGTAATGGATTTAATTATCGACACTTAAACTGCTCTTATCCTGTCCAGCTTATGAAAATGCTTGCGGTTATCAGACTACGGTCACAAAAAACTGACGAATTTTATCTCACAGGAAATTCGACCAGACTTAATCAAAACCTCCTCAATGGTTCTGGTATGAGCGGTTTTTTGAATGAACAAAAATTCTCCTGGCTTTTCCCTGAATCCGTGACTTAAATGCAGATTCCGATTTTATCACCGCTCAGTATCCATCACTGTTCAAAGACCCAGCGCAATAATACATTCTGAAGTTTGGAGCCTCGGCCACCACCAACCTTGGAACCATTGTGGTGCATTACCACAATCAACCACTTCCCTTTACGATTCAGCATATAACCAGCAATTGCCTTGGCATTCCTTAAAGTACCTGTTTTCATATGGGAGCGTCCACGCATATCATCATGACGGAACCGGTTTACCAATGTTCCATCAAGGCCGGATAGAGATAATGATGACATAAACTCTGGCATAAACTCGTCCCGCCAGGCACGTTCCAGCAATTCAGCGTGTTGTCTGGCTGAAACCCTGGCTTTACGTGATAATCCAGATCCATTATCTATGATAACACCTTTATTATTAATACCATTATCAGCTAAGGTCTCTAAAATCGCTCTGCGTCCTTTTTGCAATGTTCCGGGCGCACCATATTTTTTTGCACCCAAAGTCAGCATCAGCTGCCGCGTCATTACATTATTGCTCCACTTGTTAATCACACGAATCTGATTTCCCAGGCTATCCGAATAATAGGTATGAAATTTCTTATCACCTGGCTGCAACGTTCCTTCCTGCATAACTCCTGACAATGTCCCCCCCATACCTTGCCAGAAATCACGGAACCCGTTAAATGCATGGTGTACAGGATCAGACAGAACACGCAACATAAATTGCTGACCACATTTTATGGAGTACTCCCCGCTGATAGTGAGCGTATTCTTCGATCTGGAAAATGTCGGAAAATAATGCGAACGTCGGCACCGGCTTTCTGTGTACCGAACCTTGTTGATATAACGATATTCGGGGATTAACGGGTACGGTACAATATCAACTCTTCTCCCTTTTTTATCCGGTCGAAAAAAAAACCGGCTAGCCTGGAAGTTATACATCAGCGCTGAAGGAATCGCGTTATAGGTTCGAAATGGCCGGTTATCAAAAGCACCGCTATCGGTATGAGCAATCTCAAAATAACTATTGTCGATAATAATATTACCCTTGATTTCCCGTAACCCCCTGTCCTGAATACCTTGTACAAATTTCCAGTAGTTTTGGTGAACCAGAAAAGGATCACCATACCCTTTCAGGATCAGGTCACCGTCCAGTACCCCCTGTTTCAATTCACCCCTGATCCAGGCTTCTGTCTTCCAGCGATAATTAGGCCTGAGTACTTTCAGTGCCGCATAAGTCGTCAATAGTTTCATAGTAGAAGCGGGGTTTCTTAAGGTATCTGTATTGAGTGCTATCAACGGCTTATCTGCATTAATATCCTTGACATAAATACTGAGATCTTTTTTTCGAATACCATATTTTTTTAAGAGCTTTTTAAAGCTGCTCGGTAGTTCATGAGTGACCTGGTGTGACTGAATATCTATCTGTGCAGGTTGTGGAGCCTGTTGCTCGGCCGAACCGGCATAACTATTGATCTGGATACAGGCGACAAGAACAAACAAGCTGCTCGTCACACGCACCCCGATAAGCTTGCCTTGAAGGAGTACCAGCCACCATTTTTTTTGTTTTTTTTCTTTCACCTGTTTTTACTAAGCCCCTGTTATTGATTTTATCAGGGAGTCTACCAAAGCGATAAAACTTTAACCACCTCCCTGTTTTTTGATGCTTTTTCGGACACCGGCAGGTAGCACCAGCGAATATTCATCTCATAAAGCTTCATACCATATTCACGATAACTTTGTTTTCCTGGATGGAAGGCTGGCCGCGGATCTTGCTGCAAAATTTGCTCAATTAACAGCCTCACCTTCCGACCTGTTTTCTTTTCAACCTGCAAGCATTGCTGTTCTGCCTGTTCTGAAAAGATCACTGTCTGTAATTCCACAGGTCTTTCTGCCGCGTAAGCACCATAGGCCTCTGTGATACTATCAACGTAGGGTAAATAAGGCTTGATATCAAAAACCGGGGTAGTATCCAGCAAATCTACACCACTTAGGTGCAAGCTGATATACCTTGATTTTATATCTACCGACTCCAGCCGACACACAGACAAACCCAATCCATTTGGCCGATACATAGATCGTGATGCAAACACACCCACCCGCTTATTACCACCCAGGCGGGGAGGCCTCACCGTTGCTTTCCAGCCATGGGAAGCAGTCGCATGAAAACCAAAGAGCAACCAGACATGAGAAAAAACTTCAAGCCCTGCAACCATCTGCTGCTGATTATACACACCGGTTAACCGGAGTCTCGCCTCAGCCAGGGGAACCAAACCTGGTTGACGGGGAATACCAAACTTCTCCTTGTAACAGGATGTGATAAAACCAATCGGTTCAATGTCCATAGGATAGAAATAATAGGGGCATCCTGAGCTCCAGGGTATATAATCAGCTCTATGAAAAAATACCACATAGAAACTCACGTCAAAAGCAACTATATTGCAGAAGAATCCTCTCCTGAGCAAGAGCGTTATGTCTTTGCCTACACGGTTACCATTAGCAATACGGGTGAAGAACCCGCTAAGCTCATTTCCCGTCACTGGGTCATCACTGATGCAGATGGGCGTATTCAGGAAGTTCGAGGAAAGGGAGTTATTGGTCAGCAGCCCCACCTGAAACCGGGTGAAAGCTACACTTATACCAGCGGCACAGTCATGGAAACAGCTATTGGCTTTATGCAAGGCAGTTACCAGATGCTGGCAGATGACGGTACCAAGTTCGACGCGGTCATACCCGCATTTCGGCTGGTTGTTCCTGGTGTCCTACACTAGCGAGGCCACAACTTAAAAAAGATGCAGGCATCACATCCTTATGAGTACCTACAAGACATAGTCAGGTGCAATGGGGGGAGAACACCTGACTGATGACCCCTTGAATAGTACCCGTTTTATCCAGCTGTGGTGCCTGGAACCAAGAGTGGCGGTAGTATTTTCGAGACGGACAAGGCGAATCATACTGCGCTGCTATCCGCCTGTCATCCTGTTAACCCCCCTGAAATAATTCCTTCTATCTGTTCATACTGTGTTAATTTTATGCTCAGTTTGGTAGGATCTCCTATATCTAGTACCCTTATGCACAATACAGATACATGACTTATCCACTTTTTTGCTTCATCTTCTCCAAACTCTTTTAAGTTAACCATTAGAGCTATAGTTTATACTTAAAATATCTATGC
>WFWY01000036.1 GCA_015490895.1 Thiotrichaceae bacterium | reverse complement strand
TTGCCGTTGCCGTTGCCGTTGCCGTTATCAGCATTGACTGTAATCGTGACCGTTGCCTGAGCTTGTGCACCATTGCTATCACTGGCCGTATAAGTAAAGCTATCGGTACCAGTAAATCCCTGAACTGGCGTAAATACCACTGCACCATTAACGATAGTGGCTGCTCCATTAACAGGCTGGCTAACACTGCTAATTGTCAGGCCATTACCCGTATCATTGGCCAGCACATCAACCGTAACGGGAGTATTTTCAATAGTAACAGCTGCGTCATTGGTCAGTACCGGACGAATAGTCCCTGGTGGTGTCGTAATCGTACTGCCCGCCGTGGTTCGGTAGGTACTGATATAGCGATTGTGTCTGATTGTGTTATGCAACCCACGCCTTACCCAGGCAGGCTCTGCCTGAATCACTTCAGTCTTCCATGTCACGCTAGGCTTGCTGACACCTGCCTGACGCACAACAACATCTTTATGTTCTGTCTTGTATGCCGTTTTATAGGCCGTTTTGTAGACGGTTTTAAACCCATCCCTGCAACTGGCGTCCTGGGTAACATATTCGATATCTACACGACGATTCTTGTGCCGGTTGCCTTTGGTATTGGGATACTTTGGCTGAGTTTCACCCAGCCCTCTGGCAACCAGTTCAGAGCGAGCAAAACCATGTGCTGAAAAATAGCGCTTCACGGCGCTGGCTCGACGCTCAGATAGAATCTGATTATGTTTTAAGCTACCGATATCACAGGTATTGCCGGTAATTCGAATATTGCCTTTGTAACCTGTGCGACGAATCTGGGCGATCACATTATCCAGACGTTGTTTTGCAGAGGGCAACAAGCGCGCACTATTGGGCTTGAAGAAAGTGTCACTTCCAAGTTCGACTGTTGATTTAACCAGCTGACAGGCTCTGACCTTCACAGCTTTCTTGTAAGCCTGCTTGTAAGGAACTTTAACAGTCTTCCTGACCGTTTTGGCAGCATATGCGCGCCCGGGAACCTCAACGCGAACTCTTTTTACCTGTTGATCGCTTTGATAAATACCCGCACCACCGAAATCATAACGATAGCTCAAATTCCCTCGTGTATCCGTAGTACTGCGACCCAGGCCACCACCGTTCCGGCTTGCGGCAACATCCAGTGATACACTATGCGGAGTCCCCTGGAAAAATTTTTCTACACCTGCCGATACTGTATACAGATGAGGCCTGTCTTCTCCGACCCCACGTTCATCATCCCAGGCATAATCAAGACCGCCGCGAACACGAAGATTGGAGCCTGGCAAGAAAGTACCGATTTGCCCACCGACATTATATTCAAAACCTTTTTCAGACAAGGTACGGCCATCAGGCGTGGTACCGACAATACGCTTGCCGGACAAACCTTTTCCAACATAAGCCTCCCAAAAACCCTTATCCACTTCCTGACCGTAACCTATGGTCGCCCTGTCATCGCTGGTTACATTACGATCATAAGCACCAAATATTTTATTCACCCTGAGCGGCCTGCCCTGTACATCACGAGTTACCCAGTGGTGATTCAGACGCACACCACCGGCGTTAACACCCTTGTCTTTACCACTAAAGTCAAAACCAACCCAGGCATCCCCCGAGGTGGCGGTGTCCTTTGTTTCCGAGAAAATATGGCTAATATCAGCCGTACCATCGAACTCGGTATCAACACCAACCCCGACACGTGTTCTCCCTCCTACATAGTTATAGTTGGCATTGTTTACTTCACGGTATTCATCTTCAAATTGGGGGGAGGAAGTGGATTGCCCGGCAGCTATTGCTGCACTGGAGCAGAAAAGTAAGGGGATAGAAATATAGCAGGGTATTTTATTATTAGTAATAGTGGTCATTTTATAAGCCTCAGGGATAGCATTTCCGGTATTGCAACCGGTTTCTGTCTATTGAATGTTCACGAAACCAATAGAGCAGAGTCGCTCTATCAATCAAGGAACCTCTGATTAAGTCCGGTCGAATTTCCTGTGAGATGAAATTCATCAGTTTTTCACTATAAAAGTTAACAGTAGTCATTCTACTGGTCAGTTTTGATAGCAAAAAATGGGCGATTCTAGCTTCGAGAAAACCGCTCACGACTTATTCAGAGTCTCCTCAAATACATGACCTATGATAAAATTTTCCTGACACCCCAAGAAGACCCGGGTATCAGCGAATACCAACACCTAATGCCGCTCTTCGCTGAAATTACACCGGAGACAACTATCAGATACCAATGGGGAGAAAGATCAAGAGAAGCGACAAGATGATTTATATAACGCCAGGACAACCATTTTTCGCCATAAATCAGGAACAACAAGGTAAGTTCTGCTATTGCGCGAACTGGTATTCGTGAATGATTTGCATTACCCTATGTCATTCTGAGAATGAAGAAGCTACTGTAAAATCTATGAGCACCCTGATCTGAGCTTATTGAAATGGTTAAATAGCTGCGGCTGTTCAGCTCTTCCAACAATTTCAGCTTGGGGCGCTCCTGTGTTTCGCGACGCGTTCTATTTTCAGACGGCCTCCTGAGGCGTCTGGTAACAAGCTGATTTGCTGCTTCCCGACATCCGAAGTACCTTCTGGAAAGTCAAGCCGCTTTTTTCATAACATAAGGATATTGCTTCATTTCTTGTTAAATGACGGCCAAATGAAGAAACTGCTCTAACAACGAGATCTCAAGCGACCGGGTGTTAGGCACTACTCCCTTCTTTAGTTCCATAATTAGGATGTATAGATGATGAAGGTTCTTAACTATTTCCCACTGTTTGCATTTATATTACTCGCTTACTGGGGGCTACATGTCATAGATTTTTTCCCAAAAAATGTGAATGTGGTCATTTTTCACCTGAGACTGCCGTCAGGTGCTGTATGGAAACCAACATACGGAGATCTTATTGTAATTTTCGGGATTTTTATTCTGTTTATAGAGCTGTTCAAGTCCACCAGAACATCAACGACCTCCATCATTGACCACATATTATCAACCTTCGTACTGGTAGCCTTTTTAGTTGTCTGGCTCATTTATCCCTGGGCAGGTAATTCCTATTTCATGATTCTCACACTCATGACTTTTCTGGACGTGCTAGCAGGCTTCACGATTACTATTTCGGCAGCAAAACGAGATATTGGCATTGGGTAGCAAGGTGATTTTTCCCAATAATCACAAGCACCCGTAACATTTTAACCGGAGTGTGAATAGCAAAATCACTCTAAGGAATAACAGAGAATACATTATGAGTAAAAAATATCAGGTCTTATTATTCAGCGGTTTAACAGCTATTTTCATGGGAAACACTCATGCTCATAATTGCCAGTCTGGCTTTATTCTGGCAAACAGCGTAGAAGAGGCTCCCTCTACCACAATGCCAGTACTCACGACAGGTAACTCTGATAATACTGGGCATACATCTTTTCCCGTGGCTCCAGCGGCTCCTGCTGCTCCTGTCTTCCCTGTGCTGAATACACCTAATCAATGGCCCGTGTCCGTACAGCAGTTTCCACCCATCCAGCCTGTTCTGGTTGCAGCCCAACCCGTTTTCCCCCCTCCACTGATGCCAATGGAACCCAATGGGCCAACAGAGCTAAAATGGCCGGAGAGCGGGCTACCTGACAGCGAAGCTTCTCCGGGAAAAGTAAATACCGGAGAACGCTCCGTTCCGCCTGTCCCCCTAAAGCCGATGGGAAACTCGATGCGACCAATGGGGCAACCCTTCATGCTACTACCTCCCCCCCCAATGCCATTATCAGGGAGGACGCTACCGCCACCTCCAATGCCTATGCACGCTGGCATGCTACCTCCACCCCCCATGCCAATGAGACCCGGGCCAGAGAATGTTCCTCCTGCCCTGATACCCCCAAGCCCCCTGGTTCCGATGCCCGTTAACCGCAACCAGATGCTGACCCAGCAACCTGTCCCTCCTCTTTTTCTGCCACCGGCAGGTACCAGCCCTCTTGCCATGCCAATGGCTCCGATGGTTCCCGTACCTATGCCCATGCCTATGCCAATAGCACCACCAGCTATTCACCAGGGTATGCCTCCCATGTACGGTGCAACACCCCCTTTAATGCCGCCCCTGTTATACCCACCAGAGAGTAACCTCCAAAAACCCGCTGAAGTACAGGCACCTGTTGCAGCAGCTCCACTTGTCAATACTTTCAAGGAAGAAAAAAACAAGGAACTTGAAGAGCTTAAAGCTCAACAGGCCAGGCTGATTGCCGACATGAAAGCAGCAACAGCAGACCAGGACAAGGATGGCGTAGTCAATATATCGGATCAATGTCCGGATACCCCACAGGGCGTCTTTGTTAACATTCATGGTTGCAAGGCCGATAGTGACAACGACGGCATCACTGACAACCTGGATCAGTGCATGGACTCACCACAAGGTGTTCCTGTGAATACCCGGGGCTGTCCGGTTGACTCTGACAATGATGGCATCCCTGACATCACTGACCAGTGCCCGCAAACGCCGGAAAATGTTCGTACCGATGCAACGGGCTGCACACTGGATTCGGACAAGGACGGTATCACCGATCCCAGAGATCAATGCCCTGCTTCTCCCTCCGGCGTACCTGTAGATGCCAGGGGCTGTCCTGCAGACTCTGATAAAGATGGCGTGATTGACATTCAGGATCAATGCCTGGACACACCAAAAGGTTCCATTGTTAATGAGCAGGGCTGTTTGCTGGATACCGATAATGATGGTGTCGCTAATGCAACAGATAAATGCCCGGACTCACCGGCAGGTTCGGCGGTCAATGCTGAAGGCTGCCCTGTTGATAGTGACAAGGACGGGGTTGCTGATGCAACAGATAAATGCCCGGATTCACCGGCAGGTTCGGCGGTCAATGCTGAAGGCTGCCCTGTTGATAGTGACAAGGACGGGGTTGCTGATGCAACAGATAAATGCCCGGATTCACCGGCAGGTTCGGCGGTCAATGCCGAAGGTTGCCCTGTTGATAGTGACACGGAC
>WFWY01000035.1 GCA_015490895.1 Thiotrichaceae bacterium | reverse complement strand
ACCCAATTAAGTCTTTCAACACCTACGGTCTTCGACGACATACAGCCATGTATATCTTTTGTTTCCCTTAAACCTGAATCAATCACTTATTCACTGTGACTATCGTGATAGTCACAAATTCGGGTTTAAAAGAGAAACTGATTCAGTCCGTTGAACCAAAGAACCCTATCCGAAACAGAGCTCAAATACTTTTAACAATAACCCCGCTATGCCAGACTAGCCTGATCAATACTCAAGCCTGGCCCCATGGTGCTAGACACAGATATCTTCTGCAAATAAATTCCTTTTGCCGATGAAGGCTTTGCCTTTACCAGTGCATCCATCAGGGAGTTGAGATTCTCCAGCAAATCGGCCGAATCAAAATCCACCTTGCCAATCGAACAATGAACAATTCCCGCCTTGTCAGTACGATATTGTACCTGTCCAGACTTTGCATTAATCACCGCTGTTTTAACATCCGGCGTTACGGTACCAACCTTGGGGTTGGGCATCAGGCCTCTTGGACCCAGTATTTGGCCTAATTGACCGACAACACGCATCGCATCAGGGGTAGCTATCACTACATCAAAATCCATCTCACCTTTTTTTACCGCTTCAGCAAGATCTTCAAAACCAACAATATCCGCACCCGCTTCTTTAGCGATATCCGCTTTTTCACCCTGTGCAAAAACTGCCACTCTCACCGTTTTTCCTGTGCCTTTAGGCAGCACGGTAGAGCCACGAACCACCTGATCCGACTTCCTTGGATCAACACCCAGGTTAATGCTCACATCAACACTTTCCGTAAACTTTGCCCTGGGAAGCTCCTTAATCAGGTCAAACGCTTCAATCGCACCGTATTGCTTGTCAGAGTCTATTTTTTCCTTAATCAGCTTCTGCTTTTTACTCAACCTGGCCATTACACACCCTCCACTTCAATACCCATGCTGCGGGCACTACCCGCAATCGTTCTTACAGCTGCATCCATATCTGCCGCAGTCAAGTCTGGGTTTTTCGTGGTTGCTATCTCTTCTAACTGGGCACGAGTCACCTTGCCAACCTTGTTTGTGTGCGGCTCACCACTGCCCTTTTGGATTCCAGCTGCTTTTTTTAGCAAGATAGAAGCAGGCGGCGTCTTGGTTACAAAGGTAAAGCTTTTATCACTATAGACCGTGATCACAACAGGTATTGGCATACCCTGCTCCATCCCTTGCGTCTTCGCGTTAAACGCCTTGCAAAACTCCATGATATTCACGCCATGCTGACCTAATGCAGGCCCAACAGGAGGACTCGGGTTAGCTCCATTGGCAGGAACTTGCAACTTAATATAAGAATCGACTTTCTTAGCCATGCGGTACTTTCCTCGACAGGTGCAAACGGCTCTCGCCTCCCCGTGACTGGTTAATAAACGAAATCAGGCTTTTTCAACCTGGAAAAAATCCAGCTCAACCGGTGTTGAGCGTCCAAAAATCTGTACGGCAACTGAGAGTTTATTTTTCTCGTAGTTAACCGCCTCAACAATCGCATTGAAGTCATTGAAAGGCCCATCAACAACACGCACCACTTCACCCACTTCAAACATCACTTTCGGCTTGGGCGCATCCTCACCCGCCACACTACGCAAAATACTATCTGCCTCGGCATCAGTAATCGGTGCCGGCTTGTCACTAGTGCCACCAATAAACCCCAGCACCCGATCGGTATCTTTAACCAGATGCCATGAATCATCATTCATTTCCATCTCAACCAGCACATAGCCAGGAAAGAATTTGCGTTCACTTTGCCGCTTCTTGCCACCTCGCATCTCAACCACTTCTTCGGTTGGCACCAGAATACTTCCAAAGAGATCTTCCATTCCAAAGCGCTCAATACGCTCTTTGAGTGCTGCCTGGACACGCTTCTCAAAACCGGAGAAGGCCTGAATGACATACCATCGCTTCGCCACTTTTTAACCTCCAGTGCCCAGGAAAAACTTTACCGCCCAACCAAGAATTGAATCTATTATCAGCAAAAAGATAGCCAGTAACGCAACCATAAAAATAACCACCAGGGTTGTCTGCACGGTTTCTGCCCGGGTTGGCCATACGACTTTGCGAACCTCTGTCTTCGCATTACCCATGAAGGTAACCAGTCTTTTCCCGGACTGTGTCGTTAAAGCGACACCGGCTGCCACGCCAACCACGGCCAACAAGCCTAAAACACGATAGAGTAATGATTCTTCGGAGAGGTAATAGAAACCACCCATTGCTACAACGACCAGCGCGATAGCAAAGACCAGCTTAACAATATCAAATGAAGATGTATGTGAATCCGTACTGCTAGTTGCTGCCATTATTTTTATCTGCATAACAAGAGACATTGGCAGGCCAGGAGGGAGTCGAACCCCCGACCTACGGTTTTGGAAACCGTTGCTCTACCAATTGAGCTACTGGCCTAACGTCTACTATAAACAACAAAAGAACGAGCAAGTTCACCACCTGCCCGTTCTCGAAAGGAGCGCGATTATAACAAAATGAAGTTATGATTCAATACCTATATAGTAATAAGTATTACTCAATAACTTTAGCAACCACACCTGCACCCACCGTACGTCCGCCTTCACGAATCGCAAACCGCAGGCCTTCTTCCATCGCTACCGGAGCGATCAGGGTGACGGTAATCTTGACATTATCACCTGG
>WFWY01000034.1 GCA_015490895.1 Thiotrichaceae bacterium | reverse complement strand
GTGATAGGGCGCAGGGCTCAATGCTAACTCACGTTTATTACCTGTTTCTGTATCGATGGCTACCAGTTTTTCGTCTTTCTTGCTACTCACAAAGAGTGTTTTGCCATCATCACTGATATCCAGGCCATGTACATTGCTACCAACCTGAATGATCTTGAGTGATCTTCCACTCTCGCGTGAGATAACGGAAACATCCCCGGCAGCAGGGTTTGTTACAAAGATTTTTGATTCATCTTTGGAGAAAGCCATATGTTCAGGTGCAGGGCCAGATTCCAGCGTCCGTGTAACTTCCCAGGTATTAAGGTCAATTTCAGCCAGATTGTTGTCACCGGTGTTACTGACGTAGGCAAACTTGCCATCCTGGGTAATCAGGGTGTAGTTGGGCACAGCCCCTGTCTTGATGGTTTTTTCAACTTTGTTGGTTTTCAGGTTGACAGCGGTTACAAAGCCACGCATACCGTGAGTTGATATCACTGTATTACCATCGGGAGTGATAGCCTGATGATGTGTCCAGCCGACTACAGGAATGGTGGACATAACATGCCCATGTGCAGGATGTACAACATAGAGTTTACTGGTTGGGGTGTCGGCAGGTTGCTCAGCAGTTGAGGGTGTTTCTGCCAAACTTCCGGCTATGAGGTACTCACCGTCAGGAGTGGCGACCAGGCCGTGGGCATTTTCTACGCCAGGAAAAGACTGGGTGATTTTATTTGTAGCGGCATCGACAGCAATAACCTGGTTACCGGAGCCTAGAGGAATATAGACGGTAGGTTTTGCGTTAGCTGAAAGGGTAGATGTTGCCAGGATGAGAGTAATAGCAGCGTTTAACAATGGTTTTTTCATGATAGTTCTCCTTGCTACGTTTCAAAGGATCTGTATAAATACTTACGTTTATACGTTTATACGTTTATACGTTTATACGTTTATACGTTTAACCTGTGTCTGTTAAAAGATAGCGTACAACCTGTCAGTAAGGCACAGGTCAAGAGGAATTTGGTAAGAAAGGGAGATTACTCCTGTTTTCAGGGTAAAGAGGGGGTAGGGAGTATAAGTGGCTCGAGTTCGGGAGAGCAAAAAAATGGCACGCCCATGAAATGAGCGTGCCATTGTAGCTTCTATTATGATGAGACTTGCTATACGTACCAGGCAATCATGTCTTCACTGCGAAGTATGCTATAGCGGTATTAGTGATTATCTTCTAATAACGCGACGCTGACCTTTTACGGTAATAGTTACGCGGCGGTTAGCAGCTCTGCCTGCCTTGGTCTTGTTGCTGGCAACTGGCTGAGACTCACCCCGGCCACCAATATGCATGGTGCGACGGTTTAAACCCAGGCTGGCAAGATAGTTTGCTACAGACTGTGCGCGTCTAACAGACAGCTTCTGGTTGTATGCAGCGGAACCACGGCTATCCGTATGACCAATAATAGTGATGCTGGAAGGAGAAACTCCGGAAGCTTTTACTCTGTTAGCAAAGCCAGCCAGTTGCTGACGTGCTTTAGTACTGAGTTTCGCACTACCGGTAGCGAAATTGGATCCACCCGTCTCATTCAGATTCAATACGTGAACTTTAGGCTTGGGAGCAGGTGCAACCGGCTTTGGTTTGGGAGCAGGTGCTACCACTGGTGCCGGTGCTGGTGCAGGGGCTGGAGCTGGCGCAGCAACAGGTTCTGGTGCTGGCTCTGGCTTGGGAGCACCGCAACCATCAACCATGTTACCAAGGACGGCTTTCACACACTTTCCGTAACTGTCTTTTACGCCCTTACCTGAAGAATCGGTTACATATTTTCCGTCATGTGCCGAAACTGTTGACATCATCATGGCAGAAACTAACAGGGTTGAACTCATGACTATTAATTTTTTTGTACTCATATTGGGCTCCATTTATTAACGATATTAATCACGAAAGTGATTATATAAAAGTGTAGTATCTATGCTACAGATTATTCGAGGTTATACCTTATTCATTGATGGCACTTTGTAATGACAAGTGAATTAGTAACATTTCCCCTTTACAATGAGTGTTACTTTGGCGCAACATCCATTGCTTGAGTCTACAACGATAGAAGAAAAGTTCCAAATAATATCCATTCTGATGATAAAGATTGTCTATATCCCGAGTTTCAGAAATTTACTGCCCATGTGACTTCCGGTTACTCTAACCTGAATTCATAGCTGATCAGTCCCGCGCACAGCAGGAAGAACCGATAAATTGTGAGGAGGGACAAGGATAATCAGCATAGGAGCAAAAAACACAACAATCCCCTTCCCTGGCCTTGAATTGAGTATGACACTGGCTACACCGGTAGTAATAAACGCAGGCATTTTCAGGCATGGTTTCTTCTTTCCTAAAACCACAATGGGGACAGGTAAGTATTGCGTTTAGAATCATGGTCACTCCGGTATTAAATGTATCCATCAACTAAACTAAAAGTATAGCGGCTTTTACGGGTAGCGTCTTTTACGGGTAGCGTCTTTACAGTAGAAGCTCCATCGGGTAGTGATTATCATACGGGTATAAGTTGCCTGATATTTATGCTGGCAAGCGGAATCCTTCGATCTACATGGAATAAACCAGGGTATGAAAACAGAAAAATGGCATTTTTGGGTTGATCGCGGGGGTACGTTTACCGATATTGTGGCGCGTAGTCCTGAAGGCAATATACACACGCATAAGCTGTTGTCAGAAAATCCCGCTCATTACCAGGATGCTGTCTTGCAGGGAATTCGTGATGTATTAGGGGTCGCGGCGGACCAACCTGTTCCGGCGCACCAAATTGAGACTGTCCGTATGGGCACAACGGTTGCTACCAATGCATTGCTGGAGCATACGGGTGAACCGCTCCTGTTGTTGGTAACAGAAGGCTTCAAGGATGCATTACGAATCGCCTATCAGCAACGTCCAGATTTGTTTGCACTGGATATTACACTGCCACAAATGCTCTATGCACAGGTTGAAGAGATTCCGGAGCGTATAATGGCAACGGGTGATGTACGGCAAGCACTGGATGAGCAGGTCGCACAAAAAATACTCCAGCGGGCATACAAACAGGGTCTACGTGCGGTGGCTATTGTTTTCATGCATGGTTATCGCTATCAGCAGCATGAGCAGCGTCTGGCGCAACTGGCGCATGACACAGGATTTACCCAGGTATCAACCAGCCATCAAAGCAGTCCACTGATTCGTTATATCAGCCGGGGAGATACGACAGTGATTGATGCGTATCTATCCCCCATACTGCGTCGTTATGTGAAGCAGGTTGCTACAGAACTACCCGGTACCGAACTCCTGTTTATGCAATCCAATGGAGGGTTAACACAGGCAGAAACTTTCCATGGTAAGGATGCCATTTTGTCGGGTCCTGCCGGTGGGGTGGTTGGCATGATTCGTACTGCCGAGGCAGCTGGCTTCAAGCACCTGATCGGTTTCGATATGGGGGGGACGTCAACGGATGTCTGTCACTACCAGGGGAAATATGAACGTACTCTGGAAGCACATATTGCTGGTATGCGTATCAGTGCCCCCATGATGCGTGTGCATACGGTGGCAGCGGGAGGAGGTTCGGTTCTGCACTGGGATCAAAACCGTTTTCAGGTTGGGCCGGATTCAGCGGGCGCTGATCCTGGACCTGTTGCCTATCGTGCAGGTGGGCCGTTGACGATTACCGATTGCAACGTACTCTTGGGGAAGTTGCAGGCCGATTTCTTTCCGGCATTGTTTGGTGAGCATGCGGATCAGCCCCTGGATCATGCTACTGTTATGAAGCGTTTTCGTGAATTGGCGGCAGATACAGGACAAGGTGTCGAAGAAATGGCGGAAGGGTTTTTAACGGTTGCTGTTGAAAATATGGCAAATGCGATCAAGAAAATATCTGTACAGCGCGGTTATGATGTGACCGACTATACCCTGTGCAGTTTTGGTGGGGCTGGTGGGCAGCATGCCTGCCTGGTTGCCGATGCGCTGGGGATGCGGCGTATCTTTTTGCATGAGTACTCCGGCGTTCTGTCCGCTTATGGTATGGGGCTGGCGGATGTCCGCAAGATGTTCAGACAAAGTGTAGATCTGCCTCTGGATGAGGTGAATTACCCGCATATACAGCAAGCGATGCGACAGCTTTTGGAGCGACTATTATATGCAGTGCCAGAGGAACAGAGGCCTGCGCCGCCGTATGAGCTGATCAAGACTCTGCATTGTCATTATGCTGGTTCAGACAGTACGTTGCCAGTAACTAGCGATGACACTGTTGACCAGCTGATAGATGCATTTACCCAACAGCACCAGCAACGGTTTGGGTTTGCGGATCGTGATAAAACGGTGAGGGTAAGCAGTATTGAAATAGAGTGGGTGATAAGGTCGCCTTTACAGGCGGCAGGGAAGTCAGCTCCGGAATCTTCTTTTTTCGGGGAGGTTGCAATAACGAATCGTTTGCAGCCTGTCACACAACGTCAAGTTTATTTGCGGGGCAGCTGGCGACGTGTCCCTTTTTATCGTGTCTCGATGTTGCCTGCGAAGGTGTCGGTTCGGGGGCCAGCCATTTTGCTTGAAACAACCGGTACGATTGTTGTTGAACCAGGCTGGAGTGCCTGCTTGCATGCTACTACAACAGCGGGGCGTTATGTGTTACTGGAGCGCCACGAGACACTGCACTATGCAAAACAGAGTCATATTCAGGGCACCCAGGCCAACCCGGTCATGCTGGAAGTATTTAATAATCTGTATATGTCGATTGCCGAACAAATGGGTTTTGTACTGGAGAAAACGGCAGTCTCTGTCAATATTAAGGAACGGCTGGATTTCTCCTGTGCGATTTTTGATCCTGAAGGAAACCTGGTTGCCAATGCACCTCATATGCCGGTACACCTGGGAAGTATGAGTGAAAGCATCAAGGCAGTGATCCGTGAGGGTGTGGATAGCTTGTCTGCGGGTGATGCTGTGGTATCGAACGATCCTTACAACGGTGGGACACATTTACCCGATATCACTGTGATTCGCCCGGTATTTCGGAGCGAGATGGGGGTAGCTGACAGTGCTGTTGCCGCTGATGCTAATAATGATACGATTGTTTTTTATGTGGCAGCACGGGGGCATCATGCAGATATTGGTGGTATTACACCAGGTTCTATTCCTCCAGACAGCCAGACACTGGATGAAGAAGGAGTTCTTATTCATCCTGTTAAGCTGATGCGTGCTGGTGTTTTTCAGGAAGCTGCAATACGAAAATTATTGACCTCGGGCCCGTACCCGGTAAGAAATATTGACTACAATCTGGCAGATCTGAAAGCACAGCTGGCAGCCTGCGAAAAGGGTGCCGCGGAACTTGCCAGGGTGATTCACCAGTATGGGCTTGATGTTGTAGAAGCTTACATGCGTCATGTACAAGATAATGCGGAAGAATCCGTACGTCAGGTGATTTCTGCATTGCAAGATGGGGAGTTTTGCTATGCCATGGATGATGGTAGCCAGATACAGGTCGCTATACGGGTTGATCATGCAACACGCAGTGCCTGTATTGATTTTAGTGGCACCAGCCTACAACACAGCGGTAACCTTAATGCACCAACCGCTATTACGCGGGCAGCGGTACTTTATGTTTTTCGAACGCTCGTTGCTGATCCTGTGCCACTGAATGAGGGCTGTTTGAAGCCTTTGCGTATCGTGATCCCGGAGGACTGTATGCTCCATCCGCGCTACCCTGCGGCGGTGGTTGCTGGCAATGTTGAAACGTCTCAGGCCATAGTCGATACGCTTTATGGCGCTTTGCAGGTAATGGCGGCGGCACAGGGCACCATGAATAATGTGACCTGGGGCAATGAACAGTATCAATATTATGAGACACTCTGCGGTGGTGCCGGGGCAACCGCCAATGCCGATGGCGCCGATGCTGTACATACCCATATGACCAATTCACGATTGACAGATCCTGAAATACTGGAACAGCGTTTTCCAGTATTGCTGGAGTCATTTAGTATTCGTCAGAACAGTGGTGGTAAAGGTAAACATTGGGGTGGATGTGGTGTCGTTCGCAAGTTGCGTTTCTTGCAGCCGATGAGTGTGAATATACTCTCCGGGCACCGGCTTGTTCCTCCCTATGGCATGGCAGGGGGCAAACCGGGGAAGACAGGAGAAAACTGGCTTATCCGGCGACAGGGAGTGAAGGAAACCCTGTCATTCAAAGATCAGACGAATGTTGATACAGGCGATGTTTTAGTCATTAAAACTCCTGGCGGAGGTGGTTACGGATAGCCTTCCAGAAGTTCTTGGTTCTCGGGTGGGCTCTTAGTCGATACTGACATCAAAGGTAACAACACACGGTCCGTCATTTGTGATAAAGGTACAGTTGACAGTAATCGCGCTGCCATCAAAACTGCCTTCATCACCATCAACAGCATCTGTCAGTACCTTAGTCACACCGTTATTAATGAAGGGTGATGTGACTGTCAGATTGCTATTCCAGCTAACCCCGGGAACCAGCGAATCAGTGACATTGACGTTCGCTGCATGACTGCCATTGGCATTGTCAACCGTAATGGTATACCGCACAATGGAGCCAGGTATACGTTTGGGGTTGCTACTGTTGTTCTCAGGGTCGGAGATAACCTCGGATGTTTTAGTCACCGTTAAAGCGGGCTTGAAGGGGGCATAAACAATATCCTTGTTCAGGTCGATAGTTTGATTGTAGACGTGTTGTGTGTAGGTGCTGGTATTTTCTTGCACACCAACAGTCAGGCTATTTTGTGAGCTGGGGCCGGAGCAATTCACATTGTTGGGGTCATAGCGATAACGAATGCGACCATCTTCATAGAGCACGACCTGAAAAGAGCAAATGGACTGACCATAGGAATAATCCCAGCGGTAAGGGTATACCTTGTCCCACCAGGCAATGAATTCACGGTTGGGAGAGGTACCAACCGTGCCATAGGTAATATTGCCACTACCAGAAGCTGAGGGGTTCAGGTCATGCCAAAAAGGTAAAATCCATTGCAGGGGGGAGTTTGTTGCCAGTGGGTCAGCGCTATAGTCGCCATCACTGGTATCAAATGACAAAGTACCGTTGGAATTGATATAGAGCTGGTTGTAAGTGGTGCCATTAAAGGGGAAATCAAAGCCGATATTGACCAGCAGGCTACCGTCATCAGAACTGGGGCCAGCATTGGTGATGCCCGTAGTGACAAAGTTGGTGGGTGGTACAACGGTTTCATATTGTATGGCTAACCCTGCTTGTGCATAAAATAGGCAAGTTAGCAATAGCAGATAGATAGATCGTGTGTGATTCATGGTATATTCTTTCGTTTTTTTATTGATATCCCGTATTTCCAGCAAGTTTCAGGGGCGGTGCCCCATCGCCCTAAACCAGCTTCAAGATGGATAATCGTAGCGTGTATACGATACGACTATCTATGGTATGGAAGGTGTCTATTCATCCCGTGCTGTTTTTCGGCTTTCTTCGTTTGTTGCCCTGTTGTTTTCCCGGTGCTGCTTGCGTCGGGTTAATTTAGCCAGCTGATCTTTGTCGGCGCGGTAACGAAGCTGTAAAAAAGGCCCCTGTGCCGTATATTCACTTTGGTCGAAATCATTGTCACTGAAGCCTTCCAGGTTGTACCCGGCGCTTAGCCACATGTTCTTTGCGGGTGTATAACCAAGAGAGCCGCCATAGGTGTATTCCCAGTTGTCATTTTCCCAGTCGTGCAGATAACCGGCATGCAGGCCGATATCCATTTTCTCACTGATGTTTCGCCGGATTTGCACCTGTGTGGTATCCACAATGGTGCTAAAGGCTTCATTAAACGCATCTTCAAGTGTATGTTTCAGGCCGTGATGCAGGCTGACTTGCGTTTTCTTGCCTGCCTGTTTATTGATATGAATGTTATGGATCAGCTTGCGTGTGCGTTTATTTTCACTGTTATTACGCAGCTGCTCATCCTTGTAGTCCAGGCGTTGCAAGATCGTATAATCATCCCCCTGTGGGTGCCAGGCACTACCCAGGCTAATCAGGGTACGGCTATTTTCATCACCATTATCCAGCTGGAAACGGCTAATATCAATACGAGCCGATAAGTCTCTGTCTTTACTCAGGTGTCGGATAAAACCCAGGCGAAGATTTTGCTTGTCTTCCCGGTCACCATTGCGGTTTTCCAGGCGGGTTGTCCAGCTCCAGTTTTCATCGCGCCAGCCCAGGCCGATAGAAAAGGCGGTAAAGTCATCACGAATACTACCATTGATGGCCGGCTGGTTAATATCAACAGGTATCTGCTGGGTATTTTTTAACGTCTTTGCGTGGTCAATGCTCAGGTCTGCTGACAGGTTTTCGGTCAAGTTCAAGCGTTGGCTCAGACCCAAAATAGCGAAGGTGCGATCGCCACCATACTGGTTTTGGCGGTTGATACTACTTTTGACAGAAGCACCCTCCCATAGCTTGGCGCCCAAACCAATCCGGTCAATGGCGGTATCGACTGACTTGCTGCGGGTAATTTCACGTTCCAGAAAAAGCGCCATATTGTCGGTCAGACCAATATCTGCACCAATAATCAGTCGATCAGGGTAGGCTTCATTTGCTCCCTGAGTATTAAAGTTTTTTTCCAGATGGCTACGGAGTGTTACTCTGCCATTATCAGGTGTGACCGAACCACCCAGCGTTAGCAGGGTGCCCTGGCGGGTTTGTGCCTGGGTAATCTCCTGGGCATGTCGAATGCCGATGGCATAGCGATGGGTTTTGCTTTCCTGGCCTATTTGCAGACTGATCTGGTCACGCCGGTTATCATTATCCAGATTTTGCTGACGGTAAATATCACCCTGGACAAAGG
>WFWY01000033.1 GCA_015490895.1 Thiotrichaceae bacterium | reverse complement strand
GATTAAAAGCAAGCGGGAGAATGGTTAGTAAATATACACATCTGGCGAATGAGTTCAATAATTATACATTGTTGGGTAATTGTAGTTCTCCCCCTCTATAGTATTTTTTGATGATGGTTATTAGTTATTGCGAAGTATTATATTCAATACTTACACTTAATAGCACCATAGAAAAATATAATCATGTATGTATGAGCCATAATCACGAATAAAAATAATAAATCGATATCTTATTTGTCCGTAAAAGCAGACCTTTCATCAGTGTGTAGTTTGCTGGTTTCGTATGCTTTCTTCTAAAAAGCCTCGTTGTTTTATTTACAAGGATACTTCATGGCTTCTACTGAAAGTTTCGCAGCAGTTAATGTCCGTTTGTTGAGAGCAGATTTGTCTTCCAGCGTCAAGCAGACTTTTCTGAATAGTGTTCTATATTGTGTTCTATACGTTTCGGCAGTGCAGGTTTTTGGCTCACTTTTAGTGTCATCCGATCTGCTATCAGCATCCTTGTTTTCAGGGTTAATATTATTACTGGCTTTTTCTATTATTCGTATTTTTATCATTCAGCATGATTGTGCCCATCATGCTTATTTAAAGTCTGTAAAGGCAAATAATTATCTGGGTCTTTTGTTATCCATTTTTACCCATGTTCCCCATGTTTACTGGAAACAGCAACACGCTTTTCATCACGCACATTCTGGTAACTTGCAGGGTCGTAATATTGGTGATATTCGCGTACTGACCAAGGCAGAATATGCCAGTCTCTCCGGGCGTTCACAACTTGCTTACAAGCTGTACCGCAATCCATTTGTGATGGTCGTGCTGGGAGCATTGTTTCAGTTTTTCATCTGGTTTAAATGGCCGCATGCTACTGCAAGGAAAAACAGAAAATCCCTGCAAAGTATCGTGTTGACTAATGCGTTAATTGTGCTGCGGATTGGGTGCTTGTGTCTGTTTTTTGACTGGATGGCAGTGCTAGTGGTGGAGGCTCTTTCTCTGTGGCTTGCCGCGATGATGGCGATTGTTCTTTTTTATGTACAGCACAACTATCAGGGGACTTACTGGAGCGACAGGGAGAGATGGAATCATGCGGAGGCCTCACTGAAAGGTTCTTCTTTTTTGAATCTTGGCAGGGTTGGACATTGGTTAACCGGGAATATAGGTTACCACCACATTCACCATCTTGATTCTCGAATTCCGAACTATCACCTCCCTGTGGCTCATCAAGATTTGGGTAGCCCTGCTGAGTTAACGGTGCTGCGATATCAGGATATTCCTGCATCGTTTGGTCTTAAATTGTGGGATGAAAAGACCTCACAGCTTGTGAAGTTTGGAGCATGATCATGCTCATAACAGCACTTTATTTTGTATCCGGTTTGTGTATTGGCTATTTTTCAGGCTCGTATGTGGAATCATTCATGCATCAGTATGTATCGGATGCACCGTCCAGGTTTTATCGGTTTTACAAGCGCTATCCACGCCTTTTTTCGGGGTTAACAAGCTCTTATTATACGCATCATATTATTCACCATTATCATACATTCAAAACTGCCCATACCCGACAGTTTGCGTCCGAGGAAGAGGAAAAGAAGCTCCAGCAGAAACTTGTCAAACGGGGCATCCACGGCAGGTTGATTATCAATTCAGGGTACGGCGTTGGCCTGGGTGCAACAGGCGTTATCAAGTATATGATTGTACTGGCGTTACCCTTGCCATTATTTTATGTCCTGTTTAATGACATCATTTTTCTGGGGATTTGTATTTCAGCCTGGTTGCCAATTCCGATGTCACGCTGGTTACATTATTACATACATATCCCGAGAGCAGAGGTGCAGAAAAGTTCTAGCTTCTGGCTGAAATGGTTGATGAATACACGCTACATGCGACAAGTGGCTGTTAACCACTTTATCCACCATAAGTATGGAGGAAAATCCAATTTCAACCTGGTGTTAGGGGCGGATGTTATACGGGGTGTTTCCCGTAAAGCAACCCTGGGAGACTACAGGGATATGAAAAAGGCTGGATTAATATGAGTGCACTTAAGGGGCATGTTGAGACGATACGTCCTTCACTGTCAGCTTTCAGGTCTCCCGCGTGGGAGTGGGAAACAATACCGCTATCGGACGGTGACTTTGTTGCATTACATTATCCGGCTCCCCTGCAGTATGACAAGACAGTTTTACTAATTCCGGGCATGGCGAGTAACCGGCATGCGCCTGTTGTTCAGGCTGCTGTCAGAGAATTGCAGCAGGAAGGGATGACGCCGGTTGTCGTTGAACTTAGAAACTGTACAGACTTTCCCGGTACTACAGCAGGTTATTTTAATGCCGGATCTGTTGATGACGTTGATGAAGTGATTCGCTATCTGTGTGATAAAACAGGTACCTCGTTGAGCGCTATTATCGGTTTTTCACTGGGGGGGATTGTACTGAGCCAGTGGGCTGCGAAGCATGCTTGTGCCCAGTGGTTTACACGTTTGCTGCATTGTATTTCAGTACCGCTTGATCTGGGGTTAACAGCAAAAATTGTTAATGAAGGCTTTAGCCGTTTGTATCAGAAAGTCGTTTTGTCACGTTATCGGCGTTTGCTGAAAAGACGCAAAGATGCTAAGACACTAGCTATTTTGCCAACACTTGAGAAGGTGGACTGCATGATTGACTTCGATGAACAGATTACGGTTCCCCTGAATGGTTATGGTAGCCTGGAGCAGTATTATACAGAGAATAGTGCCCTGCAATTTCTCAAAGAGGTAAGTATCCCCTGCAAGTTGACTAACTCGGCAAATGACCCTCTCATCCCCTATAACAAGCTGTATTCACAGATTCCAGCACGTAGGGGTTTTGAATTAAACCTGCTACCCAATGGTGGACATCTGGGATTTTTCCACACATCATATCGGAGCCAATTCAAGCTGGCACCTGAACTAGGAGCCTGTCCGAGAACTAAGAAGCTACTGCAAACCCCATGAATATCATAACCTGAACTTATTGAAATCGTTAAATAGAACAACTGTTCGCCTCATTCAATGAGCCCGGCTTATAATATTCTTGTGATTTTCGCTACGCTTCCTGTTTTCGGACAAGCTTCTGGAAGGCTGTCCGAAAATAGTAAATATCTCAAAAGGATAGATACATGAATCTTTATCTGCGAATGCTCTGGATCTACTGGCGAGCTCGTCGTGCCAGCGTGATTACACCGGATGACCTGAGAAATGAATTTTCCCTAAGGGTTTGGCCGAATGACCTGGATGTTAATTTGCATGTGAATAATGGGCGTTTTCTCACTTTGTGTGACTTGTCCCGTTTTGATTTGTTTGTACGCACGGGGTTGCTGCGTGTGATGAAGCAGCATGGTTGGATGCCCCTGATTGCTTACCATGATATGACTTACAAGGCTTCTTTGACACTATTTCAGGAATATACCATTAAAATGCATATCCACGATTATGATGAAAAGTACTTTTATAGCCGTCATGAATTTACCAGAGGCGACACGCAGGTAGCCATCGGCACATCCCGTTCGGTTATTCGTGGAAGAAGTGGTGTGATACCTCCGCAGCGTGTTGCGGAGGCAGTAGAGGTGTTACAAAGATCCTGGAATTTGAATCCGTAGTTTCACCACATGGCACAAAGAATAGGGTTTTGCATTGATAAGGAGATTCTGATCAAGTCCCGATCGTTTCTCTGAGGCTGAAATATCGCCTTTTTTCGCTATAAAAGTGACCAATAGAGTGACCATTGCTAACTTTTCTGTCAAAAAACTGTCGAATATCATCTCACAGGAAATTCGACCGGACTTAATCAGGCCTTCAATAGAGCCGGGCTTTATCTTTATTGGTTCGATAAAATACTGCGGTGTGTCCTATAGTCTGGATAACCGTAGCTTTGTGCTGCTCGGAAAGTTGTTTAATTATCGTTTTTCGTTGCTCACGGTTATCGGCGATAATTTTTACTTTGACCAGCTGATGAAAATCCAGGGCGGTTTCCATTTCACTATGGATGGATTCCTTGAGCCCCTGCTGGCCTATCATCACCAGTGGGCGCAAATTATGTGCCAATCCTTTGAGTGTTTTTTTCTCTGTATTACTTAGTTCCATGATAACCTCATCATCAGGGAAGTCCTTTGTATATGCTGGGTTGGGGCACCTCGAATAAAAATTCTGATTATCAGGGGCTCCCTAAAGGGATTCCGGTAGAGTGAACATTGTCCAGGCTTAGTCGTTCATGGTGCTGCCGGGCTTTCCTGGATCAATAAATAAATAGTAACAAGCTCCCTCGTACGCTCAGGTATGAAATGCTGTTTGCGTGGGGAGCCTGAATGTCAAGTAGAACTGAGTCACACCCATATGTCCAGAAGTAAAAGTAGCAAACGCTGGCTAGATGAGCATTTTGACGATGAGTATGTCAAGCGCTCACGGCAAGACGGTTATCGCTCCAGAGCGGTGTACAAGCTAATAGAAATTCAGCAAAAAAGCCAGATCATTAAACCCGGTATGAGAGTGGTTGACCTGGGAGCTGCGCCGGGTGGATGGAGCCAGTTTTGTGCAACGCTGGTGGGGGACAGTGGCAGAGTAGTAGCCAGTGATATTTTGCCTGTTGATCCCCTGCCTCACGTGGAATTTGTTCAGGGTGATTTTCGTGAGGATGATGTGTTTGAAGCACTACTATCTACCCTGGGTAGTGACAAGTGCGACCTTGTTATTTCTGATATGGCACCCAATATCAGTGGGGTGGACTCTATTGATCAGCCCAAATCTATTTATTTATGTGAACTTGCGCTGGACATGGCGAGTCGTATTCTTGACAGGGACGGTGCTTTTGTTGCCAAGCTGTTTCAGGGGCAGGGCTCAGATGATTATATTAAAGCGGTGCGGCACATTTTTCAGAAGGTGAAAATTATAAAACCGAAAGCATCGCGACCACGTAGCCGTGAAGTTTATGTACTTGGTCAAAAACTTGTGTAAAATAAGTAGCTGTGCTCGTTCCAAACCAACGGGTGTTTAATAGTTAAGGTGAAATTTTGAACGATCTAACAAAAAACATACTCATCTGGGTAGCCATTGCAATGATGCTGATTTTGGTGTTCCAGAAATTCCAGCAGCCGCTACAAAACTCAAGGGCATTAAGTTATTCGCAATTCCTGAAAGAGGTGAAAGACGGTAATATTGTGTCGGTTAATATTCAGGAACAGAATATTATTGCAAAAACCAAAAGCGGGCAGAAATTCACCACATATACCCCTCCCAATGATCCAAAAATGATCGATGATTTGCTGGCAAATGATGTCCAGGTCAATGCTATGCCGCCTAAGGAAAATTCACTCCTGTGGGAGATTATTATCAGCTGGGCGCCATTTCTGCTGATTATTGGCCTGTGGATTTATATTATGCGTCAAATGCAGGGCGGGGGCGGCAAGGGCGGCCCTATGTCTTTTGGCAAGAGCCGGGCACGCATGATGACGGATGACCAGGTAAAAGTAACCTTTAATGATGTGGCCGGCTGTGAAGAAGCCAAAGATGATGTCACCGAAGTAGTTGATTTTCTGAGGGATCCAAGCAAGTTTCAGAAGCTGGGGGGGAAAATACCACGAGGCGTATTGATGGTTGGTTCCCCCGGTACGGGTAAAACATTACTGGCACGCGCTATCGCCGGTGAGGCCAAGGTGCCATTTTTTAGTATCTCCGGCTCAGACTTTGTGGAAATGTTTGTTGGCGTAGGTGCCTCCCGTGTTCGGGATATGTTTGAAACAGCAAAAAAACACGCGCCCTGTATTATCTTTATTGATGAAATAGACGCTGTTGGACGCCAGCGGGGTGCCGGTGTGGGTGGTGGACATGACGAACGCGAACAAACCCTGAACCAGTTGCTGGTTGAAATGGATGGTTTCGAAGGTAATGAAGGGGTTATCGTCATTGCAGCAACCAACAGACCGGATGTGCTGGATAAAGCACTACTTCGTCCCGGACGATTCGACCGTCAGGTTGTGGTGCCACTGCCGGATGTGCGTGGACGCGAACAGATTTTGAAAGTCCATATGCGTAAGGTTCCACTGGCTGATGATGTCAAGCCCAAGCTGCTGGCGCGTGGTACACCGGGGTTTTCAGGTGCTGATCTGGCAAACCTGGTTAATGAAGCCGCTCTGTTTGCAGCACGTTCTGATAAGCGTACTGTAAATATGGAAGATTTTGAGAAAGCAAAAGATAAAATCATGATGGGTGCTGAACGTAAATCCATGGTCATGAGTGAGGATGAAAAAAAGCTTACTGCCTATCATGAAGCCGGTCATGCGATTGTCGGTTTGACTGTGCCTGAGCATGACCCCGTCTACAAGGTTTCCATTATTCCACGTGGACGTGCTCTGGGTATTACCATGTTCTTGCCGGAAGAAGATCGCTATAGTCACAGTAAGCGGCATCTCGAAAGCCAGTTGTCCAGCCTGTTTGGAGGCAGGGTTGCTGAAGAGCTGATCTTTGGACATGACAGGGTAACCACTGGTGCCTCAAATGATATTGAACGGGCAACCGATATTGCCCGTAATATGGTGACAAAGTGGGGCTTGTCAGACCGGATGGGGCCGCTGGCATATAGTGAAGATGAAGGTGAGGTGTTCCTTGGCCGTTCAGTGACACAACATAAGCAGATGTCGGATGATACTGCACATGCCATTGATGAAGAAATTCGTGACCTGATTGACAGAAATTATCAACGTGCGAAAGATATTCTTAACGAAAAAATAGATATTCTACATGCCATGTCAGAGGCACTCATGAAATATGAAACCATTGATATGCACCAGCTGAAAGCGTTGATGGATGGAAAAACACCGCCTCCACCTGAAGACTGGTCAGACGATGATGATAGTGACTCTGGTTCGGTTGTGCCTGAGGAAGACCACCAGACGAAGAATGCAGCGGATATATCGAAAAAAGACAGCTCCATAGGAGGGCCTGCCAGTACTCATTAAGGAGACTCTGATCAAGTCCCAATCGTTTTCCTGAGGCTGAAATATCGCCATTTTTTCGCTATAAAAGTGACCAATAGAATGACTATTGCTAACTTTTCTATCAAAAAACTGACGCATTTCATCTCACAGGAAATTCGTCCGGACTTAATCAGAGGCTCCTTAAGAGGCTCACCGGAGCTATCCTGTCTTGAAACTGGCAGCACAACTTATGTCGGACTTAAGGCGCCTTGTGGCGCCTTTTTTCATTTCTTCTTTTCCTGGAATGTACCTTCGTCTGCGAGCTTCGAGTACTTACGTTCAATAACCTTTTAACTTGTTGATAAATATATTTAATGGACTGTCAATTTTCGTTCTGTGCGTTGCCCGGAATATATTGCGTGAACAAGTCTGGAGACTAGAGAGATGATTCAGGTAATGGGTATTCTTAATGTCACGCCCGATTCTTTTTCAGATGGGGGGGCTTTCCAGTCACGGGGTGCTGCTGTACAGCAAGCACACCGACTCATTGCTGAAGGGGCGCATATCATCGATGTGGGAGGGGAATCTACACGGCCTGGGGCAGTAGAGGTTTCTTTGCAAGAAGAGTTAGACCGTGTCATTCCCGTGATCGAAGCGATCAAGGCAACTGGCCAGGTACGGCTATCAGTTGATACCAGCAAGGCTGTTGTGATGGAAGAAGCGCTGAAGGTTGGAGTTGATATGATCAACGACGTGCGTGCCTTGCAGGAGCCAGGGACCTTGCAGGTGTGTGCTACAACCTCTGTACCAATCTGTTTGATGCATATGCAGGGTCAACCCAGTTCTATGCAAAAGTTACCGGGCTATACAGACGTGATTAAGGAAGTGAGCGACTTTTTTAAGCAACGTATTGAGGCCTGCCAAACGATGGGTATTCATCGTGATCGTCTGCTACTGGATCCAGGCTTTGGATTTGGCAAGACGTTAGCACATAATCTGGAATTGCTGGCGAAGCTGGATCGTTTCAAGAGCTTTGATCTACCACTGTTGATAGGTATTTCCCGCAAGAGCATGATAGGTAGTTTGCTGGATGATGCTCCGGTGGGTAAACGCTTGAATGGTAGTCTTTCAGCAGCTGTTGTTGCAGCCATGAAAGGTTCTGATATTATTCGCGTTCACGATGTCAAAGAAACCGTGGAAGCTTTAAGGATTGTAGAAGGGGTGAAACAGTATGAGTAGAAAGTATTTCGGCACTGATGGCATTCGGGGGCGTGTCGGTACACGTCCTATGACCCCGGATTTTGCCTTAAAGTTGGGCTGGGCGGCCGGAAAAGTCTTATCCAGAAATTCACACCCGCTGGTTGTTATTGGTAAAGACACCCGGATTTCGGGTTATATGCTGGAGTCTGCATTGCAAGCGGGTCTGGTAGCAGCGGGGCTTGATATAAAACTGGTAGGGCCTATGCCTACCCCGGCAGTTGCTTATTTAACACGCACATTTCGGGCATCGGCAGGCATTGTCATTAGCGCCTCACATAACCCTTATTATGATAATGGGATTAAGTTTTTCTCCTCTAATGGAACCAAGCTGGACGATGCTATTGAGTTGGAGATTGAGGCTTATCTGGAAAAAGATATGGTGACGGTAGAGTCTGACAATTTGGGTAAAGCGACTCGTGTAGAGGATGCCGCAGGCCGTTATATTGAGTTTTGCAAGCGCTCCCTGCCCAATAATGTGCAACTCAACGGCTTACGTGTTGTCGTTGATTGTGCCAATGGAGCAACTTACCATGTGGCACCCAATGTTTTCGAAGAGTTGGGGGCAGAAGTCATTACGATTTTTGCAGAACCGAACGGGGTCAATATCAATCATGAGTGTGGTGCAACCTCACTGGCCAACCTACAGGATGCGGTAAAAACATACCGAGCGAATATCGGTGTTGCTCTGGATGGTGATGGTGACCGGCTTATGCTGGTCGATGAGAGGGGTAATATAGTGGATGGTGATGAAGTGTTGGCGATCATCGCCCAGCATCGTCTGCAACGGGATGGACTGAAAGGTGATATTGTGGGCACATTGATGAGTAACCTGGGTTTGGAAAAAGCCATCAAGGCAATGAATCTGGGGTTTCATCGGGCAGATGTGGGAGACCGTTATGTTATGGAAAAGTTACGAGCCTGTGACGGTATTATTGGAGGTGAAGGCTCTGGGCATATCATTATTCGTGACCGCATAGAAACAGGTGATGGAACGATTGCAGCACTTCAGGTAATGCATGCCCTTATTGATTCTGGCAAGCCCTTACATGAACTCAAACGGGTGATGTCGAAATACCCGCAGATACTGGTTAATATTCCCATCAAGGAAAAAATTGATCTGGATGCATCAGATGAGATACAGCAATCCGTGCGTGATGTTGAAGCAACACTGGGAAACCGGGGAAGAGTATTATTACGTGCTTCTGGAACAGAACCTTTAATTCGGGTAATGGTTGAAGGTGAAGACCAGGCCGAAACCTCGATACTGGCAGAAAAAATAGCAGATACAGTACGCTCAGTAGCGGCTTAAGGCGTAGCCTTTTCACTCCAGCGGGAGCTATATCTGTTGCCCCAAGGGGCAGGTGTTAGCAAAGTCTCACTTTTGGCGAACACCGGGAACCTGTGTTGATGTAACCCAACACAGGTTTAACGGTTTGATTACATATCGTAACCACGTTCCTCGTGATCCAGGATATCCAGACCCTGTGACTCCTCATCAGCACTGACGCGCAGCCCTCCCGTGATGAGGCTTACCAGCTTGAACAGAATATAGGTCACGATAGCGGTATACGCAATGGTGGCTACCACACCGATAAATTGCACACTTACTTGTTGCCCGATGCTGGTGATGTTTTCATTTAAAAACCCCTGGCCGCTGAAAATACCCAGTTGGGTAGAAGCAAAAACCCCCGCAAGTAATGTTCCCAGTATGCCACCAATACCGTGTACGGGAAATACGTCCAGTGAATCATCAATTTTAAGTTTTTGTTTGACGATGATGGTGGCATTGAAGCACACAAAACCTGCGGCAAGGCCAATGACCAGTGCACCAGCAGGGCCGACAAATCCGGAGGCAGGTGTGATTGTACCCAGGCCTGCTACCATACCTGTCACAGTACCCAGTGCTGTTGGTTTGCCAAATTTGACCCACTCCATAAACATCCAGACCATAGCGGCAGTTGCTGCAGAAATATGTGTTACCAGCATGGCCATGGCAGCGTCACCATTGGCTGCCAGAGCACTTCCGCCATTAAAACCAAACCAGCCTACCCATAGCATGCCTGCTCCCATAATTGACATGGTCATGTTGTGTGGCGTGCTGGCGGCTTTTCCAAAGTTCTTTCTGGGGCCAAGAACGAGTGCAGCAACCAGTGCAGCAACACCGGCGGTAATATGCACCACCGTGCCTCCTGCAAAATCCAGTAAGCCCATTTCACCTAGCCAGCCACCACCCCAGACCCAGTGTGTAATGGGTGCATAAACCAGCAATAACCAGAGTGATGAAAACCATAGTACGGAGGAGAACTTAATTCGCTCGGCAAAACCACCAATGATCAATGCGGGCGTAATAATGGCAAAGGTCATTTGGAAAAGAGCAAACAGGGATTCAGGAATATCACCTTGTAAAGTATCTTCACCAATACCATTAAACAATACTTTGCTGAGGCCTCCAATATAGGGTGAACCAGCATCAAAGGCGAGGCTGTAGCCAATTAGCAACCAGAGAATAGAGGCCAGGCCAGCGATGGCAAAACACTGGATCAAAATGGACAGGACGTTTTTGCTGCGTACCAGACCACCGTAAAAAAGTGCCAGCCCGGGTAATGTCATAAAAAGAACGAGTGCGGTGGCGGTTAGAATCCATGCAGTATTGGCTGCATTGATCTCATCCGCCGCAAAACTGCTAAGTGGAAATAAAAGAAACAGGGTAAGTAAACTAAGAGATTTCATTGCTTGTCCTTGTAACTGATTGAATAGGTAGTATGGAAGTTAAGGAGATCCTTGAACCAGTCATACTTGTTTTTCTGAGGCTAGAATTCGACAGGTTTTCGCTATAAAAGTGACCAATAGAATAACGATTGCTAACTTTTTTTATCATTCGAGAAACTCCACTCAGACTTAATCAGAGGCTCCTTGGGCGAAAACGGAATATCCCGGCTTACTGAAGATAACAGGCCTCTTATTCTGAAATAAAAGACATAAATGAGGTTATCCAGACTGGCTGGGTAAGTCGCTTGTACTGTTTGCCCTGGCATAGGCGTTGCATTAGGAACCTCTGATCAATATCAGAGTGCATCTGGCCCGGTTTCGCCAGTGCGTATACGAATGGTTTCTTCGATAGTGGAGACAAAAATTTTTCCATCGCCAATTTTGCCGGTATTGGCTGCATTGCTAATGGCTTCGATAGCGGCATCAAGTATGTTGGCAGGAACCGCTGTTTCCAGTTTGACCTTGGGTAGAAAATCGACTACATATTCCGCTCCCCGGTACAGTTCGGTGTGGCCCTTTTGACGACCAAAACCTTTGACTTCGGTAACGGTTAACCCTTGTATACCGATTTCTGAAAGTGCTTCCCTGACATCTTCAAGCTTAAAGGGCTTAATAATAGCGGTAATGAGTTTCATGGTCTCTCCTTGGCATTTTTCGAATGAGTCGCCAAAGGATACCCGTTGCACTTAAGTAGTGCAACACTGCACTATAGCGGAGCGCAAATTATAGGCGAGGTATCGTGAGTTGTGTTTTCTCGCCGATGTTTCTGTCAATAATTTGTACCCTGAAGAACTCAGGATTCAGGAATGAAATATCGACCGAGAAGGTTTGCGTGATATAGGGCAACAGATTTTTGTACGGGGCAGAAAGTTTCTTTCTGTCATGCTGGGTTTCGAGAAAGAGCTGCTGGGCGAGAAGGTTTAGTATTCGCCACTGTAGTTCCTGATTAAAATTTCGCTCCAGATCATTGGCAGGGCTGATTGAGGTAGCCACTGATGTTGCCATCGTTGAAGTCAGGTTAGAGTGCGTGTTGTGGTTATCGAGATAAAGAGTTTCTGGTGCAATATGTGCAGCCAGGCTGGTTGTACTGACCAGGCTTAATAGACACAAGCAAATAAAAACGTGGCAATACTGCGGTAAATGTTGTGGTGAAAACGGGTTACTCATACGGACCCTCACAGGTGACTTGCTGTTATCAGGGTTTTAGTATCTGAAAATGGGTGAACGGACTACAGTCCGCCAAAGATCAGCAGTGAATCTTTTATGACAGGTGGTGATATTCCTCGGAATTTACTTCATATCTGCTGCGCTATCCTCTATATTTCGGTCTATGCCAACACACACTGATGCCCATTACGTTCTCAAGCAGACCTTTGGTTATGACCAGTTTCGGCATAACCAGGAGACAATTATTCAGTCCTTGATCAAGGGTGAAGATGCGTTTGTATTAATGCCAACCGGGGGTGGCAAGTCACTGTGTTACCAGATACCCGCACTGGTGCGTCGTGGTGTTGGCGTTGTCGTGTCTCCGCTCATTGCATTGATGCAGGATCAGGTGGATGCACTGCGTCAACTGGGGATACGCGCTGCATTTATTAACTCATCATTATCTTTTCTGGAAAAGCAGGAGACAGAGGCGTTATTACTCCGGGGCGAGCTGGATATTCTGTATGTAGCACCAGAGCGCCTGCTGACCGAAGCAATGATCAATTTACTGGATCAGTGCCAGATTTCCCTGTTTGCAATTGACGAAGCGCACTGTGTATCGCAATGGGGGCATGATTTCCGCAAGGAGTATCAACAACTGGGTCTGTTGGCACAGCATTTTCCTACGGTGCCCAGGGTCGCGCTAACAGCAACAGCGGATGCTCGTACCCGGCAAGAAATACTGCAACAGTTAAGCCTTCAGCAGGCAGGTATTTTTGTTAACAGTTTCGACCGACCCAATATTCATTATACGATTGCTGAATCAAGCGGTAATGTGCGCCAGCGCCTGTGGCAGTTTCTGGAGCAAAAACATCCCGAAGATGCAGGCATTATCTATTGCCTGTCTCGAAAAAAGGTGGAAAGTACAGCCGAATGGCTGATGCAGAAAGGCCGGTTGGCTCTACCGTATCATGCTGGGCTATCCCAGCAACAACGTAAACAAAATCAGCAACGGTTTTTGCGGGAAGAGGGTGTCATTATAGTAGCAACCATCGCCTTTGGTATGGGAATTGACAAACCGGATGTACGCTTTGTCGCACATTTGAGCCTGCCCAGGAATATTGAATCTTACTACCAGGAAACCGGACGTGCCGGACGTGATGGCGAGCCCGCTGATGCCTGGATGAGTTATGGCCTGCAAGACGTGATCTTTCTGCGCCAAATGCTGGAAGATTCTGATGCCAGCGATACCATAAAGCGGGTAACCCAGTTTAAGTTACAGGCCTTACTGGGGTTGTGCGAACTTTCGACCTGCCGGCGCCAGGCGCTATTGGCCTATTTTGATGAAGCATTGCCAGCACCATGCGGGTATTGTGACAACTGCGATAATCCCCCCGAAACATGGGACGCAACCCGGTTGGCACAAATGGCATTATCCTGTGTCTACCGGACGCAGCAGCGTTTTGGGGTGACTTATGTTATTAATGTGCTAGTTGGCAAGACGGACAAGCGAATCGCTTATAACGGGCATGACCGTATCAGCACCTGGGGTATTGGTACCGACTATACGCAGGTAGAGTGGCGGGGTATCTTTCGTGAATTAATTGCTCTGGGCTATCTGCATGTCGATATGGAGCATGGTGTACTGAAGCTGACAGAAAAAGCGCGTAATCTGCTGCGAGGTGAAGAAGTTTTTATGGCGCGGAAACAGCGTAAGCCGGAAAAGAAAGCACGCCAGCGCACAGGTGTCGGGAAGAAAGCTCGTACACAGCTTGCAGAAGCTGATCAGGTAGTACGTGATGCACTCCGTCAGTTGCGTACCCGGCTGGCAGAAGAGCAGGGTGTTCCCCCATATGTTATTTTTCATGATTCAGTACTGGATGATCTGGCAGGGTATCGACCAACCTGCGATAGCGACTTTCTGGCTATTCACGGTGTGGGGCAATCCAAGCTGGAAAAATATGGTGAGCAGTTTATGGCTATTATTCGGCAGCATCCTCCTTCCGATACTAGCGTGCAGGAAGTAGCGGATATTCACTATCAGAACCAGGGAGCAGCACAGAGTAACCCGTCACTGAATGAGACCACCACCATCACGCTTGCCATGTTTAAAGATGGCCTGGATCCGGACGCTATTTGCCAGCAGCGTAGCCTTAAACCTTCAACGGTTTATACACACCTTGCTAATGCTATTCACGCGGGTGAGCTACAGCGGCATCAAGTGCTGACATTGAGCGATACGGAAATAGAAACGATAGAAACAGCAGCTTCCTTTCTTTCGGTGCATTGGGGTGAAAGTATGAAACCGTTGTATGAAGCACTTGAAGAACAGTGGGACTATAGTATATTGCAGTGTGTGATTGCGGGGATGGAGCAAGTGAGTAACGCACCATGATGCTGGGGATTGACCGTCTGCTCAATGAGCCAGCATTGCAGGCCAGACTAAAACACCAGCGCGTGGCATTACTGGCACATCCTGCCTCCCTGACCAGTGACTTTCGACCCACTATTGATGCCTTGATGGACTGCCCGAATATCCAGCTGGTTTCCTGTTTTGGCCCACAACATGGCTTGCGTGGTGATAAACAGGATAATATGGAGGAAACAGCAGACAGCATGGATCACCGGCACCAGATACCGGTTTTTAGCTTGTATGGAAAAGTCAGACGTCCCACTCCCGCCATGCTGGAAACCTTTGATGTGCTGCTGGTTGATATTCAGGATGTCGGCTGCCGGATCTATACATTTATCACCACGCTATTTTATCTGCTGGAAGACCTGGCTGACTGCGATAAAGAAGTCTGGGTGCTGGACAGACCAAACCCGGCAGGCAGAGTGATTGAAGGCTTATTGCTGGAACCTGGGCAGGAAAGCTTTGTTGGCGCAGCTCCCATCCCGATGCGACACGGGCTAACTCTTGGCGAGGCCGCACAATGGTACCAGCATCACCGATCTCTGGCACTTAAACTCACGGTGATTGCTCTGCAAGGTTATTCCATGGACGCAGCTCCCGGTTATGGCTGGCCACAAGAGCAGCTCTGCTGGGTAAACCCAAGCCCCAATATTGCGACACTGAATGCCGTCAGAGCCTATCCGGGAACGGTCTTGCTGGAGGGGACCACCTTGTCAGAAGGGCGGGGCACAACCCGACCACTGGAGCAGTTTGGTGCGCCGAATCTGGATATACCAAATATTCTACGGCAGATGTACGAACTGGCACCGCAATGGATGCAAGGCGTCCGTCTGCGCGAAGTCTGGTTTGAACCAACCTTCCACAAATATCAGGGGGTCTTGTGTGCCGGTCTCCACTTGCATACGGACTATCCGGAGTACAAGCCAGATGATTTTAAACCGTTTCGGTTGTTGGCACTGTTTCTGAAAAGTATTCGTCTGCTTTACCCGGCTTATCCCTTGTGGCGTGATTTTCCTTATGAATATGAGTTTGACCGCCTTGCTTTTGATGTCATTAATGGCGGGGATTTTTTGAGGAACTGGATAGATCGTGCAGAAGCTACAGTCGAGGCACTGGAAACAAGACTACAGGCTGATGAAACACACTGGAAACAACAAGCTTCCGGTTTTTATCTCTATGACTAAAGAGGCCATTAACCGCCCTCTGGCATCATCCTCTCATAAGCTCTGTTCCTGCTTTGCCACAAGCCGTTGATGCTTGCGTACATCCAGTTCAACATAGATAAAAGCGGTTATATTGATAACCAAACTCAGCGCTGAAGTTGCCAGAGTCGCCCATACCGCACCCAACAGGCCAAATTTTGGGATCAGTATGGCATTCAGGGTGATATTCATGATTCCCAGGACAATAGATATCATGGATAGTTGTAGAAACCAGCCTCGGGCAATCCATTGCACGCTAATCATAATTGCCTGCAACGTGGTTGCAATCACCGATATAACCAGATAGCGGAACACATCCACAGAAGCGCGAAATTCTTCGCCCGCCAACCAGATTAGCCACCATTTTGCAGTATAGCCCATAAAAAAAGCAGCAGCCATAAGGAATGCAACGGTCAAAAAAATCAATCTCCTTTGATAGGGCCACACGTCATGAACTCCTTTTCGGGAAGCTTCTCCCTGTAATACTGTCATCACCGCATAAGAAACGATCAGCATCATTTCTGTGAATTGTACGGCGAGCTGATAGATCCCTGTCTCTGCATTGCCAAGGTAGGCACTGACCATCAGGATATCGACATTCGTCAGCATGACTGTGCCCAAAATATTCAGGTGGAGCTTCAGGCCATCAGTCAGCATGGTCTTATAGGTTGCCGTATAGCTTCCCAGTTTCAGGGTAACAGGGTGGCTCGAATGCTTTAACAAGTCCTTAATACCACCGATAGCAATGATACCCTGCCAGACCAGTTTTGATATCAGTACACCCAGTACACCAAAGCCGGATACAATGACGGTAATCGCAACAAGAATACTATTAACCGTGCTGCCAACAACTTGAAATTTATTGAAAACAAAGAGCCTGTTTTCAACATTGAGCAGTGACTGTGAGTAGAGCTCCCACAGGCTGAATGGCATAATCAGGCAACCAATCAGCAAAGCCATTGCAGGGATATCACCAAAGACATTCACAAAACCCCAATAGTGACCAGCGACATACAAAATGACGACAACAAACCAGCTTAACAGGGTAACAATCAGCGTATGCAGTGTCATGGCACCGAGCATCTTTGATAGCCACTTTTTTCCTCTTCCCTCTGTTGCCTGGTAAATAACGACCAGGCTAAGGCTGATACTGGTTACAAAGACAAACATATTCACCCAGGTCGTTACCGAAGCGACGATGCCACGCCCATCGGGACCAAGCCAGCGGGCTGTAATGGCCAGAGTCACCATGCCCAGTAGCAGGGAATAGATCTTGGCACCACTGGTTTGAACGATTTTAAGGATCAGGTCGCGCATTATTTGAACGGGTGGAGGATTTCTCGAACGAGTCAGGCGCTTGTTTATTTTCGCACACTCTCCTGACAACTAAAACAAAAGGGGGGAATTGTATCTTAATACGTTAAGCTTTCATAAGCGCAATAGATTAGAGGTTCCCGTGAGCTTGTCCTGGAACCGGGAAACTACTACAAACCCTGTGAGCATCATACCTTAACTTATTGAAATTGTTAAATAGAGAAACTATTCACCTTGTTCAATAAGCCTAGCTTGCAATATTCCTGTGGTTTTCTGCTACACTTTCTGTTTCTGGACAAGCTCCGAGGCTCCCTCTGTGTCCTGATAAAACAGAAGCTATCTAATTTATTATTTTTGAGAGATACAAGAGACTCCCAAAGGAGCCTCTGAACCAGTCATGACTGGTTCAGAGGCTAGAATCTTTGAGGCTAGAATCTGCCAGGTTATCGCTATAAAAGTGACCAATAGTGACGGCTATTGCTAACTCTTCTATCAAAAACCTGACAAATTCTATCACTCAGAAATTCCGGCCAGACTTATCCAGAGCCTCCTGAAGATACTGTTGAAAGAATAAGAGTGTCATGTATTCTAATCTGCCATGCATATTGACAAAAAAACCGGGCTTTTAGTAACCGCCCTCTATATACCATCCCCCAACTGTGATGACAGGCCAGAAAACGAATTGTCATTGATTGTTTTGCATAACATCAGTTTACCTCCGGGGGAATTTGGAGGCCCTTATATTAATCAATTATTTACCAATACACTGGATCCTGAGGCTCATGAGTATTTCTCCGGGATACATACACTGAAAGTGTCCAGTCATTTGCTGGTTCGTCGTGATGGACAGATTATACAGTATGTTCCTTTCCACAAGCGTGCCTGGCATGCTGGGGTATCCCGCTATCTGGGGCGTTCGGTATGTAATGATTTTTCAATCGGCATCGAGCTTGAAGGGGATGATGTCAGCGCCTTCACTGACGCACAATATGTACAACTGGTGGCCGTCCTGAAAGCATTGGTAGCTTGTTACGAGAGCCTGGATATGCAACATATCACCGGGCATGAACACATCGCACCAGGGCGCAAGACTGATCCGGGACCCTGTTTTGACTGGAGTAGGCTGGGGCGTGAATGTCAGGCTATACTACCGGCTCGAGCTGATGAAATATGTCGTGGTAGTGAGTCATGATGTTACGTGGCAGGTTGCCGGTATGGCATTATTTGGAACGGAAAGTAATTCTGCCTTTGCTAAGGTCATAAGGGGTTAATTGTACCGTGACGGTATCACCAGTCAGAATACGAATATAGTTTTTACGCATACGACCAGAAATATGGGCGGTTACCATGTGTCCGTTTTCAAGTTCTACGCGAAAGGTTGTGTTGGGCAGTGTTTCTTTCACCACACCTTCCATTTCAATGTGCTCTTCTTTTGCCATACAAATATAATCAATCCAGATATGAGGGAGCGGGCTATTATCCACCGATAAGGGTGAAAAACAAGGTCTAATTGACCAGATAGCTTTATCCGCAGGTAATTAATCGGTATTATCGCACGCATTTATGGCGTGAACTATACCCCTGTTGCAGATATATAGTTCCGAACCCTCTCTTTATCAAGGAGTAAACATGGCATTCGCTGGTATTTTTCCCGGACAGGGATCGCAAAGTGTTGGAATGTTGTCCGGTTTGGCTGCTTCTTTTCCTGTGGTTAGGCAGACCTTCGAAGAAGCTTCTGATGCGCTGGGACTTGACCTTTGGACGTTAACTCAGGACGGATCCGCTGTAGAGCTTAATAAAACGGTTAATACGCAGCCTGCGATGTTGACCGCAGGCATAGCGACCTGGCGTGTCTGGCAAGCGCAGGGGGGAGGGCAGCCTGTTGCTCTGGCAGGGCACAGTCTGGGAGAATATAGCGCTCTGGTTGCCGCTGAAGCTATCCCGTTTACAGATGCTGTGATGCTGGTGAGAACACGAGCCGCCTTGATGCAGCAGGCAGTACCGGAAGGTGCGGGCGCCATGGCCGCAATTCTGGGGCTTGATGACGATGAGGTTATAAAAGTTTGTGCCGATGCGGCTGCCAGTGAGATAGTGCAGGCTGTGAATTTTAACTCGCCGGGTCAGGTGGTGATTGCCGGCAACAAGGAGGCTGTTGCCAGGGCAATGGCTCTGGCAACAAAAGCAGGTGCCAGGCGGGTTATTGATTTGCCTGTCAGTGTCCCTTCGCATTGTGATTTAATGAAATCAGCTGCTGAGCAATTAGCCAGCCATCTGCAAGAAGTATCCATTCATTACCCTGATACACCGGTTTTTCATAATGTCGATGCGGCCACTGCAACGGATGCCGCAGGCATTCGTGAAGTGCTGGCAGAACAGCTCTACAGGCCTGTTAAATGGGTGGATAGTATTCACCATTTAAAACAGGATAAGCAGGCAACAAAGATGATTGAGTTTGGGCCGGGGAAAGTCCTTTTTGGACTGAATCGACGCATAGATAAAGGTATAAAGACAATCTGTGTACAGGATAACGCTTCACTGGATAAAGCACTACAGCTGGTGCAGGAGAAAGAAAAATGAGTAACAATATAGAGCTACAGGGTCAGGTCGCACTTGTAACGGGAGCCAGCCGGGGGATTGGTCGTGCCATTGCCGAGATGCTGGGGCAAGCAGGAGCAACGGTCGTTGGCACAGCTACCTCGGAAAAGGGGGCACAGGCAATCTCTGATTACTTCCAGGAACAGGGGGTAGAAGGTAAGGGCATGGTACTGGATGTTGCCGATTCTGATTCAGTCATGACCGTAGTGAAGGCGATTGCCGGTGAGTTCGGCGCGATTCGGATCCTGGTGAATAATGCCGGCATTACGCGAGATAATTTATTGATGCGTATGAAAGATGATGAATGGGACAGTATCATTAACACCAATTTATCGTCTGTATATCGTACCTCCAAAGCTTGTCTGCGAGGCATGATGAAGGCTCGGGTGGGGCGTATTATTTCCATTTCCTCCGTTGTGGGTGCCAGTGGAAATGCTGGCCAGACAAACTATTCTGCTGCCAAGGCGGGACTGGTTGGTTTTTCAAAATCCCTTGCCAGAGAAATTGGTTCTCGTGGCGTCACTGTTAATGTGGTTGCTCCCGGCTTCATTGATACGGATATGACCCGAGCCCTGCCGGAAGAACAGCGAGAAACATTGCTCAGGGAAATTCCGTTGCAACGCCTTGGTCATGCGGAGGATATCGCCAATGCGGTATTGTTTCTAGCCTCGGATATGGGCGCCTATATTACTGGAGAGACCATTCATGTGAATGGTGGAATGTATATGGCCTGACCCTCGATATTCCAACGGGCCGGATAAATGCTGGATTGAAGATGTAGTTTTAACTACAATAGCCAACTTGGATCTACTGGTACAGTCTTTATCTGGCCAAAACTTTGATTTTAATTTTAAGGAACACAACAATGAGTGATATTGAAAGCCGTGTAAAAGCAATCGTCGCTGAACAACTGGATGTTGACATAAGTGAGGTGAAAGCAGAGTCTTCGTTTGTTGACGATTTGGGCGCTGATTCACTGGATACCGTTGAACTGGTGATGGCTCTGGAAGAAGAATTTGATGCTGACATTCCTGATGATGAGGCAGAAAAAATCACAACTGTTCAAAAAGCCGTTGATTATATTAACGCTAATGCATAAGTCTGGATTGCACCTGTGTTCATACAGGAACGCTATGCAAGTCATATCTCTATTGAAAACTATTAAAGGTCAGAGCATTGTCTAAGAGACGCGTTGTAGTGACTGGACTGGGTATTGTATCACCCGTCGGTTCCAAAATTGAGAAAGCCTGGAGTCATATTCTGGCTGGAAAAAGTGGTATTAATGTCATCAGTGATAATCTGTTTGATACCACAGATTTTAGTGTAAAAATTGCGGGCAATGTTAAAGACTTTGTGGTCGATGATTATATCAAGCGCAAAGACCAGAAAAAGATGGATCCCTTTATCCATTATGGTATTGGAGCGGGTACGGATGCGATAGTTGATGCCAACTTTGAAGTGACCGAAGAAAATGCATCACGTACCGGCGTTATCGTCGGTTCAGGTATTGGTGGCCTCGGTACCATTGAAAGGAATTACAGTGTCTTTCTGGAAAAAGGCCCCAAGCGTATCTCTCCTTTCTTTGTCCCCAGCAGCATTGTCAATATGGTAGCCGGTAACTTGTCTATCATGCATGGCCTGAAAGGTCACAATATTTCTCCCGTATCTGCTTGTGCCACAGCAACACACAGTATTGGTGATGCTGCCAGAATGATTAGCTATGGTGATGCAGATGCTTTCCTCTGTGGGGGTGCAGAAATGGGGTCAACGCCATTAGGTATTGGCGGTTTTGCAGCTGCCCGTGCCCTGTCAACTCGCAATGATGATCCGGTCGCTGCCAGTCGCCCCTGGGATAAAGACCGTGATGGTTTTGTGCTGGGAGATGGCTCCGGCGTGATTATGCTGGAAGAGTACGAGTCTGCCAAAGCACGGGGGGCTGATATTTACTGCGAACTGGCCGGTTTTGGTATGAGTAGTGATGCCTATCATATGACCTCACCTTCGACGGATGGTGAAGGGGCAGCACGCTGCATGTTACATGCCTTAAAAGATGCTGGCTTGAATCCTGAGGATGTGGATTACATTAATGCACATGGCACCTCAACACCGGCTGGTGATGTGGCTGAAACCGTTGCCCTGAAACGTGCATTGGGCGATCACGCCAGGCAGGTTGCTGTTAGCTCAACGAAATCCATGACCGGGCATTTACTGGGTGCGGCAGGTGGTATTGAAGCAATTTTTTCTATTCTTGCTATTCGCGACCAGGTACTTCCACCAACCATCAATATTGACAACCAGGATCCGGAATGTGATCTGGACTATGTGGCCAACACTGCCAGGGACGCTAAAATTGATGTTGCCATGAGTAACTCTTTCGGCTTTGGTGGAACAAACGGAACACTTATCTTTAAAAAAATGTAGGATAAATGACACCGGGTAAGATCATCTGGCGTTAATGCATTACGCATTTTTTATTCCGTCTGCAGGCACTGTTTTTTGTTTTGCTTTAAACTCCCATCCCCGCCCGACCTGCTGGCACTCCATCGTGTTAACCCGCAGCGTTACCCTTATTTGTTAGAACGCAGCTCCCTGTCAGGTATCTCCCGTTATAGCTTGCTGTTTACTTTTCCAGGTGACACGCTACGAGTAGAATTCGGAGACAGCCGATATTTTACAGATGTTTTTGATGACTGGTTTCTAACAGAGCCTGGTCAATCTGGCAGTGTCGCAACACCACTGCCTTTTTCCGGTGGCTGGTTTGTTTATCTGGGCTATGAATTGGCAGGGCAGATAGAACCAGTATTGCAGCTAAAACCGGATGTTTTTGAGCTACCGATTGCCATTGCAACCCGCATCTACTCGGCTGTTATTATCGATCATGATAAGAACCAGGCCTGGTTCGTCAGTGAACATGGGGACGTCATCGCCAGGCAGGAGTGGAGACAAATTGAGCGGGATCTATCCCATGTCGTACCGAGCGTTGCAGATACGCTCGCTATTCATTTGACAGAAGATGACCCCCAGCATTACCTGGAGGGCGTTACGCGTATTTCTGACTATATCAGGGCAGGAGATGTCTTTCAGGTGAACCTGTCACGTGCCTGGCAGGGAAAATTTACAGGGCAGGTCGATGCCGCACAAGTTTATACCAGTTTACGTCAAACCAATCCGGCACCTTTCTCGGCACTGGTCAATTTTGGTGATTTCGCTATTATCAGCTCCTCTCCTGAGCGTTTGGTCAGTGTACAGGAAGGGTTGATACAGACCCGCCCTATAGCGGGGACTCGACCACGCAGTGAAGATCCGCAGCTGGATGAGGAGCTCTTGCAGGAGTTGATTGCCCATCCCAAGGAACGTGCCGAACATATTATGCTGATTGATCTGGAACGTAATGACATGGGTCGGATTTGCCAGCCGGGTAGTGTGAGGGTTGATGAGCTGATGGTGGTTGAAACCTACGAGCATGTTCACCACATTGTTTCCAATATTCGGGGGCAGTTACAACTGGGCGTGACTCCGGGAGCAATCATCAATGCGGTTTTTCCTGGTGGCACGATTACGGGGTGCCCCAAAGTGCGCTGTATGGAAATTATCGCCGAACTGGAGCAAATCGGGCGTGGTGCTTATACCGGCTCAGTGGGTTATATTAATCGCTCAGGTGACCTGGATTTGAATATATTGATTCGCACCATGGTCTTGCAGGATAAACAGTTAAATTTTCGCACAGGCGCAGGCATCGTGTATGACTCCATTCCACAACAGGAAGTGGAAGAGACACGCCACAAGGCGAAAGGCCTGCTGCGAGCTTTTCAGCAATGATCTGGGTTAATGGCGAACACTGCGACTCTCTTCCTGTGATGGACAGGGGCTTGCAATACGGTGACGGTGTCTGGGAAACACTGGCAGTGCGGCAGGGGAAGGTTATGCAACGGGCAGCACATCTGGCACGCTTGCAGCGTGGGGTGACAGCACTGGCCATTCGGGGCTTTGAACCCGACCGCTTGTTGCAATACATGGAGTGTGCTATTGAAGCGGTTGACCATCGGCATGTCAATGTTGTACTGAAAATCATTGTGACACGGGGATCAGGGGGCAGAGGTTACAGCCCCCGTGGTTGCGATCAACCCACCTATATTGTCACTTTGTACCCATGGCCGGACTATCCTGAACATTTTTCCCGGCGGGGTGTAGATCTTATGCTCTGCCAGACACGGCTTTCCCGGAATTCAGCCCTGGCAGGATTCAAGCATCTGAATCGGCTGGAGCAAGTTTTGGCACGCAGTGAAGTGGGGCAGGATTTTCAGGAAGGTCTGGTGAGAGATACTGCGGATCAGATCATTGAAGCGACTATGAGTAATCTGTTTCTGGTCAGGGATGAGACACGGCTTGTTACTCCCTCGCTACAGAACTGCGGTATCGAAGGCATTGCCAGGTCATGTATAATCAGCGTGTTACTGGATATGAAGGTGGATGTAGTAGTGATGCCCCTGACGCTGGAAGAAGTGGTACAGGCCAAGGGTCTGTTTCTTACCAACTCGATCATTAAAATCTGGCCGGTTAAACAGTTTCAGGAAACTACTTATAATATCCCCGCTGTTGTACGTCGTTTACAGGAAAGGATACAAAACCTGCTATGAAGCTTATTTTTAAAAGTGTTTTCTGGTTACTGGTGCTGGGCGGCTTAGCGTTGGGTTATTATTTCTATACGGACTATACACGCTATTTACAGCGTCATATTACCCTGCAAGATTCAACAGCCGGGTTTGAAATCAAAAAAGGTAGCAGTATCCGCCACGTTGCCAGGGCACTAGAGCAGCGCGAGATATTGAAACCTGCCTACTACTTTTTGATACTGGCGAAACTGAACAAGCAGGAAGCTAACATCAAGGCCGGTGAATATGCGCTGATGGACAGCATGAAGCCTGCTGATGTCTTGCGGCTGTTTACTTCTGGAAAGTCCCTCCAATATCGGCAAACAATTATTGAAGGCAAAACGTTTCGCCAACTGGTGCAGTCTATCAGAAGCAATCCCGACCTGGTGCAGACATTAAGCGATGAAGACTATGCGTCAATCATGCAGAAATTGGGCAGTGATTATAATAATCCGGAAGGCGCTTTTTTGGCAGATACCTATCATTTCCCAAAAAACACGACCGACCTGGATTTCTTGAAACGTAGCCATAAAATGCTACGTGAGTATTTACAACAGGAATGGTCAAAACGTACCCCGGAGGCCTCTATTCGCACTCCGTATGAAGCACTGATTCTTGCATCTATTGTTGAGAAGGAAACGGGACACGAGGCAGAACGACCCATGATTGCGAGAGTCTTTATCAACCGTCTGAACAAGGGCATGATGTTGCAGACAGACCCCACCGTTATCTATGGGATGGGTGATGCCTATCGGGGTAACATTCGAAAGAAAGACCTGCAAAAAGATACGCCCTACAACACCTATACACGGACGGGCTTGCCACCTACGCCGATTGCTTTCCCGGGCAAAGCGGCTATTCATGCGGTTTTGCATCCACCCGCAGGAAGTGCGCTGTACTTCGTTGCTAAAGGCGATGGAACATCATATTTTTCGGACACTTACAAGGAGCATCGGAAGGCAGTTATCAAGTATCAGTTAAAAGGTAACGCGAGTCGCTACCAGGGAGACAAAAAGTGACACGGGGCAAACTGATCACAATAGAAGGTGTCGAAGGAGCAGGAAAAACGACCAATCTGCCATACATCCAGCAGCAGCTTGAAGCACATAAGTTAAGGATACTGCATACCCGTGAGCCGGGCGGTACAGAAGTCGGTGAAGCTATTCGGGAGATTCTCATTGCACCGGCATTGCCCGCGATGCATCAGGATACAGAATTACTGCTTATGTTTGCGGCACGTGCTGAACACCTGAAAAAGAAAATAGAACCAGCATTGAGTAGTGGGAAATGGGTACTCTGTGATCGCTTCACTGATGCCAGCTATGCATACCAGGGAGCAGGACGCGGTATCAGTCTTGAGCGTATTGCACAGCTGGAAGGCTGGGTACAAGGTGCCCTGCGACCCGACTATACCCTGCTCTTTGATGTAGACGCCCATACCGGGCTGGGGCGTGCCCTCAGCCGTGGAGAAGCAGACCGCTTTGAACAGGAAGATATTGATTTTTTTAACCGGGTACGACAGCAATATCTGACGATGGCAGATAATAATCCGCAGCGTTATCGGGTTATTGATGCCAGCGCAGGGTTAGCCGAAGTTCAGCAGCAGCTTCGGCATATCATTGCGGGAATGTTCGCATGACCCAGCCCGGATTAGTCTACCCCTGGCAGGGTGAACAGTGGCAACAGCTAATGAGCATGCGTCAGGCCAATCATTTACCCCATGCCCTGCTAGTGGCGGGCAGTCAGGGTACTGGCAAGAATGACTTTGCCAATTTGCTGGTCAATAGCCTGCTGTGTGAACAAACCGACCCCCAGGGTTATGCTTGCGGTGAATGTAAAAATTGCAAGGTTAAACAGAGTCACGCACATCCAGATTACAAAGAGGTGACGTTACCCACAGGAAAGCAACAGATACCTATTAGTGCTATTCGTGAGCTGATTGAGTTTTTAACATTAAGCCGGAGCTATTCAAATAGACGTGTGGTATTGATACAGCCTGCCGACAAGATGAATGACAACGCAGCAAACAGTTTACTCAAGGCGCTAGAAGAACCCCCTGCCGAAACGGTGATGATCCTGGTGGCTGACCAGCCTGCACACTTACCGGCAACAGTACGCAGCCGGTGCCAGCTTTTCCCCCTGCCGGTACCGGATCAGCAAATGGCACTGGCCTGGTTGCAGCAACAACCACTACAGCATGAAGCACAGAAAATGCTGAGTCTGGCTGATGGCAAACCGTTATTGGCTCTACAACTGGATACCGATGAAGTATTGCTGGCAGCCTATAAACGCTTTGCGACAGACCTTGTCGCTGTTTTACAGCAGACGCGCTCTGTTGTAGATGCCGCCAGAGACTGGCAAAAGACGGATCTTGATATTTTGTTGAACTGGCAACTCAAGTGGTTACAGGCAGCCCTGAAAGCACAGTTGCTGGCAACGACGGATACAGTATCTGCTGGCAACAAATTTCTTGACCAGATTATTGCAAGTAGTCATCACCCGGAGGTACTCTGGCATCTTTATACGGAGTTGCTGAAGTTAAAAGCGATGACCGGTTATCCACTAAACCGGCTGATTTTTCTGGAATCCATGTTACTCTTGTGGCGTGATGTCGGAGCATCGGTATAAACCCTCCCTAACTTTGCCCTGATAGCCATTGCCCCAATAAATCGAATAAAAAGAGGTCAGCCATGCATTCTGAAGCAGTGATTGATGCAGAGAAACCCGAGGTCAGCGACTTGCTCCAGCTATCCATCCGGGATAAAGTCGCACTCCATGCCCACTATATGCCCTTTGTTAAACATGGCGGTGTTTTTATTCCCACTGACCGTACCTATCAATTTGGTGAAACGATTGCCATGGTGTTACGGTTTATTGATCGTGGAAAGAAACTGATTATTACGGGCAAAGTTGTCTGGATTTCCCCTCAGTCCAGTCATCATGCCAGTCATAACCCCGGTGTTGGATTGCAATTTGTCGGTAACAGCCGGGAAGATGTTAAAAAAGCGATAGAAGCGTACCTGGGTGATCTTGCCAAGCGGCCAGCATTACACCAGGCGTATTAAGGAGACTCTGATCAAGTCCTAATTGTTTTCCTGTGAGATGAAGTTCGACCGGATTGAATACAAGGGACTCCTAATATAGTCAGCATGAAGCAGAATACAACCTGCCAGCAGTATTGAGAGTGCGTCATACACGTTTGAGAACCAGGCCACTGTTATGACCGCCAAAGGCAAAGGACTCTGAAAAACTATAGTGAACAGGTGTGCTGCTGGTATCCCGCTTCGTGGTGACAAAATCCAGTGCTGCAATAGGGTTCTCCAGGTTAGATGATGCATGTAGTACCTGGTCTTGCATACTCAGCACACAAACAGCAGCTTCAATTGCCCCGCTGCCACCCAGTGAATGACCAATGATAGACTTGGTAGAATTAATCGGTGTCTGGCTTCCAAAGACCCGTTCAATAACACGAGCTTCCACCTGATCGTTAGAAACAGTCCCTGTACCATGTGCATTAATATAGCCAATATCACCGGCTGTAATACCGGCGCTGTCGAGCGCTTTTCTTATCATGCGCTCTATCTGTGTGCCACTTTGTTCGGGTGCCATGACTGAGCTGGCATCAAAAGTTTCAGCGAAACCGACGATTTCTGCAAGTGCTGTGCCGCCACGGTTCAGCAAATGTTCTTCACTTTCCAGTATCAGGCTGGCACCACCTCCCTGAGAAAACAGAAAACCACTGCGATCCTTGTCAAAGGGTCGGTTGGCTGCATCAATATTACCGTCTGCAGGAATCATGGCCAGGGTGCGTGCAAGATCAAAACCCTTATAGCTGGCTCCCCAATGATCCTTCAAATGCTCAATGCCACCACTGATCACCAGATCAGACTGGCCGGAGCGAATCTTGCGAAAGGCTTCACCGATAGCGGTTGTTCCTGATGAACAGGCTTGCACAACGGGTTGTACATCATTATGAACAGAATATTTTATCCCTATCCCTGCCGGCACACTGTTACAGATGGACATGGGAATAACGAAAGGGTTTAGTGTAGGCGGGTGGTACAGTGTCTGTAGTGCTTCACTCTCGTGACAGGCTTCTGTTTCAGAAAGTTTCTGTTTACACGTTGCAATAGCGTGATAACTGAAATTGGTCAGTAGTGAGCAGGAACCACCAGATCCTGTGCCGTAGATGACGGAGCAACGCTCCGGATTAATAGTAGCAAGCTGATACTGGTTGCGTTTTTTATCAGTCAGTACGGTTTCGATTCCCGCCTGTTGCAATGCTTCATGTGTTGCAACGATGGCGAGCAAAGTTGAAGTATCATTCTGTATGGTTTCTGCACGACGAAAACCCTGTGACATGAAATCCATGTCGGGGAGGGGAGCCCAGATACCGGAACGGAAATCCAGATAATCATACCAGTGTGGCGGTATTTTTTTGGCACAGGGTTTACCTTCCAGGATGTGTTGCCAGCTGCTGTGAAGATCAAGTCCGAGCGGAGTAATCATGCCCATGCCAGAGATAAACACCCGGCATGCTTCTGATGACTGTGAGCTCATGCGTTTTCAGTCTGTAGTAATAATTCATCAAGAAAATTAACGACAGAAAGCAGTGTATCCTTGTCTTGTAGTGCATTTTGATCAAAGGGTGTTCCCAGTTCATCTTCAAGACTGACTAGCAGTGTGACGATATCAATAGAGTCGGCATTAAGATCCGCTCTGAAAGAATCCTCCAGACGTGGTGGCGTATTCAGCGCAAGTGTCTCTTGCACAATATCAATAACTTTTTGCTCAAGTAATTCGCGAGTTAGCATGGTGCTCCTTGTAGTAGGGTATAGGTGAGTTTTGGTTATCAACGGTATCCCGAAGACCTTTATTAAGGATAAAAATTAACCACTTCTAAACTTAAGTGATTGTATCGGTATCATTATTATTTTACAATCCTGTGTAAATAATAATCACTGTTATCTTAGGTGACAGAATGTAGGTAACAAAGGGGATACCTGCCAGACTATGTTTCATCCATGCAGCTTTCGGCACTCAGGCATTAACAAGAACTAAGAATAAAACTATGACAGTCATACCTTTTGAAGGAAAAACCGACTTGTTCGGGGCTCAGCGATGTGCACTTAATAATTACCTTAATCCGTCTTCAGGGGGTATTTTATGGAGCATTCTGAAACCAGATGCCCCCTGTCGAATTACTCCAAATCTACTCACACAGTTTTTATCGGTGCAACAGGAGCTGCTGACGGCTACTGCTGACCGGACGAAAAAAACATCTGTGAGTTTTCATGTGCTGGGCTCTGATATTCCAGATATATTTTCCCTGGGGGGGGACTTGCGATATTTTTATCAATGCGCCAGGCGCCATGACAGAGCAGCGTTGCAGAGCTATGCAAGAGACTCTGTCGAATTTGTTTATCAACTGGCAAGTAATTATCATTTGCCCGTAACAACCATTACTCTTATTCGGGGAATGGCACTGGGAGGTGGCTTTGAAGCAGCGCTTGCAGCGAATATTATGATTGCTGAGGAACAAGCGGTGTTTGCTTTTCCGGAGACACGTTTCGGGTTGTTTCCAGGAATGGGTGCGTATACTTTTTTGCGGCAGCGTGTACCCAGCCATATCGCGGAAGAAATCATCTACAGTGGTAGAGAATACAGCGCACATGAACTGCATGAAATGAATATTGTTGATAGAGTCTGCCCACAAGGGCAGGGTTACAAAACCACGCTACAATTTATTTCCAGGCGCCAACAACAGCAACAGGGTATTCAGTCCATGCGTAAAATGGTACAACAGTTCTCTCCGGTTAACAGACAGGAGCTGGATACGATTGTCAATTTTTGGGTTGACAGCGTCCTCAATCTGGATAATAAGCATTTGCGTCTGATAGAAGCTATCTCCAATACGACTTATCAACCTGGGAGCTTGTCCGGGAATAGGGGGCGTGGCGAAAATCACAGGAGTGTCATAAAGTGAGATTGCTGGAAGAGACGAACAGCCGTCGCTTTTTAATAATTTCTATAAACTCAGATCAGGCAGCCTTCTGATACCACGCGCGTTGATTCTGTGCCAGAGTGTCAGTTTGCGGCCTCAGTAACGGATGTTGCGATTTACTGGCAAGTAGCCAAAAGAGATACCCTGCAATGCTCCGCAATGCTATATTGTGGGAGTTACATTCCTGGGATTTCTGTTACTAGAGATGTCCTGCAGAAAGTCCCTCCTGTTAGTTAATCGTCCGAATATCCTTAATCAATGACGTGCTTATCCCCGCTTGAGTTTAACCCCTATCATACACCTCTGGAGCCAGGCATTAGCCTGATTGAAGCCAGTGCTGGCACCGGAAAGACCTTTTCTATCGTTATGCTGTTGCTGCGCTTTATTGTGGAGAAAAACTACAGCATCGAACAACTTCTGGTAGTGACGTTTACCAATGCTGCCGCAGGTGAGTTGCGGGAACGTGTTCGCTCGCGCCTTCTACAAGTTCGATCCATTCTTGCCGGCAATCCCAGTGATGATGCGGCGCTTAATGCCTGGGTCGCGTCATTGCCTGATGCAGAGCAGGTCAGCAGCCGGCTGGTTGATGCTCTGGCAAATATTGATTATGCCAATATTTTCACGATTCATGGTTTTTGCCAGCGCACCCTGGGGCAGTTTGCCCTGGAGAGTGGGCAGGTTTTCGATGCAGAGTTGTTGCAGGACACTCGGGAAATCACCCGTCAAATTGCTGAGGACTACTGGCGTATTGAAACCTATGAACGACCCTACGAGCAACTGGCCTTGTTACGTACCGTCGCCACCACACCGGCAGAGTTACTGGAGGGGGTTCGTGGTATTCGCAAGGGTAGTGAAATTCTGCCAGAAACAGAGAGCCTTGATGAGTGCCTGCAACAACTGGAGGAAAAGCTGGCTGTATTGCGCCGGCAATTAACCCCCACTCTGGATGCCATTCATGGCAGTATAGCGCAGCAGCCTGAGTTATTTAAAACAGCATTTCTCAAGCAGTTTCCGGCCATTGAAACAAGCTTGCGAAACTGGTTGGCAGGGCAGGGTGTATTAAATGTTGAAGGCCTGGCAATGCTGAGTCAGGCCTCTTTTTTTGCCGCTGCTCTGAATGGTCGCAAGTTCCTGAAACGGCAGGGCATGACAGCGCAACAGCGAAAGCAAAATTTCTTGCATGACAAGCGGATTAAGCTGGATGCAATCAACGCTGTCGTGGATGACTTGCCTGTTTTACAGATAGCCTTTAAGCGGGGTCTTTATCAGTATCTGCAAACGGAGCTCGAACAACGCCTGCTACAGAGTAACTGTATTTCCTTTGACAGCATGATTGAGCAGCTGGCTGCGGCGCTCAATAAACCTCGCTCAAACCACCTCAAAGACCTGTTGCAACAACAATACCCGGTGGCATTAATTGATGAGTTTCAGGATACCGACCCGTTGCAGTGGTCTGTTTTTTCAGCCCTGGTTAACCGCAAGGAAATGACTCCTCACAGCAATTATCTGTATCTGATTGGTGATCCTAAACAGGCTATTTATCGGTTTCGGGGAGCAGATATCTATTCCTATCTGCAAGCCCGAGAAGAAGCAGATCGCCAATACAGCCTGATAACCAACTGGCGTTCCCGTCAGGCACTGGTAACAGCAACCAATACCTTATTTGCCGTGGAAACGCCTTTTTTAATGGATAGTATCCACTATCATCCGGTCAATGCAGCCTTGCAAACACATGGTTTGTACAAAGGAGATGTTGCTTTCGAGCAAATGGTACTGTGGGAGCTGGATCAGCATCCAGAACAAAAAAATGGTTACTGGGGGCTGGCAACAGCCCAGCAGCAAATACGACAGCATGTGGTTAAGGAGATACTGTCCTTATTGTCAGATTCGTCAATTACACTGCACGATAGTCCTTTGATGCCTTCCTCCATCGCAATACTGGTGTATCGTCATGATGATGCACTCGCCTATCAGCAAGCCCTGGCTGACTATGGTGTTCCTGCCGTGTTAAACAGTAAAAGCTCGGTATTTTCCAGTCCTCAGGCGGAGGAAATATACCACCTGTTACACGCCATTTCGCGACCAGCCAATCCACAGCTTTTACGTTATGCCTTATGCCAGTCCTGGTTCGGGATGACAGGAAATGATATCCAGCAGCTACTGGAGCAGCCCCGGCAGATGGATCAGTGGCTCATGGATTTTCAGCGTTACCATGATCTCTGGGAACGTCACGGGTTGCTGTCCATGATGCGAACACTATTACAGGAACAACAGGTGGCCTGGCATCTGGGTAACGGGGGGGCTGTAGAACGTAAGTTAACCAATATCTATCATATTCTGGAATTACTTCAGGAAGTGGCTGTCAACCAGCGACTGGGAATGCTAAAAACACTGGAATGGCTACAAGATGCCAGGCAAGAGCGCGTGATTCCCGGTGGTCAGGAATTGCGTCTGGAAAGTGATGCCGATGCGGTTGATATTGTTACAATCCACAGTGCTAAAGGCCTGGAGTACCCTATTGTGTTTTGTCCTGATTTATGGAATAGCCGTACCCGAAAGACACGTTCCCCTGTTGTCGTTTTTCAGAAAGACGGGCGGCAATATAGTGACCTGGGTAGTGAGGCCATAGAGAAGCATCGCGAAATTAGCGATTATGAAGAACAGGCCGAAGCACTGCGCTTGTTGTATGTTGCTATCACCCGGGCGCAATTTCGCTGCTATATCGCCTGGGCAAACCAGCGTAGTACCAATATTCAGAATCAGTCACCTCTGGCACACTTATACCGGCAACAGCCTGGTGATAGCTGGCAACAGCGGATGCAGGAACTGGTGAAAAAAGGCGGCACGGAAGACACCCCTCCCTTCCATTACGAAAAGCTTGTGATCGAACCTGAAATTAGCGCTTACTATCAGGCCGTGCCCCAGTTACCGCTGACGGCCAATAGAGTATTACAACGCACTGTACAGGTTGACTGGCGGATGAGTAGCTATAGCGGCCTGGCACACAACAGCGTGCAGGATGAAGAAATTCCGGAACTGCCTCTGGATAAAGCTGGTGAATTTGAGACAGTACAGCGCGAAGTGGATTCACAGCAGGACAGCGCTTTGCCCAAAGGTGCACATACCGGAAACCTGGTACATGAACTGCTGGAACAGATACCGTTCAGTCAACTGGCTTATAAACAAGACAATATTGACTATATCACCAGACGTACCGAATTGATTCAACGGTTTGGCGTTCCCATCAAGGACACGAGCGTACTGGATACCTTATTGTGTCATACAGTGACAACACCCTTGGCTCCCGTCACGGATACTTCCCCCTTCACCCTGGCTAGTCTCACGGAGGCTCAGTGCTTGAAAGAGATGCCTTTTTATTTTTCTGTCCCCCGGCTGGATACCTGGCGAATCAATCAGGTTCTAAAAGCATGTGCAGCCTGTCTACCACTCACGGAACAGCAACTACAGGGGCAACTCACCGGGTTTATTGACCTGATTTGTGAATATGAGGGGCGATATTATGTGATGGACTATAAGACCAACAGTTTGCCTGATTACAGCATCAACAGCATGATAGCAGCCATGCGGGAGCATAATTATGGTCTGCAATACTGGATTTACACGCTCGTTTTGCATCGGCATCTACAGGCTACCTTAAAAGATTATTGTTTTGCACAACACTTTGGCGGTGTGCGGTATTTGTTTGTGCGAGGTATGCATCCCGATGAACCGATGAGCGGAGTTTTTCAGGATCAGCCCGAGTTGGCAACACTGGAAGCTTTTTCGCGGGCATTTACCGGTGAGGCGAACACATGAGTATCAGCGAACTAGGCCAGGATTCACTTTATTATTACTCCCGACTGGATAATGCAGTGGGGGAGTTTCTCGCCCGCCGTTGTCAATGCCCGGAGGAAGCTCAGCGCCAGGCATTTGCACAACAGGTAAAAGACCTTTCCGCGGCACTTGGCAGAGGGGATAGCTGTATCCAGGTTAGCATGCAGCAGCGTTCCACCTTGTTACTCTCCGGTCTGGTCACAGAAACAACTCGGCAGAATGCTACTGACGCTATTATAACGCCACTGGTACTGGAAGATAACCGCTTGTATTTCAGTCGATACTGGCAGTATGAAAGGCATCTGGCTGAATCCATTTCTCACAGGATAAAACATCCACCCAGTGAGACAGGACAATTGCCAGCGCTGCTGGAGAAATACTTTGCACCAGACGATACCGCTGGCACAGGCCTGGATTGGCAACAAGAAGCTGCTAGAACGGCGGTGAAGCAATCTTTCACTATGATTACCGGTGGCCCGGGGACAGGAAAAACAACGACAATTCTGAAAATACTAGCCATACTGCAGGAGATTTCGGCTGGTAGACTCAATATTGCACTGGCTGCACCCACTGGAAAGGCCGCTATGCGGCTACAGGAAAGCTTACGGCATGGTAAGCAACAACTGGCTCTGGCGGCAGATCTGGCCGAGGCGATCCCGGATACTGTAAGCACGATTCACCGCTTGCTCGGTACTGTACCAGATTCAGTGTATTTCAAACATCATGTTGCACGGCCACTGGTGCACGACCTTGTTGTTATAGATGAAGCATCCATGGTAGATCTGGCGCTCATGAGTAAACTGCTGGATGCCCTGAAAAAGAGTGCCAGACTGTTACTGGTCGGCGATAAAGACCAGCTGGCATCCGTAGAATCAGGCGCGGTATTAAATGATTTGAGTGCAGCCCTGCCCGCACATACCGCAGAGCTGAAAAAATCCTGGCGGTTTAATGAAGCGATCAAGCAACTGGCAACAGCAATTAACCAGCAAGACGCACAGACAGCCTGGCACTATTTAACCGACACCCGGAATACGACTACCGCGCTTGTTAGCCAACCCTTGCTGGCCCATATTATGCACGTCTCCCAGGCCTATTTTGATTGTGTGCAACAGCAACAGCAACAGGAAAACAGTATTCCGGATGCAGTCTTCAAGGCATTCTCCCAGTTTCAGGTGCTCTGCTCCAACCGGCGGGGACAACGCGGTGTTGACGGAATCAATCGCCATATTGAACGTGCATTACAGCACCAGGGTGTCAATACCCAGCAAAACTGGTATGCGGGGAAACCCATTCTTATTACCCGTAATGACCCAGCAACCCAGCTGTTTAATGGGGATATCGGTATCTGCCTTCCGGGTGAGCCGGATCCATCGGCAGCGGGGAAGAGACACTGGTACGTGTATTTTCAACAGGCGGACGGAAGTTACCGTAGGTTGCTGCCTGCCCGTTTGCCGGTGCATGAAACAGCCTATGCCCTGACCATTCATAAAAGCCAGGGCTCCGAGTTTGAGCATGTACTGGTCGTATTACCAGAGGCCGTTAACCCCGTGCTGGGTAAAGAACTGATCTATACCGCTATCACACGTGCTAGAAAAAAAGTTGAGATAGCCAGTAGTAAAGAAGTTTTTGTAGCAGCCCTAAAAAAACAGGTGCAGCGAAATAGTGGCTTAAGAGAAAAAATGAGAGTCTACCTGGAAAATATGGAGTAAGTACCACTCAGATAGTGAAGGGAGTAATTAGCGCTGTTTCTTATTTAGCCTCTGAAAGGCTCTGGTGTAGCCGACAGAAAGTAAATCTACGATAAACTACCAGAATTCACTGATCGTAAGTCAACCAATGAGTTAGCAAGTCTCTTCGATGAATTTACAGGTGCGATGAGGAAGTACTGCGGTGGATGGCAAACGGCAAACGGCAAACGGCAAGAGAACAAAGACAAAAATGGGACAGCCAAAAAATTGATAAAGACAGCCAAAATTGACAAAAAAGACTCACAGAATCTACACCTGCTTATCGGCAAAGTCACTTTTCGTTTTATTTAGGTCAAAATGCTAGAGAAATTAGCCATTTACTCAAACACAGGGCGCAAGCAAGCCCGCCATCAGCTAAATAGCGTTGTTTTTAATATTTATTCGTGTGTGTTTACAC
>WFWY01000032.1 GCA_015490895.1 Thiotrichaceae bacterium | reverse complement strand
TTTGTATACTTTACCCATGATCTCGGTACAGTACTTTTGGCCACGACCAATGTGATTCAATATCTCACGTGCTGCCATTGAGATTTCTGCTGTATCAATACCGTAGGGACAAAAAACTGAACAGCGCCTGCATTGTGAACATTGATGGTAGTAGTTATACCAGTCATCAATGACTTCTTCGGTTAAATCAACTGCCCCCACGAGTTTGGGGAAGTACTTGCCTGCAAAGGTGAAATAACGCCGGTAAACTTTACGCAGCAAGTCCTGGCGTGCAACTGGCATATTCTTGGGGTCTGAAGTACCCAGAAAGTAGTGACACTTGTCGGTACAGGCTCCACATTTGACACAAATATCAAGAAACACCTGCAACGAACGATAGCGTCCCCGCAGATCATCCATCTTCTCCAGTGCAGCTTCTTTCCAGTTTGGAATCAGTGACCAGTTACCTTCTTCATCTTTATCAATTTCAGCGGGAAAATGCATTTCCTCCTGAAACTTAGGCGCAGACACCCAGGGGCCTGATCCTTTCATGGTGTCTTCTATAACCGGTGGAACATCGGTAATCCCGTCTTCACCACTAATTTTTGGTACTTCGTAATCAGCCACTAGTTGAACCTCTTAATATGTCTACGTTTCAACAAGATAGTTAGTCCCGTCATTTTGCTGACGCTTATTTCTTTAATTCACTCAGGTAATCTACACCTTGCCTGTCAAGCTCGGCTGCCCAATCTGCAATATGACGTTTTTCGCGCGAATTATCCGTCTGATTCCTGGTAGGGCTAAAGAACACACCCGGTGCATGCATCAATTTACTGATCGGAAAAATCAACAGTAATAACGCAACCGATGCTAAATGAACCAACAGCACTGGGTCACCTGGCAGTGCCCAGTTATCAAAATTAAATGTACGCAAGCTAATAAAAAATGATTTCACCATAATGATGTCGGTATGCGATACAAACTTCATCAGCATGCCGGTTATACCAATCAGCAATAACAACAACAGCATAAGAAAATCTGATGGTGCAGAAATATATCTCACCCGGTCAATAACAATGCGCCTGGCAAGCAAGGCCGCCAATCCTAGCACCAGGGCAAAAGAAGCGTAGGTACCAAAGGGTTGCAGGAACAGAATCACACTGTTAACTGTTTCCGTAAAATAGCGGGTATGCCTGATCAATACCAATGCCAGTGAGTAATGAAACAAAATGGCGAAGATCCAGAGTAATTTATCAGAGCGGAACAGACTTTGAAAAAAGACAACTTCTCTGAACATTCGAAGTACAACACCACCCTGGGTGCGTGGAGCAGGCATAGTGGGTATTTTCAGGGGGGCAGGTGTTTTCCAGTAAATGCGTATTTTATAAATCACACCACCGACGATGGCTAAAGTTGCCAGCCAAAATAGCACACCGTATATCAAACCTAATGTGTTCACTTAATAAACTCCTGAATCTTTCGATTGCTTCTTGTAAAGCCAAATCATATTTTAGCTTTACAAGAAGCCCGGCTTCGAATAAAAGAAGAGCCAGACTCCTTTAAATCCTCCTGATTTATCCACTACCAGCCCCACCCTGAACCGCCATCAAGGTCTATGAATAGACGATTAACAATTAGCAGGAATGTAGGGACAGTAGTGAATTCAGAAAAATTATACGCAACCTGTAGGCTTGGGCAGACCTGCATATTTACAAGCTTGCTTGCCAGGACCATAAGGGAACAAGCTATACAGGTACTTGCTGTTACCTTTATCTTTACCCAGACGCTTACCAACAGCCTTAGTCAGAACACGTACCGCCGGAGCGATTTGATATTCTTCATAGTACTCACGCAAGAAGTTGATGATATCCCAATGCTCATCAGATAACTCAACGTCTTCTTCTGCTGCCATTGCCGTAGCAATTTCAGGAGTCCATGAACTTAAATCTTCCAGGTAGCCTTCTTCGTCAGTTGCTACTTCTACACCATTTACTACTAGAGCCATAATTACTCTCCTATTTTATAAATACGGGTTAATCTAAACCCAACTTTGGGTCTTATCGTTATCCGCTGTGAGGTCTACAAAACCCGCATAGTCAACAACTTTAATACCATCAATCATACGATCTTCGCTCATTCCACGAGCAGCCAGATCACCACCTAAGACATAGACTGACTTGTCAGTCATCGCAGCCTTGAGATCATCAGCAAATACTGTTCCATCCACAGCGCCCACTGCTGCATCCTCAATCATCAGAATGGAATCGCCAGCAACGGCATGATCCAGACATGACTTGAATGCATTCCTCTCGAAGGGCGACTTGTTTACAATATGTAGCATTGCCATGTTAATTCCCTCCGTTAGAAACTGTAATGGACATCTTGGTCAGCCAGAACATTAGCCATTTCTGCGCGAGATACGATGCGAATGGAAGGTTTCTCCGCCCAGTCGTCATCTTCGTCTTCCCACATAATTGGCATAAGATCATCTTCTGTTAGACCACGCTCTTCGAGTGACTCTTTCTCAACATACAGTTTGTTGATTTCATAATCACCTAAAGCGTTATAGGTTGCTGAAAAGTTTTTCATACCGATGCCATCGGTATTTTGTCCTTTTGCAATCTGATAAACACCATCATCAATAAAAGCCAGACTGACATCCTGCTCGAAAGCAGCCGCAATCAATACAACTTCCAGAGACTCCAGTGCGTATACTGTGCCGTAAGGAGCTTTACGATTCACATACATGAATTTTTTTGTAGCCATGCTATCTCTCCTTAATCACCAAACACAATCGTACGATCAGATTGAATACTGCCTTCAATCAACTGTCCCAGACCTGAAATACGGAAACCTTCAATAATATTGTCAGCATCCAATCCCTGTCTTTTCGCCTCATCAGCATCCATCAAACCACGACGCTGGGCAGCAGCAATACAAATCACAAGATCAAGATCATGCTCTTTTGCAAGGTCGCTCCACTCCTGCTGAAGCAGACGATCATCCTTGGGTGGTACTGCTAAACGGGTTCCATTATTCACACCATCGTGATAGAAGAAGACACGAAATATTTCGTGCCCCTTCGCTAACGCAGCGCGGACAAATTGCAGAGCAGAATCAGCAGACTGGTGCTGATAAGGCCCTTCATTTACCATTACTGTGTATTTCATATCGATTCCTTAAGTATCAACAGATTAGATTAGAAGCGGATGTGCGTAGACGAATTCAGATTCGCACGCGCGCCACGCCAGTTATCAATGTGATACTTAGTGAAAGGCAGACCTGTCACCTCGAAGAAACGAGGCCAGCCGATACGTTCAACCCACTCATTGATACGCTCCCAATCACGTGCGCCTTCCTTGTAGCACTCAAGAATTTTCTTGACCACCGCTGTTGCTTCAGGCCAGCGAGGTGGGTTATTAGGAATACCCGCTGCAACCAGGCGCTGGAACGTAGGCTTGCCACGAGCATTTGAGTGGTTACCACCAATCCAGATAGCCAACTGAGTGAACTCAGCATCATTGATCTGCATAGGAGGACAGGGAGGATAACAGGCACCACAACAGATACACTTCTTCTCATCAACTTCCAGCGAAGGCTCACCATCAACCATGGCTGGACGAATCGCAGCAACAGGACAACGTGCAACAACCGAAGGACGTTCACAAACATTACCAACCAGAGAGTGATCAATCTTAGGCGGCTTGGTGTGCTGTACGTTGATCGCGATATCGCCCTGACCACCACAGTTGATCTGACAACAGGAAGTTGTGATATGCACACGGTTAGGCATACTAAAACTGGTGAAATCATCATACAACTCGTCCATCATGGACTTAACCACGCCGGATGCATCAGTACCAGGAATATCGCAATGCAACCAACCCTGAGTATGAGAAATGGATGCAACAGAGTTACGTGTTCCACCTACTGCAAAACCGGCATCTTTCAGCGCATCAACCAGAGGCTGCACTTTTTCTTCTGAATCAACGGTATATTCGATGTTACTGCGAATAGTAAAACGCATATAACCGTCAGCATATTCATCACCGATGTCACACAACTTACGTAATGTAAATACATCGAGGATACGCTGAGTACCCGCTTTTACTGTCCATACCTTATCACCATTTTTAGCGACATGTAACAAAACACCGGGCTGTGGGTCTTCATGATAATCCCAAAGACCAAAATTACGACGCATCGCAGGATGCATATATTGGAAACCATCAGGACAACCTGACTCAATCGGCTCACGCATTTCTGGTGCTGCCATGGTTTACCTCCTAAATAAATCTGTTAATTTTAATGTGGCAAGGCTCTTGCCCCACCACATCTAAGACACTAATGAATTAAGTTTGAGAGATTAACCAGCAGCCGCTGCTTTCTCTTCACGCTTACGGTTGAACCACTCTTCAGCAGCTTCATCCCAACCGTCAGTACGAACATAAGATACGTTACGTGGCTGGGCAATCATGTTTGGATCGGGATCAACACCAATACCTTCCAGGAAGTTCACCAGACCAATACGCTCTATCATCTCACCTGTACGCTCGTGCTCAAGACCGTTTTCAGCCCAAAAATCAATGATTTCTTCAGCAAGCTCTACGATAGTCTCGTAATCTTCTTCAGTTTCTAGCTTCATGAATGGCACAAGTACTGTACCCATCAAATCGCCTATCTTCAGTGTACGCTTACCACCACACAGGATAGTGACACCCTTGTCATCTCCCGGACTAATGGCCTTGGGTACAACATTCATACAGTGCATTGAACGAACACAGTTAGTTTCATCAGCGATCAGGGAATTATCATCACCCAGAGACAGAGACTTGGTAGGGCAACGTGAGATAATGTTATCCATCACGTGCTGCACACCTTTCTCTTCAACGTATGCTTTCCACTCATCCTGCTTGATTTTTTTGTGATCTCGCCAGGTACCAATGACAGCAAAATCAGCACGCTCAATCGCATTCTGACAATCGTTAGGGCAACCAGAAACCTTAAACTTGAACTTGTATGGCAAAGCAGGACGATGCACATCATCCGTAAAGTTATTCACCAGATGGCGGTGAATGCCATGCTCATTACAACAAGACTGCTCACAACGTGCTGCACCTACACAAGACATCGCTGTACGCACACATGGGCCAGCACCCCCCAGATCCCAGCCGTAGTCATTAATTTCATCAAAGAAATGCTGATAGCTTGCGCTATCTGCACCGATGAACATGATGTTCCCGGTTTGACCATGAAAAGTTTGCAGACCTGAGCCCCACTTCTCCCAGCTATCAGCCAGTTGACGCATCATGTCCGTTGTATAGTAGTTACCTGGAGTAGGCTGTACCCGCAACGTGTGGAATTCTTTAGACTCAGGGAATGAGTCGCCGACTTCTGAGAAACGAGGAATAATACCGCCACCGTAACCGAACACAGAGATGGTTCCACCTTTCCAGTAACCCATACGCGTTTCGTATGAATGCTCAAGCTGCCCCATCAGGCCGTTAACAACATTATTTATTCTTTCGTCTGGGTGCTCATCACGCAGTTTCTTGAAACCACTAATGAAACTAGGCCATGGACCATCTTCCAGAACATCCAACATCGGGGTTGGATATTTTTTCATATCAGCCATTCTTCTCTCCTAAATATAAATACAATGCATCCACACGCTAGATATACTGGGTAAATGCATAATAACTAATTGCAATAAGTTATCTATCTACCAACAACCTGAAGCCATTTTCGGCAGCCAGAATTCGTTGATTTGGCACAGTGTATGCCCATAGCACCAATAAAAGAACCCCACCCATGGGGTGTTGCTTCATTTGTCTTTCTATCTCTAAGGGGATATAGCCACTCTGAAAACAAATTTCACACAGACATGCTACCCAGGAACACAATTCGCTGGAGCCACAGCATATCAATATGTTGTAATATTTTACACTGCTAATTTAATTTATTTCATACCTATGATGATGCCTTTTTCACTATCCGAACCTGATGCATACCAGCAATGGCATGACAACAAACTTTCACTCTATCCCGTAACGGTTGATGACCTTTTCGTCAATATCGAGGATCCTGCACACATCAGTGAGACTGAGCGTTCAGCGCTACTATCAATAGTTGGGCAATATAATATGGCCTTCTATCGTTTCAAGCGGGGTGCCTCACAGGTAAACTTTAATGACAAGCATCTTGTGCATGCACTCGGCCAGCAACTGGGGCTCAGCAGACTGGATAACAACCTTTGCGCCGATGCTGACAAACTCACCTCTATTGAAGTACGTGACAATAAACACCAACACACCTATATCCCCTACACTAACCGCAGGTTAAGCTGGCACACTGATGGCTACTACAATACCCCTGAAACCCAAATCAGGGGCGTCCTGCTGCACTGTGTACGGCCTGCGGAAACGGGGGGTGAAAACATGCTAATGGACATCGAGCTGGCATACATTCTATTACGTGACAAGAACCCGGATTATATCCATGCGCTAATGCAACCCGATGCCATGACCATCCCGGCCAATATACTGAACGGAGAGGTGATCCGCGAAGCCCAGAGCGGCCCGGTATTTTCGCTATCCGGCGGAAGGCATTTACACATGCGCTACTCTGCCCGCAAACGGAATATTGTATGGAAAGATGACCAGCGGGTACAGGAAGCAGCTGCTTTTCTGCAAAAACTATGGACGCAGGACTCACCTTACATCATACGTTGCCAGCTAAAGACAGGGGAAGGTATTATCTGTAATAATGTCTTACATAACAGAACCGCTTTCAGGGACGGTTCAAGTGAGGAGGGGAAACGCTTGCTATATCGTGGTCGCTATTACGACCGTATATCAGAGACATAGCAAGTCTGCTGACATTGAGAGTTAAGAGGAAAACCTGTCAGGCGCATAGAAGCTCGTCCAAGAATAAGAAGCGTAACGAAAATCACAGGAATGTTATAATCCGGTTTATTGAATGAAGTGAATAACCACTTTATTTAACAGTTTCAATAAGTTAGAATTATAATATTCACGGAATTAGCAGTAGCTTCTCGGTTCTCAGACAAACTCATAAATAATCACCCAACAACAGGTAGAGAGACCTGAAAGACCTCTCTACTATTCAGTGATTATTTCTCAGTGGTTATTTCTTTTCAGCACCGCACTTGCCTTCACCGCACTTACCTTCTTTTCCAGCTTTGTCACCACCACACTTGCCTTCCATGTCCGCTTTATTGGCGTCTGAGCCTTCAGCCGCTGCTGCCGAGCCCGCATCTTTATTGGCACCACACTTGCCTTCTCCGCATTTGCCTTCTCCACACTTACCTTCGGCAGATTTACCGCCTGCCATCGTGTCAGCAGCTGCACCCACAGCCTTGTTAGCAGCATCCGCTGTAGCATCTACTGCTTTACCCACGGCTTCTGTTGTTGCATCTGCAGCTTTCTCTACAGCGCCCCCTACAGCACTCGCTGCACTGGTTGCCGCCTCATCCAGCTTTGATGTCGCATCATCGCCACCACAAGCAACCAAGCCTGCTGCCAATGTAGAACTTACTGCCAAAGCCAAAAGGTTTTTACGTGAAATCATTTTATGGTTCCTTTACATCTATTTATTAAAAAATTACTTACCGGGTAAGTATATGACAAAACTCACCTGCTTGTCAGATACGCACAATCTACTGATAGAGATTCAAGCGAATAGTTCCTCAAAAAAATTAAGGACCTGTACCCTGCTGACCTTTTCACGGTACTGTGTCACCGTATTAAAATACTCATACACACCGACTTCCAGCGACCGGCCTGACAGCGTCAATCTATGGGGTATTCCCAGAAACTCAACCACTTCAAACATATTTCTCGGCTTCTGGTTACGATCATCCAGAAGGACGCGATACCCTGCCTGTTCCAGCCGGTCATGCAGGGCATCTGCCTCCAGCCGAACCTTTTCAAATAACCGCGGATAAACAGGGGTAATCGCAACCTGAAAACCACCTTCCTGTTCCACCTGGTGACGCAACGTATCAAGCGTGTACTGTGATAGTCTCATGACAGTCTATCCGATCACCCGGGGCTCTGGCTCCAGCGTGACAGAAAACCTGTCTTCAACCGCCCTGATCAGGGTTTCGGCGATAGACCAGATATGCTTTCCTGTTGCTCCTCCATGATTGACCAGTACCAACGCATGTTGCTCTGAAACTCCCGCAGCACCCACTCTGTATCCTTTTAGACCACACTGGTCAATTAACCAGGCAGCAGAAGTTTTTATCAACCCTTCCTCCTTCTGTGGATAACCAGGCACCTCCGGGAATCGCGCCCTGATTTCCAGCCAAACCTTCTCCTCCAGTACCGGATTTTTGAAAAAACTACCCGCATTCCCCATAACGGCAGGATCAGGTAACTTGCTACGCCGGATGTCTGACACCAGATCACTCACCCGTCGGGCAGATATCTGGTGGTCATCAAGTTGCCCCTGGAGACCTGCATAATCCAGTTTCCATTCAGGCTGCTTCGGCAAGCGAAAGGTTACAGCCGTAATAAAGTAACGCCCTGGCTGGATGGATTTGAAAAAACTGTCACGGTAGGAAAACTGGCAATCCTGCACATCAAACTGACAGACCTCACCCGTTTGCATATCCACCGCATCCAGCGAATAAAAATAATCGACCAGCTCTACACCATAAGCACCTATGTTTTGTACTGGTGCAGCACCAACCGTACCTGGTATAAGTGACAGGTTTTCCAGCCCTGCATAACCCTGGTCAATCGTCCAGCGCACAAAGTCATGCCAGTTCTCTCCTGCTCCGGCACGAATATATCTGGCAGACTCATCCGCATACAGGCATGTTTTCCCTGACAGCTCACAATGTGCAACCAGGCCTGGATAATCTTCTTTAAATAACAAATTACTACCGCCGCCAACAAACAACACGGGTGTCTTGCTGTGCTGATACCAACGCGCCAGGTTTTGTACATCTTCCAGCTTCTGAATTCGCGTAAAGTAACGACTGACAGCATCCACACGAAACGTGTTATAGGGCTTTAGGGAAACTGTTTCCAGAATATTCATTCGTCTTCAAACTGCCGGATCAATACGGATGTATCACAACGCTGATAGCCCTTTTCCTGAAGTGACTGATAGGTTTTATCAACCATACGGGCAAGTGGCAGAGCCAGACCCTGCCTGTCGGCTTCATCCAGACAGATCCCAAGATCCTTACGCATCCAGTCAACAGCGAAACCAAAGCCAAATTCACCCTGCATCATACTTTGCGTTCTGTTCACCATTTGCCAGGAGCTGCCCGCGCCCTGCTGCAATGCGGCAAGCACCGTCTCTGCCGGTATCCCCACCCGCTGCGCCAGCGCCAGACCTTCTGACAAACCCTGCAACACGCCAGCAACACACAACTGATTCACCATTTTGCAGCGCTGGCCACTACCACTATCGCCAATATAGGTCATTGTCTGTGCATAACTTTCCAGCACCGAATTTACAGCTTCAAAAGCGGCTGGATCACCCCCAACCATCACAGCCAGCTTACCCTGCTCAGCTCCTGCCTGCCCTCCTGAAACAGGGGCATCAAGAAACTGCACACCTTTTTGCGAGCCACCGCAGCCAATTCTTCTGCCAAAGTAGCCGAGGTCGTCGTATGATCAACCAGCACTGTGTTGGCACCAACTGCCTTGAGAATCTCTCCTGTCAGCTGGCGCACATCGTCGTCATTTCCCAAACAGGTGACGACGACCTCTGCCTGTTCCACTGCGGCAGCAACATTATCTGCCACCACAACAGAATATTCACCATACTGCTCGCCCCAACGCCGGGAGACGGCTGCCGTACGGTTATAAACCGAAGTCACAAACCCCTTGCGGGCTAAATGTCCAGCCATGGGATAACCCATCGTTCCCAGGCCAATGAATGCAACGCGCTCAGGCATGTTGTGCCTCACCGCCACCCTTTTTCATACGCTTGCCTGCTGCGGCTCGCTTTTTGCGTACTTCTTTGGGGTCGGCAATCAGGGGACGGTAAATTTCAACCCGATCTTTTTCACGCAACACCTGCGACAAACGGGTTAATTTTCCAAAAATACCCACCTTATTGGAGCACAGATCAATTTCCGGAAACTCCTCAAGCACACCCGACTGCTCAATCGCCTCCTGTACGGTTGTACCTTCCACTACCTGTAGAGACAGTAGCTCCTGTTGCTCTGGCAAACCATAGACCACCTCAACCGATATCATCTTATCCATATAACTCCCTGGCCCGTTTCACAAAAGCATCTACCAGTGTATTAGCAATCTGGTTGAAAATCGGGCCAATCGCCAGACTAACCAGACGACTGGAAAACTCAAAATCCAGATCCAGTGATATTTTGCACGCCTGACCTTTAATATCATCAAAGCGCCAAAAGCCACTCAGGTGCTTAAAGGGCCCATCCAGCAATTTCATCTCAATCATTTTGTTTTTTTGCAGATAATTACGGGTGCTAAAATCCTTGTTCACCGCTCCTTTTGAGATCGTCACCATGGCATCCACCACATCCCCCACACGGCTTAATTCTTTCGATGCACCACACCAGGGAAGAAACTCCACATAACGATCTACGTCATCCACAATAGCGAACATCTGTTCGGGGCTGTAGGGTACCAGCGCACTGCGATTAATCGTTGGCATAAAATTCCTGACTTGTCTTTGAAGGTACCCTATAATATCCGAATGGCTAAACGAAAGAAAAAAAAAGGGCATGGTGGCCTCACCATTGCACTCAATAAAGCGGCACGTCACAACTACTTCATCGAACAAACTTATGAAGCAGGGCTGGTTCTCGAAGGTTGGGAAGTGAAAAGTCTGCGTGACGGTCGCGCCCAGCTGAAAGAAAGCCACGTACAAATCACCAAAGGTGAGGCGTGGCTGTTTAACGCGCATTTCTCACCTTTATTATCCGCCTCCACCCATATCAACCCTAATCCAACACGCCCACGCAAACTCTTGCTACATGATTATGAAATTTCCCGTCTAATCGGCGCTACCGAACAAAAGGGCTATACCATTGCACCCCTGGCACTCTACTGGAAAAATAACCGTGTCAAACTCGAAATTGGACTAGCCAAAGGCAAACAACTGCATGACAAGCGTGCTGCCTCCAGAGAACGGGACTGGAACCGGGAAAAACAGCGTGTTATGAAAAACGATTATTGATGATAGCCCGGAGACTTCATGAATATGCTCTAATATCGCGCAGAATATTGGCTTCACAGGGAATTTCTTCAGTCACCCGTATCAGTCATGACGGGTGACTGAAAAAATATCCCTTGTGGAATCAATAGACAAGCGAGATGGAGCATCATTTGTGAGTTTTCCGGGATAGATACAGTACTAACCGATAACGCTCTATTACAGCATCATCCAGTTTAAATTGTCTTCATACGTAAAGGACTAACCCACCATTCGTAGCTTCCAGAATATCAACACCTGGAACTGGTTGATATACGACTGTTACTGTTTTGTTGAGGAGACTCTGATCAAGCCATGGCTCGTTTTTCTGAGGCTCCTTAAAGAGGATCGCCAGGCACGATTCGCTGGCCCCTGATATAAACGAACAGACCTCCCTGCTTCATTTTCATACCAACCCGAGTGTGACTGGTTAGGCTCATGTTCATACGCCCACCAGGTGCCATCTGCATCCTGAGCCAGCCACAGTGCCCAGCCAGGTGGAACTGGCTCTTTCAGCAACTTATGCCCGACCAACTTCCCTGTCCAGCTCACCGCTCTTTAACCGGGCAAGATACTCTTTGAGTGCCTGGGCAACTTTTCCATGTAGCAAATACAGGGCAATAAAGTTGGGGAATGCCATTGAAAGAATAAGCAAATCACTAAAGTCCAGAATATTACCAGCACTCACCACCGATGCCAGCACAATAAAACCAACAAAAATAATCCGGAACAGCAACGAGAAGCGCTCCCCAAACAAATACGTCCAGCAACGCTCACCGTAATACGACCAGGAAATCATTGTACTGTAAGCAAACAACACCACAGCAACAGACAGAATAATCGGGAACCAGGAGATAACCGAACCAAAGGCCCTGGCCGTCAAGGCAGCCCCTTTGCTCTCTGCCACCAACTGTGCATGTTCAGGTGCGTTATAGACACCCGTTAACACAATCACCAGCGCCGTCATGGTACAAATCACAATGGTATCTATAAACGGCTCATACAACGCCACAAAACCCTGACGTATCGGGTATCTGACCGTTGCCGCCGAGTGTGCAATAGCCGCCGAACCGATCCCCGCCTCACTGGAAAAAGCAGCTCGCTTAAAGCCCTGCACCAACACACCCACCATACCACCGGCAACAGCAACCGGAGAAAAAGCTTCCGTGATGATCTTGCTGATCGCAGCGGGAACCTCGGCGGCATGTACACCAATAATCCAGATACAGGCAGCCAGATAGATAAACACCATCAGTGGCACAATCGCCTCGGCAGTATGTGCGATACGCCGAATACCACCGATAATCACAATACCCACAGCCACTGCCATAATCAGACCGAATGCGATCGGATATTGCTCAAAGAAAGGAACCTCATTTTGTACAGCCCCCATGGCCTGACTCAGCTGGAAGGCATTACCTGCTCCTAGCGAACCACCAATAGCGAAGACCGCAAACATCACTGCCAGCACTTTACCCAGCTTTACCATACCCCTCTCGGCGAAGCCCCTGGAGAGATATTCCATTGCACCACCCATCACACGACCGTCTGGACGAAACTCCCGGTACATCTGCCCCAGTGTCACCTCAGTAAACTTCGAAGTCATACCAAAGAAACCTGCAACAATCATCCAGAAAGTCGCCCCTGGCCCACCAATACTGACCGCGATAGCCACACCAGCAATATTCCCCAGGCCAACAGTTGCAGATAACGCGGTTGTCAACGCCTGAAATGGTGTCACCTCGCCTTTATCGCTGGACGATTGATACTTCCCCCGAATCACCTGATAAGCGTGACCCATCATGCGAACATTAATAAACCCAAAACGTACCGTCAAAAAAACTGCACCAACAATCAACCAGCCCACAATAAAAGGCATGGATGCGCTGCCCGGCATGACATCAAAAAACAGTACACTCGCCAGATAGCCATTCACTTCGCCCACAAACGCATCAAACGGCCCTGCACTAGCATGGCCTGAGGCCAATAACAGCAGTAACCCCCAGAAGAAAACGGGCTTTCGGTAATTGTTCATTGATCGCTCCTCTCAGTTTTTCCAGTTTTTCGTTTTTATCATGTCAGGCTCCTTATGATTTCATCTCTCTGGTGAGGACAACCGTTAAGGAACTCTGAATAAGTCTGAGTGGAATTTCTCGAATAATTCTAGCTTCGAGAAAACCGCTCACGACTTATTCAGAGTCTCCTTAAACAGAGCCGGAAACAGATTCGCCCACTTCCTGCTCTTCTGCATAAAGCCAGCCATCCAATACTGTCCATAACCTGGATAACCCTTCGCCTTTAGTCGCAGAGAATGTTTGCACCGTCACCGGCATATCATATTCTGCCAATTCTTTTTTGACTGCAAACAAGGTGTTATTCATTTCGCCGCGCTTTAATTTATCAGACTTGTTCAGCAAAATATGAACAGGCAATGACTTATCCGCAGCCCATCCCAGCATAAGCTGGTCATAAGCTTTCAAAGGATGTCTTATATCCATCACCAAAACAACACCCTTGAGCGTCCAGCGTGTATTCAGATACGCTTCAATAAACCGCTGCCATTGTAATTTTATTTTCTCTGGCACCCTGGCGTAACCATAACCTGGCAGGTCAACCAGATAACGTCCTTCGGGGAGTGAAAAAAAGTTAATTAACTGAGTTCGCCCCGGTGTCTTGCTAGTTCTTGCCAGACTACGCTGCTGGCATACCTTATTTAAAGAGCTGGATTTCCCTGAGTTGGAACGCCCTGCAAAAGCTACCTCGAAACCCAACTCTGGTGGTAATGAAGCGATACCTGATGCGCTCTGAAAAAATGTCGCCTGATGATAGTTCTTGTTCACGGTTATTCTATCTGATCAAAAGACGCCTGAGTATAGGCTTTCTTGCCGCCATTTGCACATTTCCTGTTTTTTCTGGCAGCCATCACAAGCAAACTTTTTTGCCGCCATATACCAGTAACCCTTCCAGGTAATAATGCGCTCAAAGCCTTTACACACAAGAATCCTTCAGTATTCCAGACAGGGCCTGCACACAGCTTTCACTGCCTGCAACGAATAGTTTGATGATTAATGTTGAATATGAAAGAATTATCACATCTTAAATCAGAGCTTAACCAGAGGATATCACTCGTGATTGACAAAGACGGCTTCAGGGCAAATGTGGGAATCGTCGTATGTAATTGCGAAGGCAAAGTCTTTTGGGGCAAGCGTATCGGTCAGCATTCATGGCAATTCCCCCAGGGGGGTATCGACCAGGGGGAGACGGCTGAGGAAGCCATGTATCGTGAATTACATGAAGAAACCGGATTACTGCCAGAGGATGTTAGCATTATTGGCTCCACTTCAGGGTGGCTACACTATCGCTTGCCCAAGCACATGATACGGCGTCATTCTTCACCGGTCTGTATCGGTCAAAAACAACGCTGGTACCTGGTTCACCTGATCAGTGATGACTCCCGCTTTAACCTGCGTTCAACCGACAAACCTGAATTTGATGGCTGGCGCTGGGTTGATTACTGGGCTCCCCCCAATGAAGTCATTTACTTTAAGCGAGCCGTCTATAAAAAAGCGCTACAGGAACTAGCTCCCGTTCTGAAAGAAGCCAAACTGAAAAAACATTCATGGGGATAAGTCGCCTTAAGGAGACTCTGAATAAGTCCGGTCGAATTTCCTGTGAGATGAAATTCGTCAGTTTTTTGATAGAAAAGTTAGCAATAGTCATTCTATTGGTCACTTTTATAGCGAAAAAATGGCGATATTTCAGCCTCAGGAAAACGACTGGGACTTGTTCAGAGTCTCCTTAAAAAAGCCGGGTCACCACCAAAATAACAATCACCATTAACAATACACTGGGCACTTCATTAAAATACCGATACCAGCGATGGCTGCGTTGATTCTTTCCCTCACGAAAGGTGATCATAATACGGAAACAGGCATAATGATAACCAAGCAATAACGTAATAAAGAACAGCTTCACCTGGAACCAGGCCGTGCCCAATACCGACATATTCAAAAAAACCAATACACTACCCAGGAAGACTGTCAGCCCGGCACCCAGCGTCATCATCACAAACAGACGCCTTTCCATTACGCTAAATAACGCAAAACTGGACTTGTTTTCCGGCATGGCGTGATAAACATAGAGTCGGGGAAGGTAGAACAGACCTGCAAACCAGGTCACCATAAAGATAATATGCAGGGCTTTTATCCAGAGATACGTCATTTTTGTACTCATCTAGTGCAGAATCCTTGGTATTATACGCGGCTCCTGGCAACACAGCGAACGACACTTGACACATAAGGATAACATCATGAAAAAAATCGGAATCGTAGGTGCCACTGGTTATACCGGTGTTGAATTACTGCGGATATTAGCCACTCATAGTGGCGTCAGTGTAAATCAGGTCACCTCCCGAAGCCACGCAGGTAGCCGGGTTGATGCCATGTTCCCTAACCTGCGTGGCTACATTGATCTTGAATTTAGCCAGCCCGATATCGACAAACTGTCCGCCTGCGATCTGGTATTTTTCGCCACCCCCAATGGTATTGCCATGCAATCCAGCAAGCCACTGCTGGACAATGGCGTCAAGGTCATTGATCTGGCCGCAGATTATCGGATCAAGGACCTATCTGTATGGGAAAAATGGTACGGTATGCAGCATACAACGCCTGAGCTGGTTGAATCTGCTGTTTATGGTTTGCCAGAAATTTACCGGGAACAAATAAAAACAGCCCGTCTGGTTGCCAACCCGGGCTGCTACCCGACTGCGGTAACCCTGGGTCTGTTGCCGTTGCTAGAAAAGATTGACAGCCTGATCGCAGATTGCAAATCAGGAGCCAGTGGCGCAGGCCGAAAAGCCAACGTCGGCACCCTGCTCAGCGAAGCATCAGGGAATTTTAAAGCCTACGCTGTTGATGGGCATAGACACCAACCGGAGATTGCACAAACCTTGTCCACACTGGCAGGGAAAGCTGTGGATCTAACCTTTGTCCCTCATCTGCTACCCATGATCAGAGGAATACATGCAACGCTCTACACACGGTTAGATAGCACACAGGACATACAAGACCTGTATGAAAAGCAGTACAGTAACGAGCCCTTTGTAGACGTGATGCCCATTGGCTCACACCCTGAAACGCGCTCTGTAAAAGGATCCAATGTCTGCCGGATATCGCCACACCGCCCTGGCGACGGAAAACAGGTCGTTATTCTTTCCGTGATTGATAATCTGGTAAAAGGTGCCGCCGGACAAGCCGTGCAAAACATGAACCTGATGCTTGGCCTTGATGAAACACAAGGCTTAATGACACCCGCTTTTCTTCCATAAGGAACCCTGGAGCCTGTCCGAGAATAAGGAAGCGTAGCGAAAAGCACAGGAGTATCATAAGGTGAAATTATTGAAAAAGGCAAATAGCCGTTGCAATTTAACGATTTCAATAAGCTCAGATTATGATGTTCATGGGGTTTATAATAGTAGCCTCTTAGTTTTCGGACAGGCTCCTGGCACACACCAGATAACCCGGGAGGTGCAGTGCCTGGAGACACAGCACTTCCCATGCTGATCAACTGTTCGTCCTATCAATACCAATAATGATAAAACTATGAAACTGGACATCAATAAAGATATCAACCTGCAACTACATGCACCAGGTGACAAGCCCAAATGCCTTATTATGCTTACATCCATCGTACTCATTGCCGGGCTTGTGATTTTCCTCGCTTACCGCAATGGCTACTGGCTCTTTAATCACGATATTGAGAACAGCCAGCTCAACACCAGGAATGCAAAACTGGGACAACTTCATCAGGGATTTGATCAGCTTAAAAAAGAACTGATCGCGTTGAGTCAGGAAAACGCCGTGCAGCAGGCAACCAATAAAGCGCTCAACAGAAAACTGTTAATGATTGAAGATGAATTAACCGCAACCCGGAAGAAACAACTACTCTATGCTGATATACTTTCCTCGGACGACCTTAATAAAGGCCTGCACATCCGTCATTTTGACATGCGGAAGAAAGCCAGCAGCCAGGGGCAAAGACGCTACCACTATACGGTCATCCTGTCCCAGGCCAAAGGCGGGAAAAAAATCATCAAGGGGCAATATGTCATCCGCATTACTGGCACAGAAAAAGGCAAAACACTCAGCTATACCCACCGGGATCTCGCTGCTGACGGCATAGAAGCAGAAAGAAAGTTTTCCCTGAAGTATTATCAAAGCCTGGAAGGTGATATCGTCCTCCCTGATGACTTCAAACCGAATAAAGTCACACTATGGATTATCCCTAAAAATAGACAACTCAAAACACAAAGAAAAGCCTATCAGTGGGAACCTCTGGTCTCTCAAGAAAGTTCTGATCAACTCTGATCGGAATTTCCCGATGATAGAATGGTTCAGTTTCTGCTTAAAAATAGAGCTAATCGTCACTCTATTAGGGAGATTTTTCAACCCGGGTTTAGATGTCAGGAGTCCCTTCGGTATTATTCTGTCCTGAATCAAGCCAATCCCGGGCAACCAGGTAGCGTGCATAAAGTTTCGCTTCCTCCGTCCCTGCCTCAGGAGACCAGTTATAGCGCCATTTTACCAGAGGTGGTAATGACATCAGAATCGATTCTGTTCTTCCACCGGACTGTAATCCAAACAGGGTACCCCGATCATATACCAGGTTAAATTCAACATAACGCCCACGTCGATAGAGCTGAAAATCTCTGTGCTGCTCGGTGTAAGGCAGCTCCTTACGCTTCTGGACTATTGGTAAATAGGCTTTGAGGTAATGATCTCCCACGCTTTTCATAAAGGCAAATGAATGCTCAAAGCCTCCTTCATATAAGTCATCAAAAAACAGACCACCAATACCACGTGTTTCCTGACGGTGCTTTAAATAGAAATAGTCATCACACCACTGCTTGTATTTCGGGTAGACCTCTTCACCAAAAGGCTTGCAAGCCTGTAGTGCTACCTGATGCCAGTGCCGACAATCTTCATCAAAACCATAATACGGCGTGAGATCAAAACCGCCGCCAAACCACCAAATTGGATCCGAGCCTTCTTTTTCTGCTATAAAAAAACGCACGTTCGCATGGGAAGTGGGGATAAAAGGGTTATGAGGATGGATAACCAGCGAGACACCCAGCGCCTGAAAATGTCGCCCTGCCAGCTCCGGTCGATGGGCAGTAGCCGAGGCCGGTAAATTATCACCGAAAACATGCGAAAAATTCACTCCTGCCTGTTCAAACACCTTGCCATTGGTAAGTACACGGGTACGCCCTCCTCCACCCGCATCGCGTTGCCAGTTATCTTCTGTAAACACGGCTCCGGTGTCTTCCTGTTCCAGACCTGTACAAATACGCTCTTGCAGGCCAAGCAGATAAGCTTTAACCGCATCTATATCGGGGGTAATCATCATAAACTCATGGCGACAGACAAAGCAAGGAGGATAATGTGATGCACAGGGTGGTGCAAGTCATTATACTGTAGATTCCAGAAGATAATGAGACAGATCAATGGATAGCTCTAATCCCATTCATTCAATTAACGACCTGGCTAAACGACTATCGGGACTATTACCAGACTCGGTGGACACCGTTCGCAAAGATATTGAACAAAACTTACGCAGCAGTATTGAAAATGGATTGAAAACCATGAACCTGGTCACGCGGGAAGAATTCGAGGTACAAAGCGCTGTCCTCCTGAGAACGCGGGAAAAGCTGGAACAGCTTGAAAAAGAGCTGGCAGCACTGGAAACACGTTTTTTAAAAAGCCAGGCGGCTAATCAAAAACCGGACGAGTAACAAGGGATCCTTCTTACAGTCGGAGTCTTTGCAGAAGTTCAAGGTACCCTATTGATAGCTAAAGCTATTCGCCTCTTCCATTACTCCCGGTTTATGTCACTCCTGTGATTTTCACTACGCCTCCCCATGAATATTAATAATCAGGCTAACTAAAGGAGACTCTGATCAAGTCCCAGTCGTTTTCCTGAGACTGGAATATCGCCATTTTTCACTATAAAAGTGACCAATAGCTACGTATAAATAAGCACTTTCAACACAGAAATAAGACAACACGAGTACAATCCAAGTAATTACCCTGGCACAGGCATACCGTTTAGGAGTATATAAAAATGGATCAGTCACAACGCTCTATTGGTGTTTTAGGGGCAACCGCCATTGGTATCGGAGGCATGGTCGGCGGTGGTATATTTGCAATACTAGGGGAGGCTGTATCACTCGCACACGGAGCGACGGGGCTTGCCTTTTTGTTTGGTGGAGTTATCGCCCTGCTAACCGCTTACTCCTATGCCAAACTCTCGGTGAAATATCAAAACCGTGGCGGAACCGTCTACTTTGTCAACAAGGCCTTTGGTATCTCCCTGCTATCCAGCACGGTAAACCTGATGCTCTGGCTCAGCTATCTGGTCACCATCTCCCTCTATGCTGTTGCTTTCGCATCTTACGGGCAGACCTTTTTCACAGGCACCTCATTGGGCAAGCAGCCCTGGTTAAACCATGCCTTGATCAGCTTGGCTATTTTATTACCCGCACTCATTAATTACATCAGTGTGTCGTTTGTTGAAAAGTCTGAAACAACCATTGTCGTTTTAAAACTGATCCTGCTCACACTGATTATCGTCACAGGAGCATCCTATGTTGATACTACCCGTGTATCCCCTGCACACTGGGGAGATTCTCTTTCAATCCTTGTGGCTGGCATGATTATTTTTGTGGCATTTGAAGGTTTTGAACTAATCGCAAATGCTGCCGAAGAAATCAAGGCCCCCGAAAAAAACCTGCCAAGGGCTTTCTATGCTTCTGCCATCCTTGTCATTCTGCTGTATATTTTAATTGCTGTTATCACTGTGGGTACCGTTCCAGAAGACAAACTCATGGCAGCAAAAGACTATGCGCTGGCGGTAGCTGCCGAGCCTGCCCTTGGAAAAGCGGGCTTTACCATTGTGTCAATCGCAGCTCTGCTGGCTACCTTTTCAGCTATTAATGCAACAATTTATGGAAACTCAAGGTTAGGGTTTATCCTGGCAAAAGAAGGTGAGCTACCTGCCGAGCTCAAAATACAAAAACATCAAATTCCCACCGTCGGCATTGTTGTCACCATGCTGCTCAGCCTGATTCTGGCAAACACCATAGACTTAACCGAAATAGCCATTATTGGCAGTGGCAGTTTTTTACTGATCTTTTTTATCATCAATATAGGAGCCTTTAAGCTAAGGGCGGAAATTGCTGCAAACAGCATTATACTTTTTCTGGCAAGCCTGGTCAGCGGCGTGGCACTCATTACCCTGCTGTTTCACACCTATGCCAGTAACACCAGAGCCATTCTTATATTTCTGGCATTCATCCTTGTCTCATTCCTGTTTGAGCTGACATATGGTCGATTAGTTAGAAAAACCTTTCACCTGGAAACACAAGAAACAGACTAACACCTGAAGCCACGATCCCCACTACAACAGCGTGAAAGTTCAGCCTCAGATACATAATCTTTTGTAAGTGTTAACGAGCAGCCTGTATATAGCCTGAGGAACGCAGGAAGATCAGACTTATCCCCCACGTGACTATTCAGTGTCATCCGTAACTGCTCAGATTGCCCTCGTGTTATTCAAGAACAAGGCGAAAACGCATGGTTTATAAGCAAACGCTGCTATTATTTCTCCCTGTCTGCACTACTAATATCCGCTTCACCTTTTGGCGCCTTCTTCCTGGACACTTTTACTTCAGGTTCTTCATCCAGTTGTTGTATCAATTCAATGCCCTTTTTACGCTGTGCATGAATAATCGCCAGCTCGTTAGAAATTTTCTCTTCATTACCTTTACCTGCCGCAAGCCTGGACTCCAGCTTCTTCTCCCGTTTACGAAGTTTTTTTAACACATACTTCAGGCACTTTATTTTTGATTTTCGCTTGCGATGTTCCGTATTTAAATACTCTTCTGCCTGATCAATAATTTTGGTGATTTTCACTTTGCTTTCCCTTCTTTTTTTCCTTGCGACTAGCCAATGCATCTCTCATTTCCCGTTCGCTCAACATCAGGCTTTCTTCCGTTTCTCGTAATGCCGAATCACGTACTTTAAAGAGTATATGGCCTATTTCCAGCAGGTTTTCGGCAATATTCTTGGCATAGGTATTATCGTTCATTAACGATGCAGCGATTTTTCCCGAGATATGTCTTTCACGAATCAACTGATCAATACCCTTGAAAAAATGCTGATCTGCTTCTTCAATTTCTCTTCTCATAATATTCAGTGAGAGTATTTCTGTGCCATGCTCATCACTGTCTGTTTGAATCTCTGCCAAACGCCTGAGAATAGAGGCCAGGCGATAACGAATTTTGGCATATTCTTCCCGCACATATGGGTTGGAGTCATTCATATAATGGATAAGGTTTTTATGCAGGTGCTTGGTACTTTTTATAGCCTCAAGCATATCCCGCCCGGCTGTTTGCAACTCAAACATGGCATTGCTTTGTTCCTGCGACATATGCACTTGGGCGCGACTAATAAAAGTAACAATCTGTGCGTAAAGGTTTTTTATTTTATCGGTATATTCTTCGTCAATATTGATTGCTATCGGTGTTCTATCCACAGCAATAACCTCCCTTACCGGCCTGTCAGAATAAATATCCCGGACGCGCAAACTCAGACCACGGCAAATCACCCCAAAAAAGTAATCATAAAGGTTCATGGTTTCTTTGCGTACCGCTTCCAGCGCAGTGTCTGGCAACTCAATCACGGTGTGATGTAAATAATAGGGTCGATTAATGGTCGCCTTATGCCCTGGAATTAGCCTCTTTAACAGTTTCATCAGCTTACCTGTTAAAGGCAGCATAACGATAATACCAACCAGATTAAACAGAGTGTGAAAAACGGCCAGTTTGAGTGTGTAATTATCTGCTGCAATGCCCAGATGCGATGCGATAAACTCAACCAGCAAAATGAACTGATGGATAAAGGCAATGGCAAACAATCCGGTGACGACATTAAAAACCACATGGGCAGCTGCCAGCCGCCGACCACTGACATTGGCACTAATAGCCCCCAGAATCGCAGTAATGGTGGTGCCAATATTACTGCCAATCGCTAATGCCAGTGCGTTTTCATAGCTGATAAGTTGCCCTGCTAATGCCGTGATAATTAATACCAGTGTGGCATGGCTGGATTGCATAATAACGGTGGCAACAATACCCACCAGGGTATACAAAAAAACACCGGCATAACCCGAAATAGCATAGGCGCCCAGATCAATGGTTGTACGAAAAGCTTCAAAGCCTTCCTTCATATAATGGATTCCCAGAAACAAAAAACCCATTCCCGCCAGTACATAGCCTATACCTTTTAGTTCCCGGGTTTTTTGTAGCACCAGGACAATGCCAAATACCAGCAAGGGCATGGCATAGGCTGATATATTGATCTTCAATCCAAAACCTGCAATCAGCCAGGCGCCCGTGGTCGTACCCAGGTTGGCACCAAAAATAATACCAATGCCTGAAGTCAACGTGATTAACCCGGCGGATAAGAAAGAGATGGTAATCACCGATACCAATGAGCTGGATTGCATAAGTGTGGTGGTGACGATACCAAAACTGAGACTTTTCCAGAGCTTGTTTGTGGTGTTGCGGAGCAGATTTTCCAGTAACCCTCCGGTAAACGCTTTAAAACCTTCTTCCAGTGAAAGCATGCCAAACAGGAAAATGGCTACACCAGCGGATATTTGTTTCAGGTTTGGGCTTATCCAGAAGCCATAAGAAAGAATCAGTAAGATAGTGATTAAGATTATCTTTCGGTACATTGATACGATGTGCTGTTCAGTATTTTTCGTTTGCCAGGATGGAGGCGTAAAAAATCAAATCAGGCTATTGGCGGTAAACTGGGTCAGTGCTTCAAATAGCGCCTCGGCATAAGCTCCCTGTTCCACTTCCAGTAATTTTAAATATCCATCGATCCTTTTTTGTAGATCTTTACGGTTCGCGGTATTCGCATTTTGTAAATATCCAAACGAGCGCACATGGGCTTGTTTATGTAATGGCATGGCGATTGTCATACTCACGGTATAAAAAAGCAATAGAGTCCAGGATCATAGTAAGCGCGGGAAGGGGGGTATAGCAGATTTCATCCATACGTTAGCCACTTTTATCAAACATGTTTAACCAGGGTATTCCCACTCCCGCCTGATCTATAAAAAGGCGTGTATATCACTATGAAATATAGTCTGAATCCGAAAGAAAAATTAAAAACTTGTTATGTCTTGCTGATATTGAAATTAACAGCAGCAGACCATCAGATATCCAGATTCCTAATGACGACTTTCTATAGAAGGGTACTCAGCGGTGGCTCACTCGCCTTTGGCAAGTCCTGTATGGATGGCTGATAAAAAAAGACTGCATATTCCTTATGACACAGATATTATGCTGCCTTTGTCAGCGCGGGTTACCCTGGGGACAATACAGCAAAGGATATCATCAATGGGTAAAAACGAACGCCATAAAAAACGCATGGTACATAAAAAGGAAGTGGTTGACTCCGGTATTGCCAAAGCCAACAGAACCAAGGGGTTACTACTGGTTCTGACCGGTAATGGCAAGGGCAAATCCACTTCTGCTTTCGGTATGGTCGGACGTGCTCTGGGACATGGCATGAAGGTCGGCGTGTGCCAGTTTATCAAGAGCCGTACCGATACCGGTGAGGAAGCCTTCTTCGGACGCGACCCCAATGTGGAGTGGCACGTACTTGGTGACGGTTTCACCTGGGATACACAAGATCGCACCCAGGATATCGCAACCTCAAAAAAGGGCTGGGCTATTGCCCGCAAGATGTTGCAAAGTACAGATTATGACCTGGTCGTACTGGATGAATTAACCTATTTGCTAAACTATCAATACCTGGACAGTGAACAGGTTTTACAACACATTCAGTCACGCCCCGCCATGCAGCATGTGATCGTCACCGGCAGGGGCGCCAGTGACGCATTAACAAGCCTGGCAGATACTGTTGCGGAAATCGCAGATATCAAACATGCTTACAAGAGCGGCATTAAAGCCCAGAAAGGTGTGGACTTGTAGCGCCTTTATCGCAAAACGGCCATTGACCGTTCACTATAGCAGGAGCTTGCGAAGCCCAACCCGCATCTGTTAACACTTCCTGGCCGACAGGTATCACTTAGAGAGCCTCTGATTAAGTCCGGTCGAATTTCCTGTGAGATGAAATTCGTCAGTTTTTTGATAGAAAAGTTAGCAATAGTCATTCTATTGGTCAGTTTTATAGCGAAAAAATGGCGATATTTCAGCCTCAGGAAGACGACTAGACTTGATCAGAGGCTCCTTAACCCTGATCACCCTGCATGGCTGGCACCCGCTCCTCGTGAGGGACTTCCTGGAGATCACAAGGCCCTCTGAACGCTTCAGGAACATTATCAGGACATAAGCCACACTGCGTATTACCCGGCACAGCAAAGTCGATTTTGCGTGGATAGGGCAAGTTCATGGTATTCATAATGTGAATAAATGCCTCTTTGCTCTTGTTATTACCTAACCGGGGGTTACGCTGCTTCTCCTGTCCAATAGTGGTGATTTGCCGCCCTTCATAATCATGGCCGGGATAAACCAGTGTTTCATCATCCAGGGTAAAAAACTTCTCATGAATACTTTGATACAAAGTGGCAGGATCACCCGACTGGAAATCTGTCCGGCCACAGGCTTCAATTAACAAGGCATCACCTGAAAAAAGCAGCGTATGCGTATCACTCTTCACCAGGTAGGCATGATGCGTGCTGGTATGACCCGGCGTAAACAGGGGATGCAGCTCAATATTGCCCACCTTAAACGGCTGCCCCTCTTCGACACCCAGATCCGCACAATCAAGCCGATCCATGCTGGGCACAACAATCTGGGATGCTGCCAACGCCTTCATCTTTCTCGCACCTGTAAGATGATCCGCATGAATATGTGTCTCCAGTGTATAGCTTGGTTTCAGGCCTAACGACTGAATAACTTCCAGATCCCGCTCAACCGTGTCAATCACGCAATCAATCAGTACACTTTCCCCGGTTTCCTCACAACCCAGCAAATAGGTATAGGTACAGGAGTCAGGCTCAAGTAATTGTTTAAATATCATAAAATTTACTCCTTCAACAGTTTATTCTTCTAACACCACCTTGTGCAACTTCTCCAGCAAAATCATGGCCTGACGGTGACGGGATTTAATCGCCTCGTGCAACTGCCGCTGCTCTTCATGGCTTCTGCGCTCATCTTCGTGAATATCATGATGTATCACGTCATCATGGCCTTCCTCGGCCAGTACGGCTTCGTGATCCTCATTAACAAGCTCATGTGCACGCAGAGCAAGCGCATGATCATCCATCTGCTGCTCCAGCTGTGCAATACCCTCACCTATTTCTTCCAGCCGCTGTTGTGCCTGCTGGTCTTCTTTTTTCCATATCTGGATCTCATCTTGCCAGAGGGCACGCTCACTTTGCCATTGACGGTGCTCCTGGTGTTCGTCCTCCAGTGCCACCTCGGTATTCATCACCAGATCATGTGACGCGGCAGGTGCCAGGTCTGTAACTTGCGCCCCGTCAGCAGCACCAGATTCATCACTCTCTGGCTGCTCATCACGAGCAGACCTGCTCTCCAGCACTTCGCCCAGGCTGGCAAGCCCGTTATTGGCTCTCTCAAGAATAAACGCCAGCGTGTCGATCAATTTGCTCTTGGCATACTGGGCATCATTTTGCCATTGCTGACGTAATGTTTCTTTACTTTCCCGGAGTGTTTCGGCCAGTGAATCAAAATCTTCACGAACCTCCTGGCTGACTTTTTCTGCTTCTGAGCGCGTGAGTTCCTGCCAGGATTGCAAGCGCTGCTCTGCCAGTTTGATAGCCTCTTTCAGACCCTGGCCTTCCTGAGCCATCAGCTCGCGAATGTGTCCAACCATTTCCTGATAAGCTTTTTGCAATTTATCACTGTTCATTGTACTCATTGTCATCACCTCGTTATCATCATACCCATCCGGGAGCCTGTATTGCACTATCCAGCGGCTCCCTCCTCTCTTGCTATTACCGGACTCGCAGCAGAGAAAATTCACCTCTTTGTTGAGATAAAATAAGGATCACTAACACTATACGCAAGCCACCTGAAACCTGTCTGTCACGCAGATGACAGTCTCTGAAATAAACAGGGATGACGCCGCATAGTTACCGTGAGAAACCAGACCCCCCTAAAATAAAAACACCATAACGCAACAAGAACGATAAAAAGGAAAAACAGATTCAGGTTTTTCTCCTTATTGACGCAGAAATCATGGTATATTTGCCAACTACCACGCAGACTACATTCTCGGAAATGAGTGATTCCCAGGATAGATAATCATATTCATTGAGGCTTTTAGGAGACATCCCCCATGTTCAAGAAGAATAAACCACAACCGGCATCCCACCCTGCCAGTGCAACGAATTCAAATACCGGCACACGTGCAGAAGTCAGCACGCTCATCGGCAAGGCAACCACCCTGGAAGGGGACATTCGTTTTTCAGGTGTATTGAAAGTTGATGGAACAATATTGGGAAACCTGTCTGCTGATGACACAGGTTCTGTACTGATCCTGGATGATGATGGAGAGATTGAAGGCGAGGTTCGCGTCCCCACCATGATCCTGAATGGAACCATTAAGGGCAATGTGTTTTCCAGTGAAAAAATTGACCTGTACCCGAAAGCACAAATTATGGGAGATGTCCATTACAACCTGCTTGAAATGGAAGTCGGCGCACAGGTGAATGGCCGGATGCTACGTCAGGAGGGACAGGCCTTCGACAGCAGCACCCGTTCAACAAAAACGGACGATTCCAGCGACCTGGAAACGGTTGAAAATCTGGAAACCTCCTGATCACCTCCTGAATAAACGCTTTCAGGCAGCTCCCCCCTCGCAGGTGCATCCCACCCCATACCGGGCTCTATATTTTGATGCACCATGCAGAGAAAGTCGTTATACTCCCTACTACCTGAGACCTGCTTCAGCAGCATAACGCCCTGAAAACAGGCTGAAGGGACACACCTTTCAAAGCACCCGTAGCTCAGCTGGATAGAGTGTCGGCCTCCGAAGCCGAAGGTCGCGCGTTCGAATCGCGCCGGGTGCGCCATTTTGTTTCATCCCCCCGAAAAATCCACCTAAAAACTTGAACCTAAAAACCAATGAAGATAATTTTTATCTGCAAGAAACAGGAATAACAGAATGACAAGCACCCAACAACGCGCCGCCCTGCAACGCCAGATATGGCAAATCGCCAACGATGTGCGTGGTTCGGTGGATGGCTGGGATTTCAAGCAATACGTACTCGGTACGCTGTTCTATCGTTTTATCAGCGAAAACTTCGCTGACTACATCGAAGGCGGTGACGACAGTATCCACTATGCCGAGCTGGGCGATGAGGTTATCACCGACGACATCAAGGACGATGCCATTAAAACCAAGGGCTACTTTATCTACCCCAGCCAGTTGTTCGCCAACGTGGCCGCCAGCGCCAACACCAACGAAAGCCTGAATACTGATTTAGCCAAAATCTTCACCGCGATAGAAACCTCCGCCAGCGGTTACGACTCCGAAGGCGACATCAAAGGCCTGTTTGCCGATTTCGACACCACCAGCAACCGCCTCGGCAATACCGTCAAAGACAAAAACAGCCGCCTGGCCGCCGTGCTCAAAGGCGTGGCCGGGCTCGATTTTGGTGACTTTGAAGATAATCACATCGACCTGTTTGGCGATGCCTATGAATATCTCATCTCCAACTATGCCGCCAATGCCGGTAAATCCGGGGGCGAGTTTTTCACCCCGCAACACGTCTCCAGACTCATCGCCCAGCTGGCCATGCACAAGC
>WFWY01000031.1 GCA_015490895.1 Thiotrichaceae bacterium | reverse complement strand
CCTCATATGAGGAACCTGAAGAAAAAGCTTGATACTCTCGAAGATGAATACGCAGCCGCAAAAACACGTTATGGCAGCAAAAGCCGGACAGCCCGGCGCCTGAAGAAAAAAGTCGAGTATGCACGTGGCAAGATTCGCTCTGAAGCAGAACTTTACAAGCAAACTATTGAAAACCGTCTCGCCGATGCAAAAAAGTCAGAAGCAGCGCTTAAGCAACGCCTGGCAGCGCTTCAGGAAGAAAGCTTGCAAGCCCAGGGAGAGATTCATACCTATAATAGCCTGAAGCGGGAAGCCAGCGCCAATCAGTCTATTTACGAAAGTCTACTGGCTCGCATCAAGGAAGTTGGCATTGCCGCAGGGATTGAAAATAACAATGTAACCATTGTTGATAAAGCCGGCATTCCCTATAACAAGTACAAACCCAAGGTAAAAACCAATGTGGTACTGGGAACCCTGATTGGTTTTTTTCTTGCTATTGCAGCCATTTTCCTGCGCGAATTTATGGATGACAGTATCAAGGATGCCGATGAACTTGAGCACATCACACGTTTACCCATGCTGGGCATGATTCCCGAGCATAAAGGACACTCCAGCGAAGAAATTGCCCTGCAAATCATCAAGGAACCTCGCTCACCCATTTCCGAAGCCATCCGGTCATTACGCACGGCATTAAGTTTCTCTACCCAGAATGGTGCCCCACATAGCCTGTTTTTTACCAGCTCGGAACCCGCCGAGGGAAAAACCAGTGTTGCATTAAACCTTGCCGCAGCCTATGCTCTGGCTGGTGAGGAAGTGCTGTTGATTGATGCCGACCTGCGTAACCCCTCCGTACACACCCTGCTAAAACTGGATAACCGTTTGGGCCTTAGTAACTACCTAACCGGTAGTGCGGATCTGCCTGGTACAGTGCAACAGACAACGATTTCCGGTTTACGAGTACTGACCTCCGGTCCCGTACCCCCTGACCCCGTGGAGTTGTTGTCCGGGCGGCGTATCAAGGAACTCATCGAGAAAACAAAAGGTGACTATGACCGTATCATCCTGGATGGTCCTCCCGTACTCGGCCTGGCAGATGCACTTATCCTCAGTAATATTGCTGATGCGACGCTGGTGACGATTTATTCTGAAGCGACGCGCAAGGCAGCGCTTCTCGCTAGCCTCAAGCGTTTAAAGCAAGCGAAAGCACATGTCATTGGTACCTTAATGAACCAGGTCAGTGAAGCAACAGGCTACAAATACCTGCATTACGACCAGAAAGAAATTCCCACCAGCCAGGATGATAGTGTACTCAGTATGTTCAAGGACAAGGGCAATGCCTGATGCATGACCAATAAACACTACGAAAATCAATGCAGCCCGTTCTTGTCTTTCAGGATATTGATAGTAACGCCTTATCCACGTTGCTAAGTACCTACAAACTACACATGACTGTTGTGAACGAGGGGTTACCCATCCCCGGCAGTTTTTGGGGTGATGCAGAAGCAGGGCTCATTGCTGACACGCTGTATATCCGTCCGGATACCCCGGTACATTCCATTTTGCATGAAGCCTGCCACTACATCTGCATGGATGCAAAGCGACGTGCACAGCTAGATACCAATGCCGCCGGTGATTATGATGAAGAAAATGCGGTTTGTTATCTGCAAATTCTGCTGGCTGGGCATCTTCCTGGAGTAGGTAAACAACGCATAATGCAAGATATGGATGAATGGGGATACAGCTTTCGCCTTGGCTCCGCTGCAAACTGGTTCACACAGGATGCAGAAGATGCCAAAAACTGGTTGATTCAAGAGGGTATTATCAACGATACTGACCAGCCAACATTTAACCTGAGATACTGACATTCACCTCCATCAATGACCAGCAGTATGACACAAACACTTATTTTCGACGTCCAGCTTGATGACTTTGAAGCAAAGGTGCTGGAGGCTTCACAACATAGACCTGTCCTGGTAGATTTCTGGGCAGACTGGTGCAGTCCCTGTCTGTTTATTGCACCGCTTCTGGAAGAAGTTATTACCGGATATCAAGGAGCTATCTTACTGGCCAAGCTGGAAGTTGATGAAGGTGAAAACATGAAGCTGGCCGGGAAATATCAGGTGCGTGGCTTTCCAACGATTATCCTGTTTGAGGAAGGGACTGAAGTTGAACGGTTTAGCAGTGCCCGTCCGAAACATTTTATCCAGGAATTTATCGAATCCAATAGTCGCATGCTTGAACCTGGCTAACGACCCCTGTTCACCAGTTTACCTCCCCACTCATAACTTAACAAACCAGACAAAATCAGGGCTGTTCCCACGACGACAGAGCCCCCTAGTGGCTCCTGGTTTAACCAGTGCCCTAGCAGCAAGGCCGTTACAGGTGTAATGAGCGTCACTAGCGATACCTTTGAGGCTTCTACCTTGTTCAACAAAAAATAATACGCTGAAAAACCAATGACAGACCCAAAAAAAGCCAGATACACGATAGAACCCACTGTTTTCTGTGGCACGGATACAGGCCATCTACCGTCAAATAACCACCAGCTCAACACAAAAAAAGGAATAGAGACAAACAAGCCTGCGGCCGTCATTGCCAGACCATTCACCTCTGCCCGAATCTGTTTTATCCACACAGCAGTACCGGTTTGACCGGCCACACCAATCAACAGCAGCAAAACCCCCAGGGCAGTATGCTCTCCCAGCGACGAGCTGTGCAAAAAAATAACCGCTAACCCCAAGACTCCCAGCACAGCACCCAGTATTCGATACCAGACCAGTGTTTTTTCACCCAGCACAATATGCGCCAAAATACCGGTAAAAATAGGTGACAGCCCCCAGACAACCGAAATCCAGCCAGAGGGAATATACATAGCCCCCCAGTAGCCAAACAACATAGCAATATAAATACCAACACCCGATGCCACATACGCCAGAAGCGCCTTACCATGCAGGGGAACACGGTAACGCATCAACCAGACAGCAATAAAAGCAAACAGGCAGCCCAATATCATACGTGTTGTCGATCCAAATAAAAAACCAACGTCATCGACGCTCCAGCTAATCGCCAGAGGTGTCGTGGACCAAATAATAATAACGGTTAAAAATGCGAATTGAATATGCACGCGACCAGTACCTAAACAGAAGCCCGTCAAAATAGAGGGACTTCATCTCTCGTTCAATGTGATTTTAAGGAGCCCAAAAACAAAAAAACCACAGTGTTTAATCTGTGGTTTTCTTATCAAACTTGCAATCATGAGATCAATCAGTAAGCACAGATCAGGGGCATCGCTCCTTTCGGAGGATGCGTCGAATGACGCTGTATTGATCTGACCAGTAAATTCTCATGCAGGCAGTGTGTGAGCAAATGAAATTTATTGCAACAAATATTTTTCGTTTGCGTATAATCCCGGTGCATAAACACTAGAGGAGGAAACCCTATGCGACCCAGCGGTAGAGCACTTGATGAAATGCGCCCTGTTACTTTTACCCGTCACTATACCAAGCATGCGGAAGGTTCCGTACTGGTTGAATTTGGTGATACAAAAGTCCTCTGCACGGCGAGTGTAGATGACCGTGTTCCCCCTTTTTTACGTGGTAAAGGCTCCGGCTGGGTCACAGCAGAATACGGCATGTTGCCCCGTTCCACCAATACCCGTATGGGGCGGGAAGCGGCACGTGGTAAACAAGGTGGTCGCACAGTCGAAATCCAGCGTCTGATTGGGCGCTCCTTACGCGCCTGTGTGGACATGCAAACATTGGGAGAACGCCAGATAGTCATTGATTGCGATGTTATACAGGCTGATGGCGGCACCCGTACCGCCTCCATTAGTGGTGGCTTTGTTGCGCTTGCAGATGCTATCCAGAGTCTGTTGGAAGATAACAAACTCTCCAGTAACCCCCTGCGGGGACAAATCGCTTCTGTCTCGGTCGGTATCTACCAGGGACAACCGGTACTGGATCTGGATTACCCCGAAGACTCTAACGCAGAAACCGATATGAACGTGGTAATGAATACAATGGGGCAGTTTATTGAAGTACAGGGTACTGCAGAAGGTCACGCCTTTAACCGCGAAAAAATGAATAGTATGCTTAGCCTTGCCGAAAAAGGTATTCAGGAAATCGTAACCGCCCAGGATCAGGCACTGCACACATGACAACACCGAAAAAAGTGATTCTGGCAAGTGGTAACCCGGGGAAGCTGCGCGAATTTAACCACCTGCTGGCAGATGCACATATTGATATTATCCCCCAGTCTGAATTTAACGTCCCTGATGCGATTGAAGATGGACTGACTTTTGTCGAAAATGCCATTATCAAGGCTCGCCATGCAGCAAAGCTTACCAGCCTCCCTGCCCTGGCAGACGACTCCGGTATTGAAGTTGATGCCCTGCAAGGTAGACCGGGTATCTATTCTGCACGTTACGCCGGCGAGCCCGGTGATGATGAAGCTAATAACGATTTGCTACTGACAGAGCTTGCCGGTGTGCCAGAATCCGAGCGCAGTGCACGCTTTCGCTGTTGTATTGTTTATATGCGCCATGCGAATGATCCCTCCCCTCTTATTGCTGATGCCAGCTGGGAAGGTCGTATTTTATTCGAGCGCTCCGGTGATAACGGTTTTGGCTATGATCCCCTGTTTTATGTACCTACCCACCAGTGCAGTTCTGCAGAGCTAGACCCGGATATTAAAAACAGCATCAGTCACCGGGGCATCGCCTTACGCAATATGCTACAGCAACTTAAACTCAAACCTCTCGCATGATCGCTTAAACCAATAAATAATATTATGATTTATAATAAAATAACTGGCTATATTTACACTTTTTGGCTGGGTCTGCGAGCAACTGTCTTCTGGATCGGCTACGCACTCTTTACCACTATTTACGGTTTGTTGACACCGCTACTGTTCCTGTTACCCTATAAAATAACCTTTCGCATCCTGATTTCATGGGCGCATATCAATATTGCCTGGTTAACACTGACTTGTGGCGTCCGTTATACAGTTAAAAACAAACACAACCTGGATAAACCCACTCCTCATATTGTACTGGCCAACCATCAGTCAACCTGGGAAACAATGGCACTGCCTACTCTGGTTCCGCCTTTCGCCTGGGTATTAAAAAAAGAATTATTTAAAATCCCTTTTTTTGGCTGGGCTCTAAAACTGGTCAAGCCGATTGCGATTGACAGAAGTGCCGGGCGCTCCGCGATTGAACAAATAAAAACAATGGGTAAGGAACGCCTGGACAATGGTATCTGGATTTTGATGTTCCCCGAAGGAACACGTGTCACTCCTGGTAAAAAAGTACGCTATAAAATGGGAGGCGCTATTTTGGCGAGCCATACGGGTTATCCAGTTATTCCTGTTGCACACAATGCCGGTGAAAGCTGGCCTCGTCATAGCTATATTAAAAAGCCAGGCACAATCACTATCAGTATTGGCCCCCAGATACTCAGTGAAGGAAAAGATCCCGCTGAAATCATCAAAGAAGTAGAAAACTGGATAGAAACGGAGAAAAAAAATCTACCTCCCATTGCCGGTTTTTTATAATCGCCTCATACCCTGCCCGTAACTTCAGATTCTTTTCGTGCCTGACAAGTGTGTTTTTTTAATATGCAAAAGCAAACCTTCAGAAGCAGACTCCACCAGGTTCAATACGCGCTCAAAACCATGGCTCCCACCGTAATAGGGGTCAGGCACCTCACGTACTCCCATTTCACTGGCAAACTCCATAAACAGAAATATACGCTTGCGCTGAGCAGGGCTTGCCAGACGCTTCAGGTCATTATAGTTGGACTTGTCCATCGCCAGAACATAATCAAAGCGTTCGAAATCGTCCATGCTTACACGTCGCGCTCTCTGCCCTGACATATCTATACCCCGTTCCCGTGCCGCGTCCTGAGAGCGGGTATCAGGCTGCTCTCCAACATGATAGGCATGTGTGCCTGCTGAATCTACCCGGATCTGCTCATGCAAACCTTGTGTCGCTACCAGGTGTTCAAAAACTGCCTGAGCCGTTGGTGAACGACAAATATTACCCATGCAAACAAATAATACACTTACTTTACACATCTTAAAATGCCCCGTTCCAAACAGAATGATCCTCTACGGAGTCTCTGATCAAGTCCCAACTGTTTTCCTGAGGCTGAAATATCGCCATTATTTCACTATAAAAATAACCAGCAGAATGACTATTGCTGACCTTTCTATCAAAAAACTGACGACTTTTATCTCACAGGAAATTCGACCAGACTTAATCAGTGCCTCCATCAGAAAAGTAGAAAAATAAAAAATTCGTTAATTCAGCTCATAAATCCATCGCTATGTGCTTGTAGATAAACGCAGAGAGTACTACAATTCGCAGCCTTTATCGGTGAATTCTAATATAGTGGTCTGGCAATGAAACTTGAATCTTTTTTTCCTTTTTTAGTCTGGTTCAAGTTAATTACCAAAGAATCTGTCAAAGCGGATCTTATGGCAGGGCTGACAGGTGCAGTCATTGTTCTACCACAAGGAGTCGCCTTTGCAACCATCGCCGGGCTACCACCAGAATATGGTCTCTATACGGCCATGGTTACCCCCGTCATAGCAGCCTTGTTCGGTTCTTCATTTCACCTGGTATCGGGGCCAACAACCGCTATCTCCATCGTTATCTTTTCCGCCATCAGCCACCATGCTGAACCCGGCACTACGGAGTTTGTCGCCCTGGCACTGACGCTAACCTTTCTGGCAGGTGTCTATCAGCTGGCTTTTGGCCTGGCACGACTGGGAGCACTGGTCAACTTTGTTTCCCATACTGTCGTAATTGGCTTTACCGCGGGTGCTGCCATTTTGATTGCAACCAGCCAGATGAAACATATCACTGGTATTTTCGTCCCCAAGGGAGAGTCCTTCCTGCATACCTGGTCAGATATGTTTCAGGGGATCAGCAGTATCAATATTTACCTGGTGGCAATCGCCCTGGCAACGCTGCTAACGGCCATATTAACGAAAAAATTCTTTCCCCGATTCCCCAATCTACTCGCTGGCATGATAGTAGGAAGTTTACTTGCCCTTCTGCTTAAAGACCATGCAGAAGGAATCAAGCTGGTAGGAGAGATCCCCGCACACCTGCCACCTTTATCATCACCTGATTTTTCCTTTAAAACTATTCAGACACTTGCCCCCGAAGCCTTTGCAGTTGCCTTGCTGGGTCTGATTGAAGCGGTTTCCATCAGTCGTGCCGTAGCAACCAAATCCGGACAGCGAATTGATTCAAATCAGGAGTTTGTTGGTCAGGGCCTGTCAAACATGGTTGGCAGTTTTTTTTCCAGCTATGCCGGCTCCGGCTCTTTTACCCGCTCCGGGATTAACTATGAAGCCGGAGCGAAGACTCCTTTGTCTGCCATTTTTGCAGCTTTCTTTTTAGTCATCATTGTCTTATTAATCGCACCATTAACTGCCTATCTGCCTATTGCTGCGATGGGAGGTGTAATTCTTCTGGTTGCTTATAATCTGATTGATTTTCATCATATCAAACAAACACTGTCTTTTAGCAAATCAGAATCCGCCATTTTGTTAACCACCTTTTTTGCCACACTGTTTCTGGAACTTGAGTTCGCGATTTACATGGGTGTATTGCTATCACTGGTACTGTTCCTGGCAAAAACCTCTACGCCTAATATACCGGTGCTCTCGGTAGATGATGATCCCAGCAATAAAAGCCATCGCAAATTTGTCAATGTGGATGAAAAACCTTTACTGGAGTGCCCTCAAGTAAAAATTATCCGTATTGATATGTCAGTCTATTTCGGTTCGGTCAACCATATTCAAAAGTGCATCAGTGATATTGTCGAAAAGGAAAAAATCAATCATATCCTGATTGAAGCCAGTGGTATTAACTTTATAGACCTGGCAGGAGCGGAGGTACTGGTGTCTGAGAACAGACGTTTACTGCGGCTCGGAGGGGGGTTGTATTTCGTTGGATTAAAGCCTTCTGTCTACGAGTTTGCTGCCAAATCCTGCTTTATCAAACAAATGGGAAATGACCACTTTTTTGATAAAAAATCCCAGGCTGTCCACAAGATTTATGAACACCTGAACAAGGATATCTGTGCCACCTGTCAGGCCAGAATCTTTACAGAATGTCGTCACCAGACACCACAGGCCGATACACCCGATGGACAGACTCAAGCGGTTTCGTAGTTTCGCAAGCTGCAGACGACAATAACTTAGTCTCGTTCATCAATCGGTGGGTACTCACGGTGCGTTTTTCCTGTATAAAGCTGCCGGGGACGTGCAATCCGCGACTTGTCATCTCCCATCATTTCATGCCAGTGTGCAACCCAGCCCACGGTTCTTGCCATGGCGAACATAACGGTGAACATATTCAGAGGAATACCCATACTCAGAAAAATAATACCTGAATAAAAATCTACATTAGGGTAAAGTTTTCGACTGATAAAATAGTCATCTTCCATGGCGACTGCTTCCAGTTTCATGGCAATATCCAGCAATTCGTGATGCTCCTCTGCCAATGGACTTTTATCAATAATATCATGGCACAACTCACGTAAAATTTTGGCACGTGGATCATAGTTTTTATACACACGATGCCCAAAGCCCATTAAGCGGAATTTTTGTGCCTTATCTTTAGCCTTTTCGAGAAAATGTATGAGGGGTTTCCCGGAATCACGAATATCCATCAACATACGCACAACCGCCTCATTAGCACCACCGTGGGCTGGCCCCCACAGTGACGCTATCCCCGCAGAAATAGCGGCAAACGGATTCACCTCAGAGCTACCTGCCAGGCGTACAGTCGATGTTGATGCATTTTGTTCATGATCAGCATGCGTAATCAGGATAACTTCCAGTGCACGCACCATACGCGGATCAGACGTATAGTCTTCCGTTGGCAGAGCAAACATCATATGTAAAAAGTTTTCTGCGTAGCCCAATGCATTATCCGGATACACAAACGGTGTGCCATTAGCATAGCGATAACTCCAGGCAGCAATCGTCGGCATTTTGGCAATGAGCAAAATAGCGGTTTCATAGCGGTTTTCCGGATCGTGAATATCCATATATTCATGATAGAAGGCTGACAGGGCACCCACGACGCCCACCATGGTCGCCATCGGGTGGGCATCACGCCGAAAACCGGAATAAAAGCGTTTGATTTGTTCATGCAGCATCGTGTGGTGGACGACCCTGTCAGTAAATTCATGTAACTGCTCTGCATTCGGCAATTCACCATTGAGCAATAAATAGCAGGTTTCCATATAACTGCCCTGCTCCGCCAGTTCCTGAATCGGATACCCGCGGTATTCCAGCAGACCTTTGTTACCATCCAGGTAGGTAATATCACTCCAGCAACTTGCCGTCGACATAAACCCGGGATCATAGGCCAGAATACCCGTCTCCCGGTAGAGACTGGTGACATCAATAGCTTTGGGCCCCTGTGATGGATGCAAGATATCCAGCTCGAACTGTTCACCTGTTTCATTATCTATTAATGTGGCGGTGTGCTTGCTCATGAGAATGCTCCAGATAAATTATACGACATACTATGCACTATAAATACGATGTATATAAAAAGCAGGTGCCCGCTAAAAACGTGTCTGCTTTTCCAGGTCACTGCACTGAGTCTCTAACAACTATAGAACAGGCTGTGAGTTTATTGCATATAAAAATTACGTGTGAATAACTCTGCAGGATGCCAGCAAGAAAGATCCTGCCTGAAAGGTGATAAGAAGCAGCAGGTGACCGGGAAAATGGCGTCCCCACGGGGGTTCGAACCCCGGTTACCGCCGTGAAAGGGCGGTGTCCTAGGCCACTAGACGATGGGGACACAGGATAGAAGAAATTCCAGTAATGGAAGTTTTCCCAAGGTATTCATGAGTGAAGAAGTGGAAGTGATGTAATGGCGTCCCCACGGGGACTCGAACCCCGGTTACTGCCGTGAAAGGGCAATGTCCTAACCGCTAGACGATGGGGACGCTGTAACACTACTTCAATTAACTTCCGGAAAGACAGGTCACAATTTGAACTTGCTTGCTTCTCTGTTATTTTCCAGATCACTCTCTCTTGACGAAAACATGACAACCGTCGACAACCCTGTAAACAGAATAACAAATCCGAGTGGAATTGCCATCAAAAAAAAGATTGCCAATTCATCATAGTCCATGAACATAAAGCCGAATCCTGCTACGAGCGACACCGCTGTTATGATCAGTCCCATGATTAGCATGATTTTTCCAAATCTAACCATGTTGCCTCGATCTAAAGACCGGTTAGCACATGAGCTATGCTTGGTGGAGCCAGGCGGGATCGAACCGCCGACCTCTGCAATGCCATTGCAGCGCTCTCCCAGCTGAGCTATGGCCCCGTCAAGAGAAGCGCATTCTGCTTTAAGCGTCATATCATGTCAAGCAGAATGTTTGCAGGATTAATCACCTGTTTCAGTCGGTGCTTTAGCTTTCAAGATAAAACTGAACACCGTCCCCTGCCCTGCACGACTATTAACCTCAAGCTGACTGCCATGTAGAGCCAACAGGCGCTCTGTAATTGCCAATCCCAAACCCTTCCCTCCCTGGTACGCACGTCTGCCAGAGCGAGAACGAAAGTAAGGCTCAAAGATATAGGGTAAATCTGCTTCAGCAATGCCCTGGCCAGTATCTGCAACAGAGAGCTTAACCTCCTCATTGCCTAGCGGTTCAACAGTCACCGTCACCTCACCCTTGTGCGGTGTATACTGAATTGCATTAGCAATCAGGTTCTGCAAGATTCTATCAAGGCGTGCAACATCAGCATAAACTGTTAGTGCCTCACGCTGTAGCTTGACTTGCAAATGAATGTGTTTCTCTGTGGCCAGCGTACTAAGATTGGCATACATATCACTGAGCAGATCCGATACACGAATAGTCTCTGGATGAATATCGATTTCACCGTATTCCAGTCGTGCCAGCTCAAACAGCTCGTCTATCATCTGGCTCAGGCGGTTATTGGTCACCAGTGCCTTTTCAAGATATTCCTGGCGTGCAGATTCATTGATTTCCTGTCCTTTTAATTGCAGGGTTTCCAGATAGGCTCGAACACCAGCCAGAGGGGTTCGAAGGTCATGTGATACATGTGCCAAAAACTCACTCCGCAGTTCATTGTGCTTTTTTAAAGAACCTAGCTGGTCAATGATATGCTGAGCCATCCGGTAAAAAGATCCACATAACTGCTGAAATTCATCGTATTGCTCACTGGGGCTGGATAACAACTGTTGTGCACCTTCAGGCAGTTCGGTAAAACCGGAGTCCTCGAAACGCTTCACCTCCCGGCTCAGTTTAACCAGTGGCTGGGTCAGCTTGTTGAATAATAAAAACGCCGTAAGTAACAAAAAAATCATCGCTGCGGCCATCATTCCCAAACTCACCCACCAGGCTTTATTCGCCTTCAATGCCATGGTGACATCATCGTAGACTTCGCCATTTATAATGATATACAGGTAACCCAACAACTTTCTCTCAGCAGACTGTCCCGTCGTTGTCTCTGATAAATCCTCCTGTGATGCATAGATCGGTGCTACCGAAAACGTCTTTTGTTTTTCAGAGCGCGGATCATCCCCCAAAATGGGCAATACACGAGTATCATCAAGGAATTGCTGGATGGGAGCCAGGCTAATTATACGGTGCCTGATTTTCTCCTCCGGTGCCTCATACGCTACGACCCGGCCCTGCGGATCAATAATATAGAGTTCAGTACCCGGATCCAGCATCATGACCTTGCTAAATGCTTCTTTCATTTTTTCATGATTCAGCTCGCCATTATCAAACAGGGTAATATCCTGAACCAGGTACTGAGCCAGATGCAGATGCAGTTTTTGTGAGATTTCATGTTGTAGGCGTTCACTGGAGCGCTCATATAACCAGAAAAACAAGGTTCCCAAAATGACAAATACCAACAGTAAAATCAGTGCCAGACGACGGTAGAGACCACGAATCATGAAGGCATCACCGCATTACTCTCATCCTCATCAAATTTATAACCCACGCCCCATACCGTCTGAATAAAATCTGCCTTGTCGCCGCTACGTTTTAGTTTATTACGCAGCCGGTTAATGTGGGTGTTAATCGTATGTTCATAGCCATCATGACTATACCCCCAAACTGCATCCAGCAACTGGTTTCGGGAGAAAACCCGACCCTTGTTTTGTACCAGGTAGAGCAACAGGTCAAACTCTCTGGCGGTTAACTCAATACGCTGATTGTCCAGCTTGACGACTCTTTGCCCGGAATCAATGTGAAGTTCAGCTATCTCAAACCGTTCATTCACAGTTGTTTCTTGTTGTCCACGGGAAACCTGGGAACGACGTAACAGTGCTTTTACCCGGGCTACGCACTCACGCATGCTAAACGGTTTGGTTAAATAATCATCTGCACCAAGTTCAAGCCCAATCACACGATCAGCCTCACCAGACAGTGATGTCAACATCAACATGGGAAGTTCAGGTCGTTCACTACGCACCTGTTTGCAAATATCCAGACCATTGCAGCCTGGCAGCATAATATCCAGCACGGCCAGATCACAGGTTTCCTTTAGCAGATAACACCGTGCCTGTTCGCCATCCGCAAAGTGCGTTACCTCATAGCCCTGTTCCTGCATATGGAACTGCAACATTTCAGCAATAGAAAGATCATCTTCAACAATGACTATATGCGCCATGTATTTTCACCTGTCAGACACTCCGGCACTGTAACAGACAAGATGCCTGCTACAGTGCCGGAGTATTAATTAGAGTGCCAGGAGGCTATCCGAAAACTAAGAAGCTACTGCAAATCCGTGGATAGCGATCAACTGAGCTTATCAGATTCGCTGAATAGCCCGACTATTCGCCACACCTAATAAGCCTATTTGATTCACCGCACGAATGTTCGCTTCAAACGGTCAAGTCCGGCAGCCTCCTGGATAGACTCTTTTACTCGGTACGAGTAATACTGACACGGGCAACCGGATTATCAAAACGATGCGATTGATCCAGTACGGAGCTGGCAAGGCCATCATCCATCGTTACCACACCCGGGTGGATGGTAACCTTGCTAGTTATGTCATCACGTGCCGTATTAAAACCTTCACCACCGTCAGCAGGACCAGGTATTGTACCTTGAGCCTCGGTATTTTTTTCCGTACCTGCATCATACGCAGGCAAGTCCAGACTGATACTCTGCCCTACCGCCAGAGAGCTCAGATCATACGCATGCAGCCCCGTAAAAGCATCATTGGTATTGACCAGCATGGAAAAAAGCGTCAATCGGGCAGCAGCGGCATTATCGGCAGAGAGTGTAAACTCGCCACTCCCTCCGGGCGCTACAGGCCCCGCGCCACCCTCGCTATCCAGTGTTGCTGTATTCGCAGTGGCATCCGCCAGCAATGCGCTGTTATCTCCCCCTTCAGCCATCATCTCCAGCGAAGTGCTGGCAGCCTGGCCATCAATCCATGCATGAAAACCCAAATCATGCAGGACAACACCAATAGGTGACATGGGCTGATTCGCCGTTATATTACTAACCACCACTGTAAAGGTACGTTTAGTACTTGCGGGTGTCGTTGAGCTACTGTCATTATTATGACACCCACCCAGTACAACCACCGTTGAAACGAGAGTGGCAAACGCCAAACTCTTATAGTCATTACTCTTAATCATGGTAATCTCCTATTGAACGGTTACAGTGACACGCGCAACCGGATTTAACCAACGATGAATACGACTATCCACATCACTCACACCCCCCATAGGATCCGTATCACCCAGATTGCCACGGTGAATATGCACCATCGTATTGCTATCAGTTCCTGTAACACCTGAAGCATTCATGCCGCCATTACCGCCGGGAGCTGCCGGAATACCAGGCATACCGGGTGCACCTGCACCATTGATTATTTCATCATTGGCTTCCGTACCAGCATCATAGCCATTAACACGAATCATATAGGTACCCGGTGCCGTTGGAATTTTCCATCCGCTCACACCAATAAAACCATCATTTGTGGGTAACATCATGGCAACGACTGACAAATAACCATTACTACCGGTATCCATTGCAGCATCCGGTGATTTGTCACCCGGACCTAACAAGCCCCCCGCAGGATCCATCACAGTCGTCGCATTGGCTGCATCCAGTACAGTTTTTAAACCGCTGATATCCCCACCTTCTGCCATCATTTGCAACTCGCTGCTGGCCGCCATTCCCGTCTGGAAAAGTTGTGTTGAGTCATTATGTGCACTGATCAACAAGGGAGTAAAGGTAATCCCGTGTGTCAAGTTCTGTACACTGACTGTAATCTGTTGCGCCTGAGCCACCGAAGTGCTCAAGGCCAGCATTAAAGCACTACTACCTAACATTATATTTTTAATCATCTGTCTACTCCTTGGGTTTTTTAAAGGTCGGAGTAAGTCTAGTCAGCAAATCTCACCAAAGGGTCACAAAACTGTAAACAATCTGTAAACTCCTCTTTTAAAAAAGGCCGCATATTTTACAGAATCTTTATGAATACGCCTGATCACTGCGTTATCTTGTCGTCAAGCAAACAAACCACCCAAAGGAGAAACCATGAGCGGTGAGCGTATACACTTACAAATACTTCTGGAGCAAAGTGCCCAAAAAAATCAACAGGCTTTTAAAAAGCTCTATGACGAAACATCACCCATCCTCTACACGCAAGCCTTGAGGCTATTAAAGCAAACCTATCTGGCAGAAGAATGTCTACAGGAAGCCTATCTGAAAATCTGGGAAAAAGCGGATACGTTCACCGCCGAAAGAAGCCAGCCCCTGACCTGGATGATCACCATCACCCGAAATACGGCACTGGACAAACTCCGTGCCCGAAAGGCACGCCCGCAACAACACACCATTGATGATTACGACCTGTCGCACCTGTCTTCAACCTCATTACTGCCGGAAGCAATGCTTTCGCTGGGACAGGATATCAAACACTTTTATCTGCTTTTGCAGGGAATGAAACCCAAACAAAAAGAGTGCCTGTTATTATTTTGTTGCTATGGACACACTCACCATGAGCTGTCCAGCCACCTGGGGATCCCCCTGGGAACTGTAAAAGCCTGGATACGTCGTGGCAAGCAACGCCTGGTAGCAACCAATTAGGTTTGTATCTGAATCTGCGACTATACTCAAAAAGTAACAACCCGTTAAAGTGTCGTTATTCTGGAAGCTCCAATGGTAGGTTGGCGCTGAGGCACGAAGCCCAACATGGCATGGTTTGTTGGGTTCCTTCGTCACCGCTAACCTACAGATTAACCCTTTACGTATAGAGACAGTTTAAACTAGGCGATGGGACTTGAAGGCTGTCCGAAAACAGGAAACCCGCATGAAAATCAGGCCACTACCTTTCTTACCCATAACATTACCCATCGTGCTTGTTTTGTTCTTTCTGCTGATGCAGACCCGTCTAAACGCTGCTGAATACCGTATTGATACAGAAGGCGCTCATGCATCCATCCATTTCAGGATCAAACACCTTGGCTATAGCTGGCTAACCGGCAGGTTTAATAACTTTACGGGAACCTTCAGCTACGACGAGAAACAACCGGAGAAATCCAGTATTCAACTGACTGTTCATACTCGCAGCCTTGATTCAAACCACGCAGAGCGTGATAAACACTTGCGTGGAAAGAAATTTCTCCACGTAAAAAAATTTCCCACCGCAACCTTTATCAGCACCCGCTACCAACCCACAGGCAAATCTACCGGTACCCTCTCTGGCCAGTTTACCTTGCATGGTGTCACCCATCCGGTCTCCATGAAAGTTATTCAAACAGGTGCTGGCAAAGATCCCTGGGGTGGTTTCAGAAGAGGGTTTGAAACACGCTTCACTATTCGCCTGCATGACTACGCCATTCAGCATGACCTGGGGCCAGAATCAGAAGAACTGGAGCTGACCATTTATCTGGAGGGTATCAAGGATGACAAGTACTTTTTTGAGAATTAACACGCTGACCTCAATGCTAGCGTAGTGCCCTAAGGAGACTTGAATAAGTTAGCCGGAATTTCTCGATTGATAACACTTCCTGGTTCATGTGTTAAACTTTGGTGCTTGCTATCCTTGTTTGAGGGCTTTGAAGCGTCAAGCACAGTCATTTGAAGCAATTCAGGCGCTGGTATTTTGACGGATAATCTTTTTCATATCAGCGGGCTGCGGCGGCAATTCTGCTAAAACAGATTGAATAAAAGCATCTTTATCTTTATTCAGGCTAGTGTTAAAACGCTTCTCAAAGGCTATCGTAGACACCGGTTTTGCGGATAAGCCTGCGCCACAGACGCTGCCGGCTTGCGCCCCCGGATAGATTTCAACATGATCCGGCAAGCTTAGAATTTTATTGAACAGGGAATCGTGCAGCATTCCCGCCATTTTTTCTTCCTCTCCACGCAGGTCGGGTCGTCCGGCGCTGCCGACAAACAGGGTATGCCCTGTGATTAAAAACCAGGGTTCCGAACTGCGGCGGTTATCACTGACCAGCAGGCAAATACTGTCGGTGGTATGCCCCGGCGTATGCATCACCGTGGCCGTTACATTGCCTATGGTTAATACCTCGCCATCATGCAGGGGAGTAAATGAAAACTCAGGCGTTGAAAATTCATGCAGCCTGTATTCACCACCACACTTTTCCGCCAGTACGCGACCACCCGATACATGGTCAGCATGGATGTGGGTATCAATCACATAGTTGATCTCGACATCTTTTAATTTTGCCTGCTCGATAAACCAGTCAACATCTTCAAGGTGCACATCAACGGCAATGGCTTTTCCCTTGCCGCCGCAGCCGAATAGATAGGCGAGCGATGAGGGGGCGCCCGGGACTTGTCGTTGTATTAAAAACATGTGTTTCTCCTTTAGTGATTCCCTGAATCTGGATTCCGTTGTGTTGGGTAGCCTGCCGCCCGCCATTCCGGAAAACCGTTTTCCAGGCGTTGTGCTTGCAACCCCTTGTTACGCAATACTTCCACGGCATCATAAGAAAACAGGCAATAGGGCCCCCTGCAATAGGCGACAATTTTCCGGCCTCCCTCTGATAATTCAACACCGAGTTGTTCAATGCGCTCTGCAATCTGCTCCGGCGGAATATTGATGGCGTTCGGTAAATGCCCCGCGTAAAATTCTTTTTCAGGCCGGATATCCAGTACAGTAACCTCACCTTGCTGCGCCCGCTCCAGCAATTCTTCGGCGCTAATCGCTTCCAGCGCATCTTTTTGCGTTAGATAGCTTTGCATCAGGCGTTCAACTTCCGCCAGATGAATCTCTGCGGTATTTCTAAGGCTTGAAACCAGGGTCACCACATCATCGCCGGTCAAGCGATAAAAACGTCGTTTACCTTCACGTCGAACCACAACCAGCGCAGCCTGTTTAAGCACTTGAAGATGGCGCGAGGTATTGGCGACAGACAGGCCGACAAGCCGGCTAAGTTCATCCACGCTACGCTCCGCCTGCGCCAGGTATTCCAGCATTTCCAGACGTTGAGGCGAAGCCAGTCCCTGGGCGATCAGCGCCAGTTGTTCATTGATGTCCTGTTTTAATGACGCCATTGTTTTCTCCTGATGTATGCGCTTTAAATATTATTCAATTGATCGTTTGAATGATTGCACGAAATAGACTATCCTGCAAGTATATAAATAATCATGGAAGGGAAGCGCTTTATGCAAACTCAGACCGTCAAACCTTCAGTTTCCCCCGATTTGCAACACGGCATCAAAACCAACCGTTGGCAAATTATTTTGCAGCTCATACAGGTATTTCTGGTGGGGCTGACCATTGGCATGACGCGCACCGTCATACCGGGTCTGGCGGATACCGAATTTGGTCTGAAAGGACAGCAATTCCTGCTGCTTACCTCGTTTGTGGTGGTTTTCGGGGCAGTAAAAGCAGTCATGAATTTACTGGCGGGGCGTTTCAGCGATCATTATGGCCGCAAACGCGTGCTGATCGCAGGCTGGTTAATCGCCATTCCCATTCCCTTTATGATTCTGTATGCACCGAGCTGGAACTGGATTGTCGCCGCCACATTGTTATTAGGAATTAATCAGGGCTTATGCTGGTCGATGACCATCAACAGCAAACTTGATTTGGCAAGAATAGATCAGAAGGGGCTGGTCAACGGTATCAATGAATTTTCCGGGTACGCCGCAGTGGCTATTGCGGGTGTGGTTACCGCCTATTTCGTTGATTCAATGGGAGCGCGTCAGGGTCTGTTTCTATTCGGCGGCGTTGTCATTTTACTTGGCTTGCTTATGGCCTTATTCAGCGTTCGTGAAACCATGCCATGGGCCGAAGCCCACCATAAACAGTCTCTGCATGAAGACGCCGCCGCAACTGAGCAGCAATCTCTGACGACGTTATTTATTCAGGCCAGCTGGCGTGACAAGACCTTACTGGCGTTAAACCAGGCGGGTCTGGTCGAAAAATTTACCGACGCCCTGGTATGGATTTTTCTACCTGTCTACTTTCTATCACAGGATCTGAGCCTGCTGGAAGGTAGCGCGATCATCTCTGTTTACGCCATGGTTTGGGGAGGATCACAGCTTATCACAGGGCCATTGTCCGATAAAATCGGGCGCAAAATATTGATCGTCGGCGGTATGTGGATATGCGGCATTGGACTGTTTATCATTCCCCACACGCACAGTGTATTATTATGGACTATAGAAGCAGGCATGATCGGCGCAGGAATGGCGATGCTATACCCAACCCTGGGGGCGGCGGTGGCTGATTTCAGCCCTGCCAGACAACGCGGCGCCTTGCTCGGTGTATACCGTTTCTGGCGTGATTTTGGCTATACAGTTGGTGCCTTGACGATGGGATTAGTCGCACAATGGACGCAGGCCTTGACCTCGCCGTTCTGGCTGGCTTCGGCGGCGATGATGATTTCCAGTCTGCTGGTTTTGCTGCTTGTTCCCGGCAGGGTGAAAAGCTAACGCGTACAATGCGGAGCAGAATTTCTCCCGTCCGCCAGGAGTCTCTCCTGGGAGGTTGTCCAAAAACTCAAAAAATCAGCACCTCAATCAATATATAGTACTTTTTCAATACATATATACACGG
>WFWY01000030.1 GCA_015490895.1 Thiotrichaceae bacterium | reverse complement strand
CTCATCTATCATGGTTTGTAACTGTAGTTCAGCAGCTTTCTGATTACTCTCTGCCTGGGTTTTTTTGCGTAACCAGCGTTCGTGTAATGCCTTCAGTTGTTTAAGAAGTTTTTTGTCTCTGGTTTGGGAGATCAGGTAGTCGAGGTTTTCTGTCGCCGCCCCCGCCTGCAGGTACTTTTCGGCATAGAAAGAGATTTCATCACGCAAACGGGTTTTTTGCCGGATATCGGAGGTGGCGTGTTTCATTTCCTTAACGATAGGTTGAATCAATGAGCCCAGATCATCCCGCAAATTAAACTTTTGTACGGGTGCGTCACTATTTAATTCGGCGTTCAGGCCGGTGGCAATTTGCTCAAAATTATTTTCGATATTGGCCAGTTCATCAGAAAGGCGGTTGAGTTGACGGGTGATCTGCTTTTTTTCTGATTCGGTAAGACTGGCTTTCAGTTCGGATGTTTTGATTTTTATTTCTTCACGCAGATTATTTCTAACCTCGTACAGGGTTTCCAGTGTTTTCAGCTCCATCGACTTTTTAGCGCTGCTCCTGGTATCGGGAGTCTGTGTTGCAGTCTGATTCTCAGCGTGGCCGTCAACGACACTTAAACTGCCCAGCAAAAGTATTAGCACAATAGATGATAGCGTATTGATAACGCTGATATAGCCTTGTAAGTGCCTCATTTTATATCCTTTGTGCACTTTGTCTTTTCCACATGCCTGCCTTTATAGAATGCTTTATACTTGTGTACGCTTGTAATAATACGTCATAGTGCTTTGTCTACCAACTATTAGGGGCTTTGCGTGTAAAGGCTGCTATGAACCAACTCGGGAGAGCCGGTGTGCAAATGACGTTCACATAGAAATAACAAGAAGAAAAATCATGTCTAATAAGCTTTATATACTCTTTTCCGGAATACTGGTTTCTATCACCATGGTCGGTTTGTTTATTGCGGCCAGCAAATTACAGGAAGGAAAAGCCGTTGACCTTCCTGTTTCGTCTGTTGCGACAAACGTAAACCTCAAGCAGCATCAAGACCCGGTGTCGCTGGCAAAGAAAGATCACGCATTAACCATTCTTAATATGTGGTATGACTTGTCTCCAGAGGAGGACACCGGTGATATACGAGTGGACGAGAAGGTCAGCCAGGTCAGAAAAGTGGGTATCCACAGTGACTTGCTGGCTGCGGTCAAGCCTGGTTCCAAAGTACAGCTACCCAGACTCATTGGAGAAAAATATTTTTTAAGGCTAGACAAGGTTGAAAAGATATCCGACTCTGAAATCCAGATTTATGGCGAGCTTGAAGGGCAGCAGGAGCGGTATTTTTCTACCATCTCCATTATTGATAATACCCTGTTAGCAGTACTCTCTACCCCGCAGGGTGACTATGACATAAAAATGGTAGATGGACGCGGTGTTGTCTACAAGTCGGATGATGAGCTCAACCGGGGATCGGTGATTGACCAGCCAGGCTTTTTGGATATTAACTAACTCTGGAGCGGCGGGGTAACTTACTCACACAGCAGGGTGATAAAAAATTGAGCTGGCCTGTAAGCCGGGTTCTGTTCAGGAGGTCGTCCAGAAACCGGGCAACCTCCCTTGGCAATCATTCATCTGGGTAATACGTCACCGTATACCTCAAGCAATCTACCCGGATACAGCGCGGACCACGCCAACGTATCCCTATTTGATCTTGCTCCGGATGGGGTTTACCTTGCCACAAACGGTTACCCGTTGCGCGGTGCGCTCTTACCGCACCCTTTCACCCTTACCTCACCACACATGTGTGATGAGGCGGTCTACTCTCTGTTGCACTTGCCGTCGGCTCATGCCGCCCAGACGTTATCTGGCATCCTGTCCTGTGGAGCCCGGACTTTCCTCCGTGCAAGGTTTTCACCTGCACCGCGATTACCCGGCCAGCTCAACAAGCAATATAACAATCGACAATGTTGACAGCAAGTACCACATTGCTTCGTATATGTCATATACTCAGCTCTAACCCGGAAATTTCATGAATATGCCCTAATATCGCGCAGGATATTGGTTTCACAAGGGAATTTCTGAAGGAGTCCCGTATCAGTGATGACGGGTGACTGAAGAAATATCCCTTGTGGAATCAATAGACAAGCGAGAGATGGAGCATCATTTGTGAATTTTCCGGGCTAAGCTACGACATCTGTTTGCTGCGTTTAGAAGGAATCATTGATACGCATGAAAGAATTAATTAATACCTGGATTCAAAAACATTTTTCTGATCCGCAGGTAGTTATCCTGGCCTTTCTTCTGGTGCTGGCAACTGCAACAATATTCTTTATCGGGGACATTCTGGTACCCGTGTTCGCCGCTATCATCATCGCCTATATTCTCGATGGCAGTGTGAGTTTTCTTACCCGGAAGATAAAAATTCACCGTACCATCGCTGTGGCCATTACCTTTAGCATCTTTATCCTGTTGCTGTTGAGTGTGCTTTTTATTCTGGCACCATTGATGGTGCGCCAGGCGAGCCAGTTTGTGCTGCAAATTCCCGTCATGATGTCACACGGGCAAGATTTGTTGATGCAGCTTCCCTCAAAATACCCCAATATTATTTCTGAAAAGCATGTGCTGGAACTGGTGAGCGGCATTCGTCTCCAGGTTGCTGAATTCTCCCAGCATGTTGTGAGTTTTTCGCTGTCCTCGGTCTCGGATCTGTTGACCTTCATGGTGTATCTCATCCTGGTGCCGTTACTGGTGTTTTTCTTTTTGTTTGACAAGAAGAAAATGCTTAACTGGTTTTCCAAGTTCTTGCCCGATGATCGAGCACTGGTCTCAACGATCTGGAAAGATGTCAATGATAAAAGTGCAGGCTATATTCGCGGCAAGTTTGCAGAAATTTTGATTATCTGGTTTGTCACCCTGGTCACTTTTCTGTGGCTGGATCTGGACTACGCCATGCTACTGTCCTTTATGGTGGGTGTGTCCGTACTTATTCCCTATGTGGGAGCTGCCGTTGTCACGGTACCTATTGCTACCGTCGCCTACTTTCAGTGGGGATTTGACTCGAACTTCCTGTATGTAATGATTGCTTATGCCATTATCCAATTTCTGGATGGCAATTTGCTGGTACCCTTTCTGTTCTCCGAAATGGTGAATCTGCACCCGGCTGCGATTATTACTGCCGTGATTATTTTTGGTGGATTGTGGGGGATATGGGGTGTATTTTTTGCGATTCCGCTGGCGACCCTGATTCATGCCATTATTAATGCCTGGCCACGAGCCTCCTCATCGGGTGCGGATGCTCTGTAGTATTGGTATGGACTTTGATACTATTGGGTGCCTGATCGCTGGTATTCCCTGCCATGAACCATCAACTGTTAAAATATAGTAGTCTGATTGCCTGGTTGTTGATGCCGCTCTATGGCTGCTCGGAGACTGATGAGCGTAAGCAGGCTGATAGCTTATCTCAGACACAGCCAGTTCAGGGCTTGCCAGAACTGGCGTTCAGCCACCCCCCGGAATCATTGTTACCTGAACAAAGCCGTTATGTCTGGGACAAACAGCCGCTTGAGCTACCAGATACCCGGGGTCAAAAGCGCCGCCTGAGCGACTGGAAGGGGAGCGTTATCATGCTTAACTTTTGGGCGAGCTGGTGTTCACCGTGCCAGTTTGAAATCCCCCGCTTTGTCAAATATCAGGAACAATACGCAGCACAGGGGCTACAAATTATTGGTGTCGGGCTCGATCAGGCAGAAAAGCTGAAAAACGTAGAGCGGTCACTACAGATGAACTACCCGACCCTGGTAATCTCTCAGTATGATGGGGCAGCACTACTTGAACAGTGGGGGAACAGCCGGCAAGTCGTGCCGTATACGGTGGTGATAAATCAACAGGGTGTAATCACCCATACACACCAGGGAGGGATGGATGATGAAGACTTTAATGAATATGTATTACCACTCTTGACAGCGGCCCATTCACTTTAGATGGTCAAGAGGTATTAGCAGCTGTAGATTGGTGCTGAGGCACGAATCTACATGGCGCGGTTTGTTGGGCTTAGCAAGCTCAGCACCAACCTACAAGTCATCCTGTTTTTACTCGTTGATATAATGTAGTTGGAGAGTGGTACAGTATTCGGTAATTATGACTAATAATCTGACGGCCTAAATTCTTGATAACGGTGTTATCATTCCTCCCTATAGTCGTTCTATTTAACGATTTCAATAAGTTCAGATTATGATGTTCATAGGATTTGTAGCCGCTTCTTAGTTCTCGGGCTAGCGCAGCAAGCGATCCAGGTGGTTTGCAAAAGCCTGTCTGTCTTTTTGACTCAAGGATGATGGTCCGCCTGTTTCTACGCCACTTGAACGCAGCGTCTCCATAAAATTCCGCATGCTCAAGCGGGCGCGAATAGTGTCCCTGGTATGGTATTCACCGCGAGGGCTGAGTGCTTGCCCCGTTTTTTCAATGACCTCTGCGGCCAGGGGAATATCACTGGTAATCACCAGATCACCGGGGCTTAAGCGCTTGACGATCTCATTATCCGCCACATCGAATCCGCCAGGTACCTGGAGAAAATGGATATAGGGTGAAGCCGGTACATGCATGTTGTGGTTCGCAACCAGGGTTACTGTTATTTTGGTGCGTCGTGCCGCCCGAAATAAAATTTCCTTGATCACTACCGGACAGGCGTCGGCATCTACCCAGATTTTCATTCTGGAGCCCTCGGTTGAACAGTGTACTGGAGCAGAAAACTCTTCAGCTGTATTTGGCTGATGGCAGTGGAGACAGGCATGGTTGCATCATTGGATCAGGAAAAGCGCCGTAGCTTATAGTAAAACAATGTCGCTGTCTTTATAACGGTGCCTGGCTTTACGAATTATGCTGGCTTCCTTGTCACGGCGTTTTAGTAAACCGGAGAGTCCCTTGTTTTTCCAGAGACGTTTCATGGCAATAAACTGGTTGGCAATCGTGGTCAGATTTTGTTTTTTGACGAGTGCCCGTAGCGCTCGCATTTCCCGGCGGGAATCACGGTTAGCCATACTGGAGCCACGGTTGTAGATCAGCGATAACAACATGGCCTGAGCGTCAGGTGGTAGCTTCTCAATGCCAGGGTAAACTTTTCGGGTGAGCTTCGCATAGTGAGGTAAGGTCGATTTGAAAAACACCTTCATTGCGGCTTCATAGGGCACCTTCATTTGTGTGCGTCTCATACGGGATACCTCTTTTTTGGCACTGTCTGCTGTTTTCCCTGCTGCTTGTAACAGCCGCTTTAGTGTCTGATCAGAAACCAGCCCTTTCCAGTCTTTTTCTATCTTGCGCTTCGAGGCATAGCCCAGGTCATAACCTATCCCAACCGTCGCGCCACTTTCCCCGCCGGGCCAGGTGGCCTTCGTCAGGTTGCGCTCGTAGTTGGCTCTGGAGCTGACTTCAAATTTGACAATCGCCTTTAAGCCCCGAGTGGATACACGCAAGCTGTAATCTTGTGAGGGCAATGCAATGGCATGCTCGATTTTCGACAAGGTGACAGGGCCGATAATACCGTCAGCGGTGACACCCAAATGACGTTGAATACGCTTGATACGGTTTGTCAGGGAGGATGAAGCCATACTATTGCTCTTGTGTCACAGGAGAGTCTGTTTGCTCCGGTTTGTGCTCAACGCTAGTCTGAGGCTGTTTTTTCAGGATATAGTCATCAATAAACATCATGTTACGTTCATTGTTGACATGTTCTACATCGAGCTGCAAGCGGATGTTTTGCTGATTCTTGTCCAGCCACTGAATTATTGCCGTCCCCTGGTTGTCAAAACCGTCTGTCCATTTGAAGTGCAATGTCTCCGCCCTGGGTTCTACGGTCGCATCTTGCACTTCAAACAGTGGGCCACTGCCATCCTTGCGGGTAATCAGGATATCCGCCTGTAGAATATCCTCTACACCGTCCAGGTAATGTAAGGTTAGCATGGCTTGCCGCTCTTCTGTTTCTGTTGCATAGGAGGCGGGTACCCACAGAGTGTTGGGTGGCTTTTCGTCAGAAGAGCAAGCGCTAGTCAACAGGAGCAGCAGGACGAGCGTGATAGTTAGCCAGGCTTGTGTCAGTGAATATTTGAGCAGGAGCTGCATAGGTAATGAGTACCGGTTAGTCTTGTGTGCTATCAAACTTGGTGAAATGCCAGTTCTCCCTAAGTGTAGTCTTTTTGCAAGACTTTTCCCAGGCATGCCGTTTGTATAAGAGATGAGTAAGCAGGTGAGAAAAAAGCTGTATCTTCACTTGAGAATCCCTGCTTCAGATAAAAACTGCTGGCGTTCATTCTCATGCGGGATATGCTCGGCGAGCAGCCTGTACAAGGTGGTGATGTCTCTGGCATGCACGGATAACTTACGCACCAGGACTTTGGAGAGTGGTCCCAGATAGTCCGAAAGATGGGTCGTTATCTGCTCCAGTTCGCCAGGGTGCCAGTGGGTTGTCGATGGTGTTGATGCGGGTGTGGCTATTGTTGCAGGAGCCCTGGCAGCAGGAGCTGGGCGAGCAGTGGCAAGCTCGCTTTTGGCCTGTAGTAAAAGATTCTCCGCTTTACGCAGGAAAGCATCCCGGTCGGCGGCACCTTCAATATGTGCTGCAAGGTTACGAATAACCACATCGGGATCTGTGGCGGCGTTAAGCTCCCTGCGTACGAGAACCTTTCCAATAGGACCAAGATAGGTGGCTAGTGCATTTTCAATAGCAGGCCGGTAGGCACAGAAGGAAGTATCGGTTTGTGACGTGTGCCCAGGTGCCTGGTTCTGGTTATCGGTAGAAGGTTCATCATTGGCAGCTGGCGAGATATTGATGCGATCACGGTGCGCTTCCAGCGGGTTACTGGCATGTTCATGCGTCTCAGTCTTGCCCAGGACACGATAGAGGTCATGCTCCCGGATATGTTTATCCTTGCGGGTGCCGACATGCGTGAACATGCAGGTGTATTCATCGGACAGGCACCCCACTACTTCATAAAAGGAACGCGATACCAGAATCTGGCCAGGTCTGGCAAAACTCATAATACGTTGAGCGACGTTAATGCCATCACCAATAGGGTTTGGTTGCCCGGTAACACTGATATGAATTTTAATTGGTCCCAGATTGATACCAATCCGTACCGGGATATTGAGCTCTCCCGGATTGCCTTCACTCAAAGTAAAGGAAGACAGCAAATCCTGGGCACAAAACAGCATATCTTCCGGGTCACCCAGATAGCACAGTGCAGCACCATCACCAGAATCCACCATAAACAGTTCATCGTTGGAAAAGTAGCGTTTGGCAACCGACTGTATAATATCCATAAAGCGGTTTTTCAATGTGATTTGTTCCGAGATGGGGTGCAGGGTGTATTCAACAATATCCAGAAATACGACGCTACATAGCCATGTCCGGTTGGGGCGGGTCGAAAAATCCATGGCGGGGTGGTTGGTGGTTTGCTTATCCATCGAGCAGCTTCATGGCTTCCTTCATGCTGCGTAGCATGCGATTGAAGGAGTTTGCCAGGGTGGAAATCTCATCACGGCCATGCACCGGTAACTCCTCTTCATCCAGGTTTCCCTTGCTGACGTTATTGGCAAACTGTGACATTTTTTTAACCGGGCGAATTACCAGTGCATTAATAAGCAGGTTCAGCAGTATCAGTATGAGGAAAAAAATACTGACCAGTGCCGTCATAAAGGTTATCCAGGTTTTATGGGCTTTTTTTAGTGCAGTGGACATGGGGACAGTCACCAGCTGGGCGCCGATAATTTCATCCTGTTTCCAGCCAAAGCCATTGTTTTCACCATAAATCTTACGCATGGCACGAGGTGATTTTTTTGGCTTTCCATGGCAACTTAGACAGGCAGAATTGCTAATTTTTATGGGCTTACTGAGGAACAGGGAGCGCCCGGTTGGGGTTTCCCGGTCGCCAATGATCATTTTTTTGTCCGGGTGATCACGGAACTCGGTAATCAGGTCTGTTTCCCAGTCAGTAGCGCGGTTGCGCGGGTTGGTCGGGTTGAGTGCAGCCTCTTTATAGGAGTAGTCCGGAAACGTCTTACGCAGATTGTTAAAAGCTTCGGTCGCTGCATAGGCCGGCACCGTTTGTGGGTGAAACTCCTTGCCCTGTTTGACACGGGGGAGTTTTTTTAGCAGGGGGCGCACTTGCTCGATCGTATAATTACGCATTGCATAGGCTGCCTGCATCATGACCTGGGCGTTTTGCAACACTTCTTCACGAGCATTCTTCAATAGCATCTGGTAAGAAAAATAACCCGTTAGTGCCAATGCAGAGGCCAGAACCAGAACGAGGATGATATTGAGTTTGACGAGTAGCTTCATGGTTTTCCCTGGCGTTTGACTGATGATCTATTGGTGTAAACAGGTTTATCGAGGATCTACCGTGATCCCGTGTGGTTGTGGTATTGAAGTTATCTTCCTGTGCGGGTCGTGGATGGACGCTCAATACCCGGTTAAGGAGACTCTGTATTTGATCAAATACCCTGCTACAAGGCAGCGGGCGGGGTTGACCTCGCACACAAAGTATAGATAAGGATTGAGGGAAGTTCTGACGAATTAATAGCCGTTTATCAGGGTAATGCCCCCTTTTTGCCCTGTCCGGTTCTTTTCTGGCACGATGTTCTATACTCGATAAGCGGGAGGAATAAGCACTATTTCAGGTGTGCCAGCTCTTGTACACGACCTCAAAACAGCATTTGGATTCAGTATGGCTATCCGCGAGGGATACAGGACACATACATCTGCGGCGTCTGTGTCTCGCCGGGATGAAATCCGTACATTGCTAATGCCAGCTGTGGGCTGGCCAGGGTTTCGGTTGCGCTCGGTGCGAGGTGATCTGGAAGCGGCTTTTACGGGTGCTCTGATAGCAATCCCCCAGGCAATCGCACTGGCAGCACTGGCAGGTTTGGCACCACAATATGGTATTTATGCCAGCATTGTGCCGGTTATCATTGCGATACTCTGGGGTTCTTCCTGGCATCTGGTTTCTGGTCCTAATACTGCGGTGAGCTTGATGCTGGCAGCAGCGGTAGCCCCCCTGGCCGCCGCTGGAAAGGATTATCTGCAAATGATCCTGCTGTTGACGTTTCTGGTGGGCAGCTTGCAGCTGCTGGCTGGTATGTTGCGGCTGGGCTCGGTGCTGGATTTTGTCTCCAATACCGTCATCATCGCGGTCACTCATGCAGTAGCCCTGATTCTGCTGGTTTCGGCATTGCTCTCCCTGCTGGGTTTGAATGCAGGTTCGGGTAGTGCTTTTTTTGGCAAACTGTGGGTTATTCTGACACAAGCCCTGGAAGGTAATCCGACTACGTTTATACTGGGTACTTTAACGATTGTCACCGGTTTGCTGTCACGACTGCTTATAAAGCGTTACGCCCTGGTGATTGCTCTGATTGCAGGCTCTGGTGCCGCCTATTTATGGATGCGTTATGGGGGAGCCACTGAGACAGGCATTCCCTTGCTGGGAGCGATTCCCCTGTCATTTTCTCCCTGGTCGATACCACCGTTTGATCGCGAAGCGTTAGGCACGGCTGTTGATTTAATAGGCAGTGCCGTGGCGATTGCTTTTGTGGGTTTAATGCAAAGCGTGGTTATCTCGCGTTCCCTGGCCTTGAAATCAGGACAGGCCATCAATCCTAACCGTGAATGTGTCGGACAGGGGATGGCTAACCTGTCAGCCTCTTTTGTCTCCGCTTTTGCCGGTTCCGGCTCCTTTAACCGGAGCGCCAGCCATTTGCAGTTAGGTGCCCGAACACCACTGGCGTTGATTTATAGCGTGTTATTGCTGTTATTAATGGTGGTGTTTGCCCGTCCGTTACTGGAGAAAATCCCTCAAACCGTGATAGCCGCACTGCTATTTCTGGTTGGGCTGGGGCTGTTTGATATTCAGGCCATTAAACGGATTCTGCTATCTGCTCATGAATCCGCCATCTTTATAAGCGTGCTGGCGGTGTCATTAGTGTTTGGTTTGTCGGAAGGTGTACTTGTCGGTGTATTGTTATCTTTGCTGGTATATCTGGCCAAAACTTCCCAGCCCCGGTTATATTTTTCTGCGTTTGACGCACGTGACGGGCGGCGGGTGTCTGTCGTTGGTATTGACGGCAACCTGTTTTTTGGGTCTGTCCCCCGTGTAGAGCAAGCGCTGCCATCCGCTCCGGACAGTGCGGCCGGGCAACAACTTTTATTGATCCAGACCGCTCATTTAACCTATCTGGATATTCCCGGAGCCGAGTTGCTCCTGCGTGCAGTGAAGCACTGGCGTGATAAGGGCAGTGATGCTTATATCAAGGTGGCTGATCCCGCTTTTATTCAGGCTTTTGAAGATACCGGATTAGTGCCGGAAGTGGGTATGGACTGCCTGATACGCAAAGACCGACCACACCTGATGAAGGATCAGCTTACAACCACATCCGCCAGAGCCGCCAACGTAATCGACTGCATGCACCAGAAACCACAGGAGTCTACCGTGAAAGAACTGGCACAACGTATTCATGCAACCCCCTTGCTGGGGCCTATCCCCCTACATCGTTTAACCGCTTTGCTGGAATCACAACCCATACTCAATGCAGAAGCAGGAGATATAATTGTGAATACCGAGCAAACGCTTAATGATCATATTATTTTGCTGGAAGGAGAGCTGGAAGTACAGCGCACCTGGCCAGTGCCAGGGGGCTATGAAAAAAGCCACACCTGGGTGTTGCGTTCAGCTGATGAAAGTGACGAAGCCGGGCCCATGATTCTTGGAGCAGCATCCAAACAGCTACGGGCGCGGGCATTAACAGCTATCCGCTATTTGCGCCTGGATGCCGACGCGATTGACCAGATGTTGGGCTGGTACTCACAACAGGCCATTACCGAGGGAGTGAGCGAAGCTATCAGGGAGCGTATGGCGCTGGTGCGGCAAGTCGGCATCTTCCATCATATCCCGCTGGAGCGTATTACGGATATTTTCAAACATATGAATCCGGTATATTTCAAGGCGGGTGATGACGTTGTCAGAGAGGGCGACAAGGGCGACAGCTATTATGTGATCGAAGAGGGAGAGGCTGAAGTCATTCGTACAGACCCATTTACTGACGAAACAGCGACGGTGGCCCATTTGGTTGCCGGGGATGGTTTTGGTGAAGAATCCCTGTTGCAGGATGGCTTTCGTAATGCCACCGTTCGTATGGTAACGCCCGGTAAATTACTGGAGCTTACACGAGAGGATTTCGAGCGCCTGATCCGGCCATCAATGGTCGAAGAAATCAGTGCCGAAGAAGCATATCCGCTGTTACAGGACGACGCCATCAGTCTGCTGGATTGTCGCTATGACCTGGAGTACGAAGAGAGCCGTATTCCCAATGCAATCCTGATCCCCTTGCATGAACTCCGTGAACGGGCACACCAGCTCGATCCCGATGTACGATATATTGTGTATTGTCGCAGTGGCCGGCGTAGCAAGGCTGCCGCCTTTTTACTAAAAGAGCGTAACCTGAGTGTTGCCTCGCTCACCGGAGGTATCCGCGACTGGCCGTATGAAATCGATAGTGATGAAGCCCCATGAAACTGACGTTTTATGGGGTCAGGGGTTCTATTCCCACACCGGGGGCGGATACTGTGAAATACGGAGGAAACACCGCCTGCATCCTGTTGGAAACGGATGATGGGCACAAGCTTATTTTCGATGCGGGTACAGGTATTCATAAACTGGGGCAAGAGCTGGCTGAAACTGCTGATCCGCTCTTCCTGTTACTCAGTCATGCACACTGGGATCATATTCAGGGCTTACCGTTTTTCAGGCCACTGTACCAGGCACAACGTACAATTCATTTTATCACCACTCATCAGGATGACGTTATCAGTAAAGCTGCACTGGGACAGTTTGCGACACCTTGCTTCCCGGTCACCACAGAAGCACTTGCTGCTGATATTCGGATAACGCCTCTAGATGGGCGAGGCGAGTTTCAGGCCGGCGCAGTTCGTATCTCCACACAGGCACTCAACCATCCAGGAGGAGGGCTGGCTTATCGTGTTGATACCCCCCAGGGGTGTATTGTCTATCTCACCGACAATGAATTATTCCCCCCTGAAACACCGGCAACCAGCTACCCGCAATGGGTTCGCTTTGTTGCTGGAGCGGATATTCTCATCCACGATGCCATGTATCTGGAGAATGAAACCCGGCAAACCCGGGGGTGGGGGCATTCGCTGGTATCTCACGCCATGCAACTGGCTAAAGATGCCAAGGTTACCAGGCTGATACTGTTTCACCACGACCCGGCACACAGCGATCAGCAGCTAGATAATATCTTGCAGGATTGCCGGCAAGTTATAAAAAAAGAGCGCGCACCCAAGACGGTGGAGATGGCAAGGGAAGGAGATAGTTATTTGCTATAAAGTGTTATTCTCTTCACATTCAGGTACAAAGCTTTTATTAAGGAGGCTCTGATTAAGGAAATGTTCCCCACGCCTGTGGGGATGAACAGTCTCAAGCAGTGGAAGGCCGGCTGCCCCTTCATCGTTATTAGCGCATATGCGGAAAAAACCCAGGGACGCCGAATTTCCCTGGTCACTACTTGAGTAAGCCAACTATAGCGTTCCTGGTATTATTTGCAAAATGTTCTCTGCGTTGGTGGGATAAATTGCGGTATGAGATGTCAGGAGGCTGTCCGAGAACTGAGAAGTTACTGCAAATCCGAGGAACATATTAACTTATTGGAAAGCGTTAAATAGAACGACTATTCGCCTCATGTCAATAAGCCCAGCTTAATGTTCCTGTGATTTTTGCTACGCTTCCTATTCTCGGACAGCCTCCCAGACGGTAAATGGTGGTTACTGAGACGGTGGGTCGGTACGTCCCACATACAAAGAAAGACTCCAGACCGGGCTGTGGTATTTCCCCGGTACTCATCTCGGTTACTACTAAGGAGACTCTGATCAAGCCCCAATCATTTTCCTGAGGCTGAAATTCGCCATTTTCTGGCTATAAAAGTGACCCATAGAATGACTATTGCTAACTTTTCTATCAAAAAACTGACGAATTTCATCTCACAGGAAATTCGACCGGATTTAATCAGACCCCAAATCAGACAAAGAGTGTGAAATAGTAATCGTTGCCCCGATTGAATAGATACGACAAAATCAATCCGTTTTTTTGATCTACACTTCTGTCGTGGTTTCAAATTTATGGACTCATAGTAAACGATATACTGTAGTTTTTTAGTTTTTTAGTTTTTTCAGGAGAGGATGCTTGTGATTCTTACACTCACTATTTCGCAGAGTTTTAATCACGTTTTTCGGGATGAGGGGGGCGATCCGTGGAGGTGTGTGCTTGAGATTGATGAAACAGCGACGCTTGCGGATTTGCATGAAGCGATTCAGGATGCGGTGAGGTTTGATAATGACCATCTTTTTTCCTTTTATCGTGCGCCCAGTGAGCATAGCGGGAATCGTGACTGGATAACTGATGACGAAGATGATGCCTACCGGATTTCCGTAGGGAGTCTTTTTCCTTTACCTCGAAATCGTAAACTTTATTACCTCTTTGATTTTGGCGACAACTGGGTGTTTCGCATTGCAAAAAGCCGGAAAAAACCCCACTTGCCTGAAATGGGGGTTGATTACCCGCGTTTGGTGAGTGAGCAGGGGGAGAGGCCAGAGCAATACCCCGGTAGCGAAGAATGGGAGCTGGATGATGAGGTAGAAGTAGAAGATGGTTCAGATATTTTTCCGGATGGTTTTTCTGAAGCCCGATTTGAACAGGTAATGCTATCCTCTGCTATTGCCGGAGATAGTATTGGACATTATGAGACGTATGGTTTTTTAACGGCGGTTGCTTCCGCGCCGGAGATGATACCTCCCTCCGAGTGGCTTCCAGGTTTGTTTTTATCCGATGAAGTACCTGAACTTGAGGCACTTGATGATGCTCAGCAATTTTTCACTCTGGCGTTGCAATTGTGGAGTACGATTAATGATGCATTGGGAAAGGGTGAGCTCTATCTCCCTGCTGTTTGCAAGATTGGGGAAGAGGGGGAGCCTAGTGAGGCACTTCGGTCATTTTGTATCGGTTATGTTCAGGGTAATTCCTGGGTTTCTGAGGATTGGTCAGAAGTTGAAAGGTTGATTCAGAAAATATCTTCTAATGAGCATTCCACTTTAGCTAACTTGCTGGGGGTGAACGCTATCCTGCCTTTGTTTATTGCAGGCAAGGATCATTTGATGCAATCACGTTTCATTGATGCAATCAGCCATTCTGAACAACAGGTGCTGTTTGATGAGACGATGATGGAAGTTGCCCAGCTTGAATTAACGAAAGAGGAGGCTTTTCATTCTCTGCGTGAGGCGATTATCCAGCTTGGCAGGCTTGGTCGAGAATTGTCGATGGCGAAAATGGAGGCGAAAGAAGAAGCATTCCGGCAACCTTACCAAAATCCTGAAAGAAAAGTAGGGCGTAATGACCCTTGCCCATGCGGGAGTGGCAAGAAGTTTAAAAAATGTTGTCTACATTGAAGGTTTTAAGGGATGACTGTGCCTGAGTCGTGGCCTATCTTAAGGAGCCTCTGAATAAGTCGTGAGCGGTTTTCTCGAAGCTAGAATTACCCATTTTTTGCTTAAAATCTCCCTAATAGAGTGACGATTAGCTCCATTTTTAAGAAAAAACTGAACAATTTTATCATTTTGAGAGGTACAGGAGGTTCCTGGGAGCAGATCCCATTCACACCTTTCTGTGACTTGTGACTTAACTCCTGGCTCAGGCGGCCAGCCTTTGCTGTTCACCCGGATGTTTGGTGGTTAAGGAGGGGTGTACGGGTTCCTCCCGGTAAATGTCAATTTCAATTTTCTCCCACGGGTCATCGTTTTGTTGTAACTGGCTGACTTTGGCGCGGAGTTTGTGCCCTTTGTCCATTAAAAAGGCAAGTGAGCGCTTGTTGCTGTCGGGGATGTAGCCTAAACGGTAACCGTTCCAGTTGACACTGATGGCGTGCTGATCGGTATCTCGTGTTTCTCTTGTCAAGGTCAGGGTGTCACCTTGCTGAAGCTGGGACCAGACTTTATCGGCATCAAACAGGTGCAGGCCGGTTATGGCTGAAGTATGGAGTCTGATCGCGGGTTTATGGTCTGGTGCATTTTGTGCCGTGGTATTTTTCTCGGCAATTAATAAGGGAATGATGCTGATGCTCTTTAAGAAGTGTCGGCGATTCATGGTGTTCTCCATCGGGTACTTGTCGTGTTAAAGTTGCTCCCTTTGCGGTATGCGCCGGGAGCGAGTTGCCAGGGTAAGTCAGGTAAACAGCTGGCTACGATGTGACTCGCAGTCGCAGCAGCCATTTGCGTTTGCGCTGCTTCATTCTGTAGCTCTGTCTTAATACTGCGACCTGTGTCCACAGTTGTCTGATCAGGGTAGTCATTATTACAGCAGCAACAATAATGTGCTGGATACCCAGAACAGGACAATAACGGCGAACCCCATTACCCTTTCGTTTTCAAGTAGTTGTTTCATGTTGGTCTCCTGTGTTGTTAAGGACAGGATCAGTGTATGAGAGGAGGGTGGTCATAGCGTGACCAGGGGGGTATTTTTTTTCGATTTATTTTTTGCCGTCAGGTTCATCAATGAAAGTATGTGAAACAGCACTGGGTAGATTTGCGCTACAGCGCTTGCCGGTGTCTCGTGATGAGACATTACGTGCATGGGATGCAGCAGATGAGTTGCTACTGGCATATGTTGCAGCGGAGTTGTTACCTTCGTTCACCCGGAGGGCTGAGCAAAAGATACTCCTGGTTAATGACCAGTTTGGTGCCTTGGCGGTGGCTTTGCACAAGTATGCGCCGCAGAGCTGGTCGGACTCTTTTTTGACGTATAAGGCAACGCAGATGAATCTGGCGCTGAACAAGCTGCCGGACTCGGTGGCTTATCTGCCCAGTACCGAGGAGCCGCAGGGCGACTTTGATGGAGTATTGCTGAAAGTTCCCAAGTCACTGGCATTGCTGGAGGATCAGCTGATTCGTCTGAAACCGCATTTGTTACCACAGACGCGGATCATCGCTGCGGGTATGACGCGGCATATTCATACCTCGACACTGCAGCTGTTTGAAAAAATTCTGGGTAGTACGGCGACTTCTCTGGCACGCAAAAAAGCACGGCTTATTTTCACCCGATATGAAAAGACCGAGCCGCAGCCTTCGCCTTATCCAACATCATTTTATGACAAAACCTGGGATATCCATCTAAGCAATCAGGCGGGTGTCTTTGCCAGAGAGAAGCTGGATATAGGGGCGCGCTTTATGTTGGAGCAGTTTCAGCATCTTCCCCAGGCGAGACAGGTGATTGATCTGGGTTGCGGCAATGGTGTGCTGGGGCTGGTTGCCCAGCGTCAGCAGCCGCAGGCGCAGCTACTTTTTGTGGATGAATCCTATATGGCAGTTGCGTCTGCAAGGGAAAACTATCAACAGGCTTTTGGGCATCAACTGGCCGATTTTGTCGTCGGTGATATTCTCGACGGGTTGCAAAAAAAGGCGGTAGATTTGATTTTATGCAATCCGCCTTTTCACCAGCAGCATGTGATTGATGACCAGGTGGCCTGGGAGATGTTTCGGCAGTCACACCAGCAGCTGGCCGCAGGTGGTGAGCTATGGGTGGTCGGGAACCGGCATTTACACTATCACAGTAAACTGAAACGCCTGTTCGGGCGGTGCCAACAGATAGCCAGTCATAAGAAATTTGTGGTGTTGGCAGCTACCCGCTGAAGCGAAAAAAGATCAAAACCAATGAACCATCTGTTTTATCAATCGTGGTAATCGAATTAAACTACTATATAAATCCATAGCATTTCCTACACTAAAGAGCATGTCTCATGCACTGTGTCAGTGCTGATCAAACAATGGCAGGTGAATCCAATACGAGCAGGGCACAGAGATTCTGTCTTTCTTTGCTGGTAGGTCTGGTTCTGTAGAGGCATGTAACCTAAAGGAGATGAAGTATGAAAAATGCGATAAGCATAAGAATGGTATTGTTGGGAGGCTTGCTTATCAGCTCCTCCAGTCTGTTTTCTCAACCGCTGGGTTTGCCCCCGGTACCCATCCCTGAAAATAATCCCCAGACACCTGAAAAAATCAAGCTGGGTGATAAGCTCTATCATGATGCAAGGTTTAGTAAGGATGGCAAGGTCAGTTGCTCGACCTGTCACGATAAAAACAAGGGGTTTACCGATAATTTGCCGGTTTCCAGGGGGTTTAATAATCTGACCGGTACACGTAATGCGCCTACGGTGATTAATGCCGCTTATATGACCTCACAGTTCTGGGATGGTCGCGAGCCTGACC
>WFWY01000029.1 GCA_015490895.1 Thiotrichaceae bacterium | reverse complement strand
GTATATCACTTGACAGTATCCAGCCATCTACCTAGCATGCCAATTACCTCAATAACGTGTAGCTTCATGGATTTCAATTCAATTTATAGACTGGTGTCCAGTGACATGGATGCTGTGAACTCGTTGATTCAGCGAAGATTGCAGTCTGAAGTGGTTTTAGTCAACCAGTTAAGTGTTTATATTATCAATAGTGGCGGCAAGCGCTTGCGTCCATTGCTTGCCTTGCTGGTGGCGCGTGCCTGTGGTTATCAGGGGGAGCGGCATGTTGATGTTGCCGCCATTATTGAATTTATCCATACGGCGACTTTGTTGCATGATGATGTGGTAGATGAGTCCGATCTGCGCCGGGGAAAAGAAACGGCAAATAATGTCTGGGGTAATCAGGCAGCCGTTTTGGTTGGAGATTTTCTGTACTCGCGTGCCTTTGAAATGATGGTAGATGTGGGCAAGATGCGAATTATGGAGATTCTTGCCAATACCACCAATACGATCGCCGAAGGTGAGGTGCTTCAGTTATTAAACTGTAATGATGCTGATACCACCGAAGAGCGTTATATGGAGGTCATTTACTCCAAGACAGCTAAATTGTTTGAGGCTGCCTGTCTGATTGGGGCTGTTCTGGCCGAGTTGCCTGAAACGGATAAAGAGTCACTGGCACGATACGGAATGCACTTGGGGACAGCGTTTCAACTGGTTGATGATATCCTGGATTATAGTGCTTCTGCCGAAGAGCTAGGTAAAAATATTGGTGACGATTTAGCTGAAGGGAAACCCACATTGCCTCTGATTGTCGCCATGCAACGTGGCACTCCTGAGCAGGCTGACTTCATCCGTGCAGCCATAGAGCAAGAGAGTGGGCAGCCTGATGAACAACTGGCTACCGTGATCCAGGTTATTGAGGAAACCGGAGCACTGACTTATACCCGGCAAGTAGCTGAGCAAGAAGTTGCCAGGTCGATTGGCAGTCTGCAATGCTTGCAGGAGAGTGATTTTAAACAGGCACTGGAAGCATTAGCTCGTTTTACGATTAGCCGAACACGCTGACCGGCTGTCTGTTTTCATTGCAAATGATAGTACTTCCTTGCGCGTTAGTCGGTTATCACGTGATATTTCAGGTGAAAGTGCTATTCTTCTGAGAGGTTTCCTTTTTTGGTGGTTCCCCGCTCCTGGCCAATTCCTGGATAAGGTGTCACTTCCCCAAGGTTTTCATCATGCGTGTGTTTATTCTATTGCTCAGTTTTGCCCTTATTCCTGTCAGTCTAGCGAAAATTTATACCTGGGAAGATGCAAGTGGCAGAACCATCTATGGTGATATGCCACCGGAACATAAAAAAGCCAAAGAAGTGAAAACTCAGGAATTAACCATCGTTCCCGGCTATAAAGATCCCTCACTGGAGAAGGAAACGGATACTCTCAAGACGCAGGCATCGTCTGAAAAGAAAGAAGAGGTTAGCTATAAAAGCTTTGATGTCTCCTACCCCAGGGACGATGAAGCTATTCGGGCGAATGATGGCAATGTCACCGTTTCTTTCGACCTCCAGCCTCCTTTACAAAAGACAGACACGCTGTCTATTTACCTGGATGGCAAGAAAATCGCAGAAGATAGCAAGGCGCTAAGCATTAGTTTAAACAATCTTGACCGGGGTACGCACAGCTTGTTTGCAGTGGTTCGGAATGAAAAAGGAGATGTCTTGCTAAATAGCAATACGGTTTCTTTTCATGTACTGAGGAATTCGATCATTACCAACCCTCGACGCTAAGTAGTAGCGTTAGCCGGTGTAGTTGCATAAACTGCAATCAAGCCAGTTCCTGAACGATCATCTGTCAGGAAATCTGCAATCCTTACCTGACAGCATCCACAAAATTCAATAAGATGTGCGCTATGTTTCATATTGCACTATTTGAGCCTGAAATCCCTCCGAATACCGGGAATATTATGCGTCTGTGTGTGAATACCCACAGTACGCTTCATCTTATTCGTCCCCTTGGGTTTGAGTTGACAGAAAAGCGTTTGCGTCGCGCGGGCATGGATTACCGGGATGTTGCCGTCATTACTGAGCATGATAGCTATCAGTCATTTATGGCGTCACTGAATGGTTCGGAAAATGTGTATGCACTCACGACCAGGGGCCGTCGTTTTCATACAGAGGTGATGTATCAGCCGGGTGATGTCTTTTTATTCGGGCCGGAGTCCAGAGGTTTGCCAAACAGGGTTCTGGAGACACTGGGTAGTCGGCATCAGTTACGGATACCGATCGCCCCAGGCTCACGTAGCCTTAACCTGTCGAATACCGCAGCAATCATGGTCTATGAAGCCTTGCGACAACAGCATTTTCCGCAACTGAGTTAGATGGATTAAAGTTAGATGAAACTGACCCGTGGCACAAAACGTCAGCAACCTGCTGTCTCAACCTGTATAGCAACGATAGGTAACTTTGATGGTTTGCATCGAGGACATAGGACTATTATCGATCAGGTCAAAGCTATTGGTCAGAATATTGGTTGCCCGACAACTGTCATTAGTTTTGAGCCATTGCCTACGGAGTTTTTCAGTCAGAAATTTTCCCGGCCTTTACCGGGAAGAATTTATCCTTTGCGTGATAAAGCACGTATTCTTAATCAACTGGGGATTAATGAGCTGGTCTGTCTCAAGTTCTCTACGGCATTAAGTGAAATGTCGGCGGAGGATTTTATCAGTGAGATATTGATTCGTCGTTTACATGTCAAACATCTTGTCGTGGGAGATGATTTCCGCTTTGGCAAGCAGCGTCGTGGTGATTTTCAAATGTTACTGGAAAGAGGTCAGGCACAAGGTATGCAGGTCTCTAATACGAAGACCATCGTGCGCGGTGGTGAGCGCATTAGTAGTACGCGTATTCGTGCACATTTGGCAAAAGGAGAGATGGATGCTGCTAATAAGCTGTTAGATGGGGTTTATCAACTTTCCGGCCGGGTACGGCATGGTGAGAAACGGGGTCGCACCATTGGTTTTCCCACCTTAAACCAGTCTTTGCCAGATGATATTATTGTTGCCAGGGGTACTTATGCTGTACGGATATGGGGGTTGGCAGAGCGTGCATTACATGGTGTAGCAAATCTTGGTAAGCGCCCGACTGTGTCAGGGACGGAAACCCGTCTGGAAACGCATGTGTTTGATTTTAATCAGTCGGTGTATGGGAAGCAGGTCTGCGTTGAGTTAGTGAGTTATTTAAGGCCTGAGCAGAAGTTTTCCGGGCTGGCTGCACTGGCTGCACAGATTGAGAAAGACTGCGCCAGGGCAAAACAGATACTGGGGGAGTGATCCGGCTTGTTACTTTTGCTGTGGGAGGTGGTCCAGGCTTTGTTGTTTTTTAACACTTCTGGCAGGTAGTGCCAGAAGTTTTGGTTATTTTCTACCAGCCTTAGCTACAGCCTTTAGGACGTGGTAATCCGGCTATTTTGTTGGCTGACTTGATTAACCCCCCCTTAGGGAACAGGGTAAAAATGTATTTGTTGGAGCTTCTATCCTTACCGAACTTGTTTTTCATCAGTTTTAGAAACTTTCTGGGCTCGGAAACTTGTCCATTTTCGTGAAAGGCTTCACGGGTCAGGTTGATAATATCCCAGTGTTCCTCTGTAAGATTGTCAATCCCTTCTACTTCAGCTGCAATTTTTACTGCAATTTCAGGTGTCCATTCATCAAGGTTCATTAGCCAGCCCGCTTCTGAAAGTTCTACTGTATTACCGTCTACTTCGATTTCCATTAATTTTTCCCGTAAAGTTAATTGTATTTTTCAGGGTATCTCTAATAATCTGGATGCAAGCAATAAGCATCCTATGAAGAAGAGAAGTATTCTCCTGGGAGGCTGTCCGAAAGCCAGGAGCGTAGCGAAAATCATGGGATTTACAGTAGCTTCTTAGTTCTCTGACAGCCTCCTAGATAATCGGAGCATATCATCAAAACTCAATAGCCTGTAAAAACCGGATGGATATCCGGTGTATCAGCGATAGACTCAAAGAAAGGAAATCATGGATAAGAAGGTTCTAAAATGGAATACACGCTACCAGCAATATGCCGAGCCGGTGGCGCCGTGTCAGGTATTGGAGGATTATGCCTATTTATTGCCAGCATCTGGTATTGCTCTGGATCTTGCCTGTGGTTTTGCGGCAAATGCCTTTTTTATGGCGGCTCGCGGCTTGCATGTGGATGCTCTGGATATTTCCCCTGTAGCGATTGCCGCCGTCAACCAGCGGGCACAGCAGTTGCCGGTGACGGGGATTGTTCGTGATATCGAAGCGAAGGGCCTGCTACAAAAACAGTACCAGGTCATTGTCGTCAGTTATTTTTTGAACCGGGCATTAATACCTGAAATTCTGGCATGCCTTGCACCATCCGGGCTGCTGTTTTATCAAACCTGGACAAGGGAGAAAGTTTCCGCGCAAGGGCCGGGAAACCCTGAATATTTACTGTGCAGGGGGGAGCTGTTGGTCTTTTGCCAGGAAATGCAGGTGCTTCATTATCATGAAGAGGGGGCAGTAGGCGATATCTCAAAGGGGTTGAGAAACCAGGCATGCATTATTGCCAGGAAGGTTTGAATCATTTGAGGCCGCGAGGTTAGCCCTGTAATTCGCTGAGTAACGAATCAATCATTGTGGCAGCTTGGGTGGCATAGCCTCCACCAAACAGATTGTAGTGGTTCAGTATATGGTACAGGTTGTAAAGGGTTTTGCGTGTTGTATAGCCTGGGTCAATGGGTAGTATATCGTGATAGCTTGCTTTGAAATAC
>WFWY01000028.1 GCA_015490895.1 Thiotrichaceae bacterium | reverse complement strand
GGGGCGGGCTCCCTGGTCGCTTATGCATTAAAAATCACCGACCTTGACCCGCTGGAATATGATTTACTGTTTGAGCGGTTCCTGAATCCGGAACGGATTTCCATGCCAGATTTTGACGTGGATTTTTGCATGGAAAAGCGTGACAAGGTGATTGAGTACGTTGCTCAAACCTATGGGCGTGAGAAAGTTTCACAGATCATTACACATGGTTCCATGGCAGCCAAGGCGGTGATCCGGGACTGTGGTCGGGTGCTGGGGCATGCTTACGGTTTTGTAGACCGGGTTGCCAAACTGATCCCCATGGATCTTGGGATGACGCTGGAAAAAGCATTGCTCGAATCGGAAGATCTGAAAGCGCTGTACGACACAGACGAAGAGGTACAGGGTCTCATGGATCTGGCGCGTTCACTGGAGGGTCTGACTCGTAACACGGGTAAGCATGCGGGTGGGGTACTTATTTCTCCGAGTGATTTAACCGACTATACGCCGGTTTATTGTGAACCTGATGGTAGTAACAGGGTTTCACAGTACGACATGCATGATGTGGAAGCGGTGGGGCTGGTCAAGTTTGACTTTCTGGGCTTGAGAAACCTCACGATTATTGACTGGGCACTGAAAATTGTTAATGCCAGGCGCAGAAAGAAAAACAGGGAACCGATTGATATCAGCCAGATTGATCTTGCTGACAGGCCATCGTTTGAGTTGTTAAAAGCGTGCAAAACTACAGCCATTTTTCAGCTTGAATCGCGGGGCATGAAAGATCTCATTAAGCGGTTACAACCGGATGTGTTTGAAGATATTATCGCTTTGGTTGCCCTGTATCGCCCGGGGCCATTGGGTTCCGGTATGGTTGATGATTTTGTCAATCGTAAGCATGGCCGCCAAAAAGTGGAGTACCCACACCCCGATCTGGAACCCATATTAAAGCCGACCTACGGTGTTATTCTGTATCAGGAACAGGTTATGCAAATTGCCCAGGTGCTGGCCAGTTATACACTGGGTGGAGCGGATATGCTGCGTCGTGCCATGGGTAAGAAAAAACCGGAAGAAATGGAAAAACAGCGTTCTATTTTTATGGAAGGTGCACTGAAAAACGGCGTGGAAGAAGGAACTGCAACCTACATTTTTGATTTGATGGAGAAGTTTGCAGGCTACGGTTTTAATAAATCACACTCTGCGGCTTATGCACTGGTCTCCTTCCAGACGGCGTGGCTTAAGGCACATTATCCGGCAGAGTTCATGGCAGCGGTCTTGTCCTCTGATATGGATAATACCGAAAAAGTTGTCACTTTTATTGATGATTGCAAACAGCAAAACCTGTCCGTAGTAGCGCCTGATATCAACCTTTCCCACTATCAGTTTACGGTTGATGATGAGGGTCGGGTTGTCTATGGCCTGGGTGCCGTGAAAGGCGTAGGTGAAGCCGCCATCGACATGATTCGGGAAAGCCGGGAACAGGAAGGGGAGTTCACCTCACTGGTGGATTTGTGTAAACGGGTAAGCTCACAGAAGGTATCACGTCGTGTGCTGGAAACCCTGATCAAGGCAGGTGCCTTTGACCTGTTTGGACTATCCCGTCATGCCCTGATAAGTTTCTTGCCAGAAGCAGTGCAAATTGCCGAACAATATCACCGGGATCAGTCCAATGGGCAAACGGATCTGTTCGGTGGTGCTGTGAACATGGAAGGCAAGGAACCCCAGGTGCCTGATCTGCCAGAGTGGAATACCAAACAGCGCCTGGCGGCTGAAAAAGAAGTCCTTGGACTGTATCTGAGCGGTCATCCGATGGATGAGTATGCTGATGAGCTGAAACAACTCATCACCCATTCTCTGGCTACAGTTGAAGGAATGGATGTGATCGAAGGTGGCAAAATGTCTAAACTACCGGTCATCATCGGTGGTATTGTCGCGGCTGTTCGGGTTCAAAATACTGATAATGGCAAACGGGCCTTTTTCACCCTGGATGACGGCAGTGCCTATATGGAAGTCGCAGCCTTTACCCAGACATTTGAAACCTATGGCCATCTGATTCAAAAAGATGAAATCCTGCTGGTAGAAGGGACGCTATCCAGCGATATGCGTACCGGTTCTATCCGGCTGCGTGTTGAAGCTTTACATGACATGGCAAGTGCCAGACGCACTTTCGCGCGTAGCTTGAGTATGTCGGTACACCACTCACAGACAGGCAATGGCCTGATTAACGAGCTAAAAGAACTGCTGCATACGCCCGTATCTGATGCAGAAAACCGTCAATGCCCGGTGTTAATTTATTATGATGCCATAGAAAGTAGTGCGCGGCTGCGCCTTGGCGATCACTACTGCGCCCCGATAAATGATTCGGAGTTATTTCGTATCAGGGAGTTGCTGGGAAAAGATAATGTTCGGCTGCACTACTAGGAAGCTGTCTGAGATTAGGTATCTAAAAATCAAAAATACAATATATAGTGTGTTTTATATAGATTGTCCGCTATATATTGATCTGCTTTTCAAAAATTCTAGTTTGCGGACAGACTCCTAGCGGTCAACGGAAGTTTGAAGCTTGTGAGCAGCGTCGATAATCCCGCCGCCAAGGCAGTTGTCTCCATCATAGAAAACAACGGACTGCCCCGGAGTGACAGCTCGTTGTGGTTCGGTGAAGATTACCTGGGCATGCCCCTTGTGCAAAAAAACTTCACAGGGTTGCTCTGTCTGGCGGTAACGTATTTTGGCCTTGCAGCGAAATTGTCTGGCAGGGGCATGTCCTGCAACCCAGTCCAGTTGTGAGGCATTGAGCTGCTTGCTGAGCAGCAGCGGGTGATGGTGTCCCTGGGCAACGATAAGGCGGTTGTTTTCCAGGTCTTTATCAACCACGAACCAGGGAGCATCGGATTTGTCCTTTAATCCACCAATGCCAAGTCCCTGACGTTGCCCCAGGGTGTAATATATAATGCCACTGTGTGTACCAATGAGCTCCCCTTCTGGTGTAACGATATCACCTGTCCGGGCAGGTAAAAAGCGTTGCAGGAAGTCCCTGAACTTGCGTTCTCCTATAAAGCAGATACCGGTACTGTCTTTCTTTTTAGCGGTTGCCAACCCCTCGCGACGAGCAATTTCACGGACTACCGGCTTCTTCAGCTCTCCCACAGGAAACAGGCTTCTGGAGAGTGGGTACTGGCCGAGTGCATACAAAAAATAACTTTGATCTTTATTCTCATCAATACCTTTTAAAAGATTGATTGTATTAGTTGTGTTGTTCTTTTTTCTGCGTACGTAGTGCCCTGTTGCAATAGCGTCGGCACCCTGTTCCAGGGCATAATCCAGAAAAGCCTTAAACTTGATTTCCTTGTTACACATGATATCCGGGTTGGGTGTGCGCCCGGCCTTGTACTCCGCTAGAAAATATTCGAAAACCCTATCCCAGTATTCACCGGAAAAGTTGATGGTATGCAGCGGGATACCCAGGTGATCACAGACAAGATGGGCATCAGCAAGGTCGGTTTCGGCAGCACAGTAGGCATCCGTATCATCTTCCTCCCAGTTTTTCATAAACAGGCCTTCGACCTGATACCCCTGTTGTAGCAATAGGAAAGCAGCTACGGAGGAGTCAACTCCTCCTGACATTCCCACGATGACGCGTTTTCCAGATTGTTTTCGGGGCTTGAGTTCAGGCATGCGGTCTTTTCCGGTTCGACGTGCAGGGTATGAACAATATCCAGGGGGTAGCGGACACCAGCGCGGTACTCATCTAGAGAGCGTATAACCAGCGGGCTACGCCAGGACAGCATCTCCTGAGATTTGATGTCTTCATAGCTCATCCAGTGAGTTGCGATAATATCCGGGTCAAGCTGGTAGTCCGGTAACTGTTCGACGAGTTTCCCTGTGAAGGTAAAGCGAATAAATATACGTTTCGTGTCTGGGTTTAGCAAGTGCAAGATACCGACCAGGTGGGTGGGTTCGAAGATCCAGCCTGTTTCTTCCAGTATTTCACGACGGGCAGCATCAAGAATGGTTTCATTGGCTTCCAGATGCCCGGCAGGTTGGTTGATAACATTTTTGCCATCAACGCATTCTTCAACGACCAGGTATTTGCCATTTTTTTCCAGTACAGCTGCAACAACAACACGTGGTTTCCACACCATAGTTTGCTCCGATGTTTATTTATTCTATTTAACCTGAATCCGTGACTCCACGACGGCACAGGAACAAGTTATTGATTTATCACGGGTTTAAAAAATACCCACTCAAGGAGCCTCTGATCAAGTCCCAATCGTTTTCCTGAGGCTAAAAGATCGCCATTTTTTCGCTATTAAAAGTGACCAATAGAATGACTATTGCTAACGTTTCTATCAAAAAACTGACGAATTTCATTTCACAGGAAATTCGACCGGACTTAATCAGAGTCTCCTTAACGAAGGGTGAAGCTAATTTTTTTAATAAAATCCCGACCAATATCTTGCACTCTGTTAACCGCATTAAAGTCACGGATCCAGGTTTAAATGATGATGACGGGCTGGTGTTTGGCAGCCTTTTTATTAGCGTTTCTCTACAAACATATTACAACAAGCCCTTTGCCCACTAAACCAGAAGTGCCACTGTCATGATGACATATTCAGCCACACATTGCATCTGTCAATAGTATGCAATGTGGGTTGTATTGGCGGCGTTTGAAGCGGCTGGCATAAGGTGCCAGCTGAAACCCCAGAGAATATTTTTCATCAATAGATTTTGCACGGCTCAGGCGTTTGTTGAGGTCAAGCCACTGTTGATCGGAGCCTATGACGACATGATTTTCTTCGTGTCTGAAGTGATAAACATATCGAAAGGCCGCGCAGAATGTCTCCATTTTCTGCTCAAAAGCAGGGTGGTTGTCAACCAGGTTGCTGGCCACTACGCCTCCGGTAGCCAGTTTGGATTTGCATAACTGGTAAAACTCCACGGTCGCCAGGGTATCGGGATGATCACCAGCGTTCGAAAAGCCATCTAGCAAGATAATATCAAAGATATTGTGTGGAAAGTGTTGCAGGTGCTGTCGGCCATCTATGTGTGAAACAGATAGGCGTTCACTGGTTTCAATACCAAAAAACATTTCGAGTAAGGTAATAACACCTCCACTGGATTCTGAGGATGAGATGGTTAGTTCTGGAAAGTAATGATGTAAAATCATAGGGATGCGTCCCCCTCCAAAACCTAGCATATAGAGCTGTCTGGGTTGTGGAACAAAGGCGAGCACCATCAGCATGGCCTGGGCATATTGGCTGTGCAAATGCAGCGGATGCTGAATGTCAATTAATGACATGACATCGCTGATACAATCCTTGTTCTGCGTTGTGTCCGGGGCTTTGGCAACGAAGTGCAGAAAAATGAAATCCCCTCTTTTGACGACGATCATCTCTTCGCCATTTTTGTCGTAATGGAAAATAATGCCATCAGCTTTGGGGCGTATCCAGCCCAGACGTTGCAGAATGGCCTTCTTGTTATCACGTTGCCAGTTTGTTAGCTGTTGCCCCATGGGTGCTCCTGCAAATTGACCTTGAGCCTGGCACTCCATCCATATCATGTAGTTGGAGTTCCAGCCACTTTCTGGTTCATAAAGAGCAAATAACGTGGCTTGCTCCAGGCGTTCATTCACTGGATGTGTTTTGAATAAACTCAAGCACTTCCTGATGATTCCCGGTAAAGATAATACGTTCTTTTTTCTGGGCAAGCTGATAATGGTACATAGGGTCATAATATTCCGTCAAAAGGATATTCACCCATGGCAGATGTGCTTCTGTGCTGCCTGTGCGTTGCTGGGTCTGGAGGGCTTGTTCGGCCAGTGTACGCAGGTTTTTGTGACGTTGTCCACCCAGGCGTTTTTGAATTTTGTCCAGGCTGTTTAGCAGGGCGTGACGATAACGCTCAAAGCCCTGATCTTCTCCATAATGCTGCTGAAAATCTGTGAGCATCGAGATGGCGTATTCCTGAATGCTGGTTTGCAGACGTTCATGAACGTCTACCTGGAGTAACACAACAGGTGAGGTTGACATTTTTTCATACAGCTTTCTGGGAAGGTGAATAGCACCGATATTACGTCCTTCATCTTCCAGATAGACCGGCTGTTGTTGCTTCTGTGACAGCTTAAGCTGTTGTATGGCAAGTGTATTTTCAAAATTAATCTGAGTTGGTTGTGGGCTGGCGTAGGCACCAAAAGCAGAGCCACGGTGATTCGCCAGTCCTTCCAGATCAATGGCAGAAGGTAGTTCTTCAAGAAATCGGGTTTTACCTGAGCCGGTACTGCCGCTGAGCAAAACAAACGAGGTTTGTTGAATGAGCTGTTCACTGCGTTCAATCAGGAAGCGTCGCATGGCTTTATAACCACCGGAGATCCGCGGATATTTGATTCCGGTTGCCTCATAAAGCCATTGCTGGGCTATTTTTGAGCGCATGCCTCCACGAAAACAATACAATACAGCGTCAGGGTGCTGGCGAACAAAGGTTTTCCAGTGGGAGACGCGTTGTTGACGGCGTGTTGTGTCGATAAGCTCGGCACCCAGCTTAATGGCCTCATCCTGACCCTTGTGCTTGTAGCGCAGGCCGATCTGGTGACGTTCATCATCATTGATAAGTGGCCAGTTGTGAGCCATCGGGAAGGCTCCCTGGACAAATTCAACAGGCGCACGGACATCCAGAAGCGGGGTGTTGTGGGTAAAAACAGCTTCAAGGTCAGCAACAGTCGGCAGGTCTTTTTCAAAATGAATCATCATGTTTGAGAGACTATCGGGTTTGCCGCTGATCCTCAACCGGTGTTGCCTCCTGCTTCTGTATTAATTGTTTGCAGATATGTGGATCCATTGCCCTGCTACCCGGGCCTGCAATGCAGGCTGATACATCGCAGCAGCACTGACGGCAGGCAGATAGAAGCGCCCTGCATAGGCAGGGTTTAGGGTTACCTGAAAGTGTTTGCTTTCCTTGTCTTCCAGGGAAAAGTAGAAATTAACCCGGTTATCACGGATGTCCAGATAATCAAGGGTGTCACTGCTAGAGTTTGCCTGAGTGATTTCCATACCACTTGGCAGCAACTGGGTGAGTGCAATATTTTCCAGCGTTTGCCCGCTGATGTTGTGTACATCAAGTGTTATAAGTATGTCCTTGCCCTGGGGGAGAGGGGCTGACAGGTCAAGCGGTTGTTTATTCTCGGCAGTATAATAATTCACGGTCATTTTCAGGCCATTGGCAACGGCCACTTCATGACCTGCTTCAGGCACTCCCTGGGTAATAATGTTGGCATACAGCGGAACGGAAGAGGGGTTTTTGATGATCAGTTCCTGACTTGTCTGTGTCAGTTCGCCCAATACATGGCGCAGGTAGGCTTTTTTCCCTGAAACTGGGATCTGTGGGTCTTCTCCCCAGGCTAACTCAGCGCGGACATCTGCATTTTTATCTGTGTTTTGTGCTGAGCTAATGTAGCGTGAAACGGCAATCAGTGCCCAGGCAATTCCATGGGTATTCTGATTGGGTTGTTGTAACTCCTGTGCAATAGCATTGACGAAATGATCTGCATCCTGATACTTGCCCAGGGTGGTAAGAGCAGTGAGCTGTAGTCCCAGGTCGCTGAGGCGTGAACTGAAAGTATCCGGGTGCTGGATGGTTGTTGCCTGGGGGTTGGCAACCAGACCTTCCAGGCTTTGTCTGGCGGCATCTTGCTGACCGGCAAGCTGATAGGCGGCTGCCAATAACCATTTGGCTTTCAGGCCGGGCTGACTGTTTTCCCGGAAGCGATTCATGGCTCCCAGTTCGGGCTTGCCTGCCAGTGCCAGCAAATACAGGCGGTAGGCCTGTGTATAGGCGTACTCCTTGCTGCCAGCTAACCAGCGCTGTGCTGTGGTAGCCTGATAGCGTAACCAGTCTGTCAGCAAGGTGGGTGATACCAGGTAACCGGCCTGTTTGGCTTCCAGCAGGAAGTGACCTGCATAAAGGCTTGCCCAGTTATTTTGTTCATTCATGCCTGGCCAATAGCTGAAATCACCGTTCGCCAGCTGATAGCTACGGATACGCTCTATAGCCTTGTTGACATGTTGTTCAATCCGTTTTTCCCGTTGCGGGTCTGTTTGTATCAGGCGATTCAGGAAAATTTGTGGAAACGCCGCCGAGGTGGTCTGCTCAAGGCAGCCGTGTGGATATGTTACCAGGTAGTCCAGTTGTTTTTCCAATCCCAGGGGAGGTGCGCTGGAGAGTTCGAGCAGCGCACGGTTTGTGCCTTCAATACCATATGCAGTGACCGGGTAACGTCCTGTTTCTCCTGCATTGATTGTGTGTGTTTCAGTGCGTGTCGTCAGGGTTGCAGGACGGCGAATGTCGAGATGTATCTCGGCTTCACTTTGGTATTGGTGACTGCGTGCCGTGAAACGTAAGGTGCTTTGTCCTGGCTTTGTGCCTGCCCGGATACGTACAAAGGCCAACTTGTCACCGGTTTTTTCAAATACGACACGAGTTTGCGGGTTTTCAGCTTGCAGCAGCTCATCAGTCTTGACGGTGACAACGACCTCCTTGATGTCTTCCCGGGTTGTGAACAGGGTCACGGGCACAATAACTTCTTCCCGGGTGCTCAGGACACGGGGCAGGTTAGGTTGAATCATCAGGGGCTGGCGCACAAAGATCGACTTCTCGGCCTGGCCATAGGCATTTTCGTGACCGGCAACAAGCATGACACGGACAGCTCCCAGGTAGGCAGGAAGATTAAACTCATGGGTGCGTGTTGCACCTTTTTGCAGCTGGAAAGGCCCCAGAAACTGTACTACCGGGGGAAAGCGCTTGGGGCGATTGGCCGCATCATCAAGTTGTACGTCATCACCTCCACCTAACGCCAGCAGACGTTCTAGCTTGCCACCGTACGCGCCGACAACATCATCGAACAGATCCCAGTGCTTGATACCCAGTGCCTGCTTGCGATAGAAAAAAGCATGCAGGTCGGGTGTTTTGAAACGGGTGAGTCCCAATAACCCTTCATCGACCAGTGCCAGTGTATAGTTCATTGGCTTACCATTGGCTTCGGCCACAACAACACTATGTGTGCTTGAGGGTTTCCACTCATCGGCTGCGGTCATCATGGGGTTGAGCCGGGTATTGGGGTCTGTAACCTGCAATGGAATTATTCCCAGCATACGAATAGGGCGGTCATTCTGTTTGTTCGCGTGTGGTTGTAGCAGGCTGACACTGACATAAACATTCGGCGCCATTGTTTCCTTGATGGGTATTTCAACTTGCTGGCGTTGTTCGTTAAATTCTACCCATTGCTGACTGATGATATCGCTGCCACTTTCAACACTGACCAGTGCACGCCCCCGGGAAGCCCTGGGTAGCTGGACAATGGCGGTTTCACCGACTTGATAGGATTTTTTATCCGAAAATAGATCCAGGGTGGCCGCTGCACTACTTCCCTGTTGCTGGGCTCGTCCTGCCCAACCCGGCCAGTCAATATAGACGGTTTGCCCGGCACAGTGTTTACCCTCCAGGTCACAGGCACGGATCAGGTAGCGTCCCCAGTCCGGGTACTTGATGGCAAAGTCCCAGTAACCACGACCCTGATGGGTTTGTATGATGGATTGCTGTAGTTTGCGGCGGTGGTTGGCATTGCTGTAAGCGGCCAGTGATTCCGGGGACTTGTCCCACCACCATTTCCAGTCCACTTTATAAAGTGTTACTTGTACACGTTGCAAATCAGCAGGTTCTCCGGATGCCGTGAGACTGGCTATTTCTACACGGTGTGTCTGGTCGGTGAGCAGCATGTTGCGGCTGGCATCGCCTTTAGGGAGCTTGATACCTACATAGTGGGCATAAGGGTGATAATCCAGATAGTGCTTGCTAATACTGAATCCGCCGCCCTGTTCAAAAACGCGTGAGGTAAACCAGGCGCTGAGCATACCAGGGGCACGGGATTGTGGTGCAAAAGCCTTTTTGAAACGTAGCGTGCCAGTCTCATCCAGCCGGCCTTCCAGCAGTTTTTGTTCACTACTGTCCAGGGAGCGTGCCGGGTCATCAAACTGGTAATTGGCGAAACGTTCAAAACGGGTTGTCTTCTCACGAAAGCGGACAGCAATGTCTGCTTTCAGGCCACTGGCTGTCGCACCATGCAGCCACTGTGCAAACAGTTTTCCCTGCGGTGGTGGTTCATAGCCCAGCAACACATCGGTACCAAAGTCCAGATCAATTTTCAAACGATTGGGTCGTACGGTTTCAATGGTCAGTGTTTTGGAGAAGGTTGTATTGCCGAGTCTGGCTTTTGCCAGCCATTTTCCCGTTTCTGCGTTTTCGTCAGTTTGCAGGGCGAAGGTGTAAAAATTACCTGTGGGTGTAGTGTTGGTGAGGCTTTGTACCAGGCGACCTTTGGGGTCATACAGTTGCATGCTGACGGGATGATTAGCCGGGATGACTTTATCCTTGTCCTGCAATACAAAAGTCAGATAAATCGTATCGCCAGGTCGCCAGACACCGCGTTCACCATAAATTGTCCCGTTTAATCCCTCTTTTAATTGACTGCCGCCGACATCGAAATGACTGACGGGCAATGCCGTAGAACCGTTAAGCTTCAGATAGGCCTTTTCCTTGTTTTTACTCGCAATCAGTAAAAAAGGTGTCTTTTCAAGAGAGACTGTTGCCATGCCTTCATCATTGGTTGTGGCGGTTGCCAGTGTTTGATACTGGAAGTTCTGAACCCGCAAATCTACCGCAGGCAGAGGCGTTGAGGTTTTCAGGTCGGTGGCTACAATAAGTAGTTTACCATGGGCATCCTGCTTGGCCAGCAAGCCGATATTGCTGGCGATAAAGTTTCTGCTGTCTGCTACCGGATTGTCATCAAACTGGAAATAGGCATCGGTACAGGGTTTATTTCGATCTTCCCAGCGCCAGTCGTTCAGCAACTGTTCTGCGCTCTCAGTGAGGGTTTCTACGCCATCCCAGCCGGAGGCCTCGACTACATCATTATCTTCATGGTTCTGCAAGGGTTGATCTGCTGCCAGAGTTTTGGGTGTGCCCGCTGGACAGTGATAGCGTGAATAACGTCGGTCAATGGATAACTCCAGGTGAAACAGCCCGCCCGGGTGGGAGCGCAGCAATTCGCTCGCATCCAGGGTATAGCGATTCCACTGGGCAAAATTGGCAGCCGACAGGGGAATGGTTTTTTGCCAGAGATAACGTCCTACCCGCTGTAGCTCACTATTATCCTGTAGGGTATTGACCTGGAAAAACTGCGCGACATTATCAGGGTTGATCAGAAAGGCTTTGACCTTGACGGCATCCACATTGGCAGCCTCAAAGGGAATTTCAAGTATTTTACTGTCCGGTAAAATATGTCCCTTGCCGACAAACCGGATGCCCGGTTTGATGGTTTCCAGCTCGATGGTCTGGTTGATTCTCTTGCCCAGTGCATTACCGTTTTTTCCTCGCAGGCCAGGCTCGATAGCTACGTTGAAACGGCCACTGGCTCCTTCCCTGGGGAACAGTTTGATCAGGTTGCCTTCGCTGCTGAGTTTAAAGGGAACAGTCTTGGGGTTTGGGTGCTCTATATCCGGGATGGGTTCCAGGCGGATTAATCCCTTGAGGTTTTGTTCCTGATCCCGGATAGCTGACAGGGTAATGCGAATATAAGGCTTGTCAGCAAGGGGGGTGATGCGCCGAATATCCAGTACCTTAAAGGTATTGATAGCAGGCAGGGTAACGGTTGTTTTGCCCTGGGTGTCAATGCCCAGAGAAGTACCATTCCAGCTTAGCAGCAGATCCGTTGCATAGGTTTCACGGGGTAGTGATTCGAGATAAAAGCGAAACTGTTTGCCGCTATCGTCCATCTGCCAGCGAACCGGTAAAGGTTTATCCTGTAGCGTGGCTGTCAGCAATTTGCTAACAGCATCCATCTCTACACGGTCAGAAAACAGAACGCTTCCTGACAGGCGCATGAGTGAGGCATTGTTCGGGTCAACCTGCAAGGCATCGGTTTGCAGCTCATACTCCAGCGGGATGGTGCTAAAACTGAAAGTGTAGGGGGCGTCTGTTGGTGTCATGCCTTGCAAGCCATTGGGTTGTAGCGTCACCGTATAGCGTTGACTGGCTTGTAGTGGTGTGTCGGGTACCAGCGTGATCTGCTGCGTGTTTTCAAAAATAGCTGTTCCCTTGACAGCCGGTTGTATTTGAAGAATCCCGCTGGCTGTTTTTCCGATCTGGCTGATTTCAATAACAGGTTGCCGGAAGCGAATGTAAATAGGGGTATAGCGTGATACCTTGCCCTGTGTTTGTGCGTCGATCAGTGTTGCCCATTTGTGCCTGGAAGCTGTTTGTTTGTCAGTGACTAAAGTCTTTTCCGCTGAGGAAACTGCTGAGCGGGCTGTGGTATTTTCGTTGTTTTCATTCGTGTTGCAAGCGACCAGCAAGAGGGTGCTGAGACTGAAAATAAACCCGGTTAAGACGTGGTGCATAGTGACTCCCTTAAATGCAACAGATATGTTTGTTTATGGAGACTCTGAACAATTCTAGTTTCGAGAAAACCGCTCAGGACTTAATCAGAGCCTCTTTATGGAACCTCTGCTGCCGCCTAAAGAGGTTGATTAAGCCCGGTCAAATTTCATTTTACAGTAGATTCGACCGGACTTGATCAGAGCCTCCTTACAACTGGCATAACAGACATCCTGTCGTTTATTGTAGGCCAGTTTGTCGGCATTGTCGGCAGATATAGTACTTTAACGTCATTTTTCTTTTGCACTATTTGTCTTACCGGGCGTCCTGTAGCGGTCTCACAAAAAAATACTTTATGGCTCTTGACTTAGTATTAAGCGACCCTATTATTAGCAGTCTCGTGTGTGGAGTGCTAATCAAGAGCTTTAAGTTTAAGATAGTACATCCCGCCATGGCTGGATGTCATGCCAGCTAACAATCAGATGTTGTCAATCATTTAAATTATTGTAGGAGAAAACATGAATATTCGTCCTTTACATGATCGCGTATTGGTTCGCCGTACCGAAGAGGAACGTACAACTTCAGGTGGAATCATTATCCCCGATAGCGCAACGGAAAAGCCAAATCGTGGTGAAATTATCGCAGCCGGTAACGGAAAAATCACGGATAGCGGTGAAGTTCGTGCGATGGATGTAAAAGTAGGTGATTCGGTATTGTTTGGTCAGTACGCAGGCACTGCTGTGAAAGTAGATGGTGAAGAGTTACTCATGATGAAAGAAGAAGACATTCTTGCCGTCATTGAAGCTTAATACAGTTGAATTATAAAGAAAAAAGAGGAATTTAATAATGAGTGCAAAAGAAGTACGTTTTGGAGAAGATGCACGTAGCCGCATGGTAGCAGGTGTTAATATTCTTGCAAATGCAGTGAAGGTTACTCTGGGTCCTAAAGGCCGTAATGTTGTGCTGGAAAAATCTTTTGGCGCACCAACTGTCACGAAAGATGGTGTGTCGGTTGCCAAGGAAATCGAACTGGAAGACAAGTTCGAAAATATGGGTGCACAAATGGTGAAAGAGGTATCCAGCCAGACATCTGATATTGCAGGTGACGGGACAACGACAGCAACGGTGCTGGCGCAAGCCATTGTTCGTGAAGGCATGAAAGCGGTTGCAGCCGGTATGAACCCCATGGACCTGAAACGTGGTATTGACAAGGCGACACTGGCTGCCGTTGAAGAGTTGCAAGGCATGTCCATTCCCTGTAACGATAACAGTGCTGTTGCCCAGGTGGGAACCATCTCCGCCAACTCTGATGAGTCGATTGGAAGTATTATTGCCGAGGCAATGGACAAAGTAGGTAATGAAGGCGTTATTACGGTCGAAGAAGGTACATCCCTGACCAATGAACTGGAAGTGGTTGAGGGTATGCAGTTTGATCGTGGTTATCTGTCTCCCTATTTTGTGAACAATCAGCAAAATATGACAGCTGAGCTGGAAGATCCGTACGTACTGTTATACGACAAGAAAATCTCCAACATCCGTGACTTGCTACCGACACTGGAAGCGGTAAACAAGGCCGGCAAACCCCTGTTGATCATTGCAGAGGATGTGGATGGTGAAGCACTGGCAACTCTGGTGGTTAATAACATGCGTGGCATTGTGAAGGTGTCTGCGGTTAAGGCTCCCGGTTTTGGTGACCGTCGCAAAGCCATGTTGCAGGATATTGCTGTGCTTACCGGCGGGGTTGTGATTTCTGAAGAAGTGGGCATGAGCCTGGAAGGTGCAACCATCGAAGATCTGGGGCGTGCCAAGCGCATCGTGGTGACCAAGGAAGAAACAACCATTGTTGATGGTGCAGGTGATTCTGGTGATATCAAGGATCGTGTTGATCAGATTCGTACCCAGGCAGAAGCAACCAGCTCTGATTATGACCGTGAGAAACTCCAGGAGCGTGTTGCCAAACTGGCAGGTGGTGTTGCAGTCATCAAGGTGGGAGCAGCCACTGAAATTGAAATGAAGGAGAAAAAGGCACGGGTAGAAGATGCCTTGCACGCAACCCGTGCAGCGGTACAGGAAGGTGTCGTACCCGGTGGCGGTGTTGCCCTGGTTCGTGCTCTGTCCAAGATCAAAGATCTAAGAGGTGATAACCAGGATCAGGATGTGGGTCTGGATATTGCACGCCGTGCAATGGAAGAGCCTCTGCGTCAAATCTGTCTCAATGCAGGTGATGAAGCCTCGGTTGTTTTGAATGAGGTTGTTAATCATGAAGGTAACTATGGTTACAATGCGCGCATCTCTGAGTATGGCGACATGATTGAGATGGGTATTCTCGATCCAACCAAAGTGACACGTACTGCCCTGCAAAATGCAGCTTCCGTTGCAGGCTTGCTGATCACTACCGAAGCTATGGTGGCCGAGCAGCCACAACCTGAAGCTCCACCTGCACCTGATATGGGTGGTATGGGTGGTATGGGTGGTATGATGTAACACTGCCAGCTGCGCTACAGGGTTAGCCTTGATCGAATAATCTGGTCGGGCTAATGTAATAACTAAACGGGAGGCATTTGTCTCCCGTTTGTTTGTTGTGATTAGCGTATTAACACAATGCGCCCAGCTTCAATACGGATCTCGCGTTGTTTGTAGAGCCTGCCCAGTGCTCTTTTGTAGTTTTTCTTGCTCACGTGAAACTGTGCGTAGATATCCGCAGGCGGGCTTTTGTCAGTCAGGGTTGAAACACCCTGATTCTCCTGTAAATAGCGTATGATGGACTGCATCAGTTTATCTTGTGTTTCTGCCGCAGGTTGCTGCAAACACAGGTCAATTTTTTTATCATCACGGATACGTTTGATATAGCCCTGGAGCCGTTGCCCATATGTGATGGGCTGAAAAACCTCGTTTTTGTAGATTAACCCCAGATGTGTATGATTGATTACCGCTTTATAACCGAGTTCGGTGTGTCCGTAGATTAGCAAATCAACGGCCTGACGAGGCTTGAAATACACGCCTTCCTCGCTGAGCCAGCCATCCAGTTTGGCCGTTGCAGTGATGCGTTCAGTCAGTTCGTCGATATAGACATTAACCACATACGATTTACCGGGGGTCATACGACCCGTTTGTTCACTATGGGGAACCAGCAGATCCCTGGAAAGCCCCCAGTCCAGAAAAGCTCCAATGTGGTTAACCTCAATAACTTTCAGGCAGGCGCACTGATCAACCATGACCCTGGGCGTCTCTGTCGTGGCAATGAGGCGATCATCAGAATCCTTATAGAGAAAGACGTCAATCTTGTCACCAGGCTCACCGCCTGTTTCAGGCAGGTAGCGTTTCGGGAGCAGGATTTCTCCCAGGCTCTTGCCATCAAGATAGACACCAAAATCTACCTGCTTGACCACACTAAGACGGCTTATTGCGCCAAGCTGCGGTCGGGTTTGGCTGTCAGATACTGTCATGGGGGCTAGTCTGTATTAGTCTGTTCGCTGGGTTACTTCCAGCAGATGATAACCAAACTGGGTTTTTACCGGGCCTTGTACTTCATTGACAGGTGCACTAAAAACAACTTTGTCAAACTCAGGCACCATCTGTCCGGGGCCAAACTCACCCAGGTCACCCCCCTGTGCTTTTGAAGGGCAGCTTGAATGTTGCTGTGCCAGTGCTGCAAAATCAGCTCCGTTCTCGATCTGTTGTTTCAGCTCACTGCATTGTGCTTCTGTTGAAACAAGAATATGTCTTGCGCTTGCTTTACTCACGGGTGTTCTCCTTCATTGAATTGATAGAGTAGAAATATTATGGATCAGTCATCAATGGCGACAGCCTACCTTATCAGGCATGGTTTTGTCTTGCTTATTCCCGGATCAGGCTTTGTTCGATACCCGCCACACACAGGGCATGCTTGCCAATACTGGAGCGTAGAATTTTCGGGTGTTTTCTAGCCAGATTAACCAGTCTGCGGGTGTTGATAATCTCTGGAAGACAATCACTGTTGGCAATGAGTTCAATAATGCGCTCTTTGTTATGCAGGATAAAATGTTTGCCATCCCAGCGAAACCCCTGTTTTTGCTGACGCCATTGGGTAGGGAGTGGTTTGAAGGCGTCAAATGCCTGACGTAATTCAGCTTTGTTCCATATGCCCTGATACTTGTTCGGATAGCCGCTAAACAGGAACGGATGCAGGCGGTAATCCAGCAGGGGGCTACGGCTTTCCACGCTGGACATCATGGCATTGCGATCATTGTGCCAGATCCATTCACCCAGGCGTCCGCCGGGCGCAATATCCTGGCTCAGGGCGGATGAGAAACTATGCCCCAGGTCTGTCAGGGGGTCAGGGTTCGTTGTATTCCAGATTTCACGGGCAGAAGCTTGTATCAATGGGTGCAGCAGTTTTGCCGCACGGCTTGAAAAGCGCTGTTTGGTATTGACCAGGGCAGCAGGCAGGAAAGCATACAATAAACTGTGGCGTACCTGGTTTGTCTTGCCGTTTTCTGCCAGCATCTGTTTTATCCAGCTCCAGTTTCTGCTGCCGAGAGCTTCACGCATGGCATAGGGCAAATGCCGTTCCCAGTAACCACCAAATAACTCATCACCACCCGAGCCGTCCAGGACACCGGGATACCCTGCGATTCAACGGCTTCATACATCTGTGGCATAGCCATTGCATTGCCATTGAGCGGGAAGGGTTTTTCATGGTGCCAACAGATTTTCAGAAAGCGCTCAAAGGTATTGTCATCATAATCCAGCCGGACAGTTTCCGCCTTAAGGCCAAGTTGCTCCACTGATTTTTTGGCGTAGGCATAATCTTCCGAACGCCCGGTATCACCCATGAAAATATTTACCTGATCCTGAAGTCCTTTGCTCACCATAATTGACAAGAGCAATGAACTGTCGATACCGCCTGACAATAACAGGCCAACGGGTCGATCCGAAATCAGCCGTGCAGCAACACTGTCGCTTAATGTTGCTATCAGATCCGCTGATTGCGCTTTATCATGAGTACTCTGGTTGGGTTTGGCAGGGTCAAAATATGGTGTTTGGTGCAAGGACCAGTTTGCACAATCGAAAAAGGCCACATGCCCCGGTAGAATGTGCGAAATATTCTCAAAATGGGTTTGCCCGGATGGAGAGGGGTAGAGCGTGCCAAAGAGCATGAGATCAAGCAGCTTTTGACGCCTGAATGACAGCTTGAGATCCAGGTAAACCTTGATGGCCCGGATAGTAGATGAGGCACAAAACGTGTTCTCATCCTGGTAAATGAACAGGGGTTTTTTGCCATAGCGGTCGCGACTGAGCATGACCTGATGTGTCTTTGCATGAAACAGGCTGAATGCCCACATGCCGTTGAATGTGGATAATGCATCGGCACCCTGATGTATCAGTGAATGCATGACGACTTCGGTATCACCCTGTGTTGTGAGTGATACGCCCTGGGCATTTAATGATTGAGCCAGTTTTTTAAAGTTATAAACTTCGCCGTTATATAATAAAGTGTGCTGCTGATGTCTGAAAGGCTGGTTGGAGCTGGTGCTTAAATCCAGAATGGACAGGCGTTGATGGCCAAAGGCCGTATAATAGCGGGTACTTTGTGCTGGCTGGATTTCCGCGAAGTGTTCCCCCTGAGCGTCTGGCCCACGATGTTGCATGGTTTGCAGTGCAGCCCGGAAGCGATCTCTATGAATAGGCGCTGTGCGTTGGATAACCTGAAAAAAGCCACACATGCATTAGCCCACGCTATCGGTGTGGCGGTGAGCCGCGTTTTTACCTGCGATGGTTGCCAGGGTATCAAACATCGTTTCTATCTTTTCTTTGGCCTGTTGTGCAAACGTGCTGATTTTGGGGTCGAATACAGCAGGGACTGCCGCTAGTGCTGACTGTCGATCAGAAAAATGCAAATGGGACATGCCCATGTCTTGCATTAGCCCACGCATTTTCCAGGTGTTGGAATCCCAGCTTGAGAAGGGTATGCGTAACACGCTGGCAGCAATCGCGGCATGAAACCGTCCGATACATAATCTTTGGTGTTCACACAGGAAATTTAAATAATCCGAAACCATTTTCTGTTTGGGAGAACGCCCCGGTCTCAGGCGTACCTTGAAAGGGCCCAGGCGGTAGATCGTTTTTTGTGCATTGTCAGTGACACCTGTCGTCTTGACAGGCTCCTGGCATACAAATGAATTCAATAAAGATGACGCGAAGAGCACATCCGGCACTACCTCGCAGTTAACACCTTGTGAACGGATTTCCTCGGCACTCAGGGATTCCCGCGCTGAAATATAGTGAAAGTTCTCAAGCTCTGGCCAGTGTGGGTTTTCCTGATAGACACAATTAACCAGTGCGGCAGGGTAGTCTGTAGCAAGCTTGACCAGTTCATGATAGCGACCATGGTGGATGGAACCTTCACCATTGATAATCAGCAGATCAGCTTTTTCAAAGAGAGCTGGACTGGCTGCAAATCGTTCATAATTAAACGGCAGGCTGGCGACCAGATCAAGTCCGCAGCGGCTGAATTGCTCCCGGAACGTTTGTCCGACAAGCTGGCAGCCAAAGTGGGGTGAATTGAGGCTGGTATCACCAATTAAAACTACCCTGGGCTTGTCGTTGACTCCAGCCTCCCCGGTTTTACGGGCGGTGCTAGTGGCCACTGATTTTTGCATGCAGGGGTTTGGTTTTCTCAAATGTCTTGAGTTGTTCTGCACTCGCCGGTGTTTGGTGGGTTTCTTTCCATTGCGAGTAGGGCATGCCGTAGACGACCTCGCAGGCCTGTTCGTAGTTGATATCTGCATCCAGTGCCTCGCCAGCAGCAAGATACCATTTACTTAGACAGTTTCGGCAAAACCCGGCAAGATTCATCAGATCAATATTTTGTACATCCGTGCGTTGTTGCAAATGTTCGACCAGGCTGCGAAAGGCAGCAGCCTGCATTTGAATCTCTTTGTCTGTCATGTGTTTGCTCTTGATTTGAGTGAATAGGAAAAGACAGAATAGTAACAAAGTCCCTTGCAAATAGCACGATTAGTACATTGCCCTACATTACCCTACATTGCCTGGTTATATCGACATCGATGAATAAAAACAGGGTGACTTGCAGGTTGGAGCTAAGCTTGTGAAACCCAGCAAACCAGGGCATATTGGGTTTCGTCTTCAGCTTATTCTTTATCTAGCAAGTTTTGTAACTCCGTAAGGTAGGCATGTGCGGTCGCCTGGCGTTCTTCTTCGCTGACGACTATTTGATCCTCCCATTCAATATGCTCAACAGGCAATTCCTTGAGGAAGCGGCTGGGAGCACAGTCAATTTTTTCCCCGAAACGCTCTCTTGACCTGGCATAGCTCATAAACAGTCGCTCTTTGGCACGGGTGATGCCGACATAGGTCAGGCGGCGTTCTTCTTCAATACCTTCACCTTCGAGGCTGTTCTGATGTGGCAGCAGATCCTCTTCTACACCCACCATGAACACATAGGGAAACTCCAGTCCTTTTGCGCTGTGCAGTGTCATCAGGGTGACAGCATCCAGTTCTTCCGTCTCTTCATTACGCTCCAGCATGTCAATCAGTGACATATGGGCAATGATGTCAGCGAGGTCTTCCTTGCCATCACCGTCATCGTACAGTTTGCGAACCCAATCGACGATTTCCATTATGTTGTTGATACGTGCATCCGCTGCTTTGGGGTTTTTAGATGTATTTCGCAACCAGTCTTCATAGCTAGTGTCGGTGATAATACGCATGACGGTGTGATGAGGGGCGACGTCGATGAGCTGGCGTGAGCATTCCGTTATCCAGTCTGAAAAATATTCCAGCCGCTGCTGTACCTTGCTGGAAACACTGTCTTTAAAGCCCATTTCGGTACTGGCGGCAAGCAGGCTAATCTGGCGTTTATTGGCGTAATGCCCCAGCTTCTCCAGCGTGGAGACTCCAATAGAGCGTTTGGGGGTATTCACAATACGTAAAAAGGCAGCATCATCATCGGGGTTGGTAATGAGGCGCATGTAGGCGAGTATGTCTTTCACCTCGGCACGTTCAAAAAATGAGGTGCCACCGGTAATGCTGTACATGATGTGGTTTTGTCGCAGATAGCGTTCCAGGATACGGCTTTGATGGTTGCTGCGATAAAGAATAGCGAAGTCTTGCCACCGGGCTCGTTCCTTAAAATGAATTTTCATCATTTGGCTAATGATCTGTTCGCACTCGTGTTCGACGCTGCGACAGGGCATGATACGGATCTTTTCACCTTCACCCAGCGCACTCCATAACTGCTTGTCATACAGGTGAGGGTTGTTGGCAATCAGGTGATTGGCTGTTTTCAGAATGCGCTCGGTTGAACGGTAATTTTGTTCCAGTTTAATGATTTTGAGAGTAGGGAAGTCGTTCCTTAACTGGCTCATGTTGCGCGGGTTGGCGCCTCGCCAGGCGTAAATTGACTGATCATCATCACCGACCACTGTCAGGCCACCATCCACCCCTGTTAGCATTTTTACCAGTTCATACTGGCAGGCATTGGTGTCCTGGTATTCATCAACCAGCAGGTAGCGCACCCTGTTTTGCCATTTTTGCAGAATATCAGGGTGTTCCCTGAACAGCATGACAGGTAGCTGAATCAGGTCATCAAAATCGACAGCGTTATAGGCTTTTAACTGCCGCTGGTAGCGTTCATAAAGTTTGGCAGCCCGCATTTCCTGTGCGGAGGTGGCGGCTTCCAGTGCTTGTCGGGGTGAGATCAAATCATTTTTCCAGCGGGAGATCATCCAGCGGGGATCATCGTCACTGTCTTCCTGCTCAAGCTCTGTCTCCTTGTGTGCCAGTTCTTTCAAAACGCTACCCACATCCTGCGAGTCAAAAATACTAAAGCCGGGTTTATATCCCAGCGTTTTGATTTCATAGCGGATAATTTTCAGCCCCAGCGTATGAAATGTTGAAACGGTTAAGCCTCTGGCTTCTTCTTTTGAGAGAATTTCCCCTGTGCGTGCTTTCATTTCACGCGCAGCCTTGTTGGTAAAGGTGATGGCAGTGACCTGATGAGGCTGAAAACCCGCCTGTTGTATTAGCCACTGGATTTTTGTAGTAATCACCCGGGTTTTGCCACTACCGGCTCCGGCAAGTACCAGCAGGGGGGAACCGATGTATTCGACGGCTTGTTGTTGTTGAGGATTGAGACCGTGCATGATGATACGGGAATCTTGCGTTCAAAAGGGCGCCTATAATGCGATGTTCAGAGATGCCTGTCCATGCAAAAATCTCACGCTGATGTAATTACGATAAAGTTAGCAGTAGTCATTCTATTGATTACTTTTATAGCGAATATGGCGAAATAGCAAATATGGTAAAAATAGCGATCTTTCAGCCTCAGGAGAACGCCTGGAGCTTGACAGGAGGCTCCTGTACAAATGTAAGTGAACGACGTTGAAGCCGCTGTCTGCATCAACATGCAAGAACCTGCAACCCTGCCCGTTATCTGCTATAATCCGGAAATTTTTCAACAGCTAAAAAGTGACCCCTCAATATGGCCGATTTTGCCAAAGAAATTATCCCCATTAATATTGACGATGAGATGAAGCAGTCCTACCTGGACTATGCCATGAGTGTCATCGTCGGTCGTGCATTACCTGATGTCAGAGATGGTTTGAAGCCGGTACACCGGCGCGTGCTCTATGCCATGAATGAGCTCAAAAATGACTGGAACAAACCCTACAAGAAATCAGCACGTATTGTCGGTGATGTCATTGGTAAATATCATCCCCATGGTGATACGGCTGTATATGACACGATAGTACGGATGGCGCAGCCATTTTCCATGCGCTACATGCTGATTGATGGCCAGGGCAACTTTGGTTCAGTGGATGGCGACTCACCTGCTGCCATGCGGTATACCGAAATTCGCATGGCAAAAATCTCCCATACCATGCTGGCAGACATTGACAAGGAAACTGTCGATTTTGTGGAAAACTACGATGGTTCTGAAGTACAGCCATCCGTATTGCCGACCCGTTTGCCTGCCTTGCTGGTGAATGGTTCATCCGGTATAGCGGTGGGCATGGCAACCAATATTCCGCCACACAATATCACGGAAGTGTTGAGTGCCTGCGTTGCACTGGTGGATAACCCTGAATCCGATATCACTGACTTGATGGAACACATCCCCGGGCCGGATTTCCCTACTCAGGGCATTATCAATGGCGCACAGGGGATCCATGAAGCCTATCGCACAGGTCGGGGGCGTATTCGGATTCGTGCCCGGGCCGAGTTTGAGGTAAACCAGCGCTCAGGCCGCGAAAGTATTGTTGTCTATGAGCTGCCTTATCAGGTCAACAAGGCACGCTTGCTGGAAAAAATAGCCGAACTGGTTAAGGACAAAAAAATAGAAGGGATTGCCGAGTTACGTGATGAGTCTGACAAGGACGGCATGCGAATGGTGATTGAAGTAAAGCGGGGAGAAGTGCCGGAAGTTGTGCTGAATAACCTGTACAAGCAAACCCAGATGCAAACCGTATTCGGCATAAACATGGTCGCGCTGGTGGATGGTCAGCCGCGTTTACTCAATCTTAAGCAGATACTGGAAGCCTTTTTGAAGCACCGTCGTGAAGTGGTCACACGACGCACCATCTTTAACTTGCGAAAAGCTCGCAACCGGGCACATATCCTGGAAGGGCTGGCTGTTTCGTTGGCTAATATTGATGAAGTTATTGAATTAATCAAGGCCTCTGCAAACCCGGCAGAAGCCAAACAGGGTTTAATTTCTCGTGCCTGGCAGCCGGGTATGGTTGTCGATATGCTGGAGCGTTCAGGAGCTGATGCCTCCAGACCAGAAGACATGCTGGACAAGTATGGCCTCAAGAGCGATGGCTATTGGCTGTCAGAAGCGCAGGCACAGGCTATTCTAGAATTGCGTCTGCATCGCTTGACAGGTCTTGAGCAGGATAAAATAATTAAAGAATACAAAGAATTAATAGATATTATTGAGGATTTGCTTGATATTCTTTCTAGTGCCGATCGACTCATGCAAGTGATTCGTGAAGACCTGCTGTTAATGATGGAGGAGTTTGGCGACGAACGGCGCACAGTGATCAACCAGATTGGCGAAGACCTGGGGGATATTGACCTGATTCCTGAAGAGGATGTTGTCGTGACCCTGTCCCATGCGGGTTATGCCAAGGCGCAGCCCGTTGACACCTACTCGGCGCAGCGGCGCGGTGGACGGGGCAAGGCCGCAACGAGCATGAAGGATGAAGATTTTATTGAGAAGCTCTTTGTTGCCAGCACCCACGACACGCTGCTCTGTTTCTCCAGCCGGGGACGTCTTTACTGGCTCAATGTCTATCAGATTCCCATGGGAAGTCGCACCTCACGAGGTCGCCCCATGGTAAATCTGTTGCCTCTGGAAGATAATGAACGTATTCGTGCGATTTTGCCGATTCGGAAATATGAAGCAGACAAGTATGTCTTTATGGCAACCTCTAATGGCACAGTCAAGAAAACAGCATTAACGCATTTCTCCCGTCCCCGTACCAGTGGCATTATTGCGATTGACCTGCGCGAAGGTAATGACCTGATTGATGTGGAGCTAACCACGGGTAACTCTGATGTCATGCTGTTTGCCGATTCAGGCAAGGCCATTCGTTTTAATGAAGCCGATGTGCGAGCCATGGGACGTACCGCCGCAGGTGTTCGGGGTATCAAGCTTGAGCCGGGGCAACAGGTCAATGCACTCATTATTGTGGGTGAGGGAAAACTGCTGATGGCCACAGAAAATGGTTATGGTAAACGCACGGATGTGGCAGAATTTGCAGCCCAGAAACGTGGCGGTATGGGGGTGATCTCCATTAAAACCTCGGAGCGTAATGGTCGCAGTATCGGTGCCGTTCAGGTACAGGATGATGATGAAATCATGCTGATTACCAACGGTGGCACGCTAGTCAGGATACCGGTATCCCAGGTCTCGGAAACCAGCCGTAATACCCAGGGAGTCAAGCTGATTCGTTTAAGTAAGGGTGAATTGCTCACGGAAATAGAACGGATTGAAATACTGCCGGGTGATGAGCAGGAGCCTGCTGTCGATGATACGGATGAAGACCGGGATCAATAGGCGATCCGGTTTCCATGCAAGACATACTTTCATTGTTCCCTAATATAGCCAGCCTGGACCTACAGGATTATTTCATTCTGGCTATCAATTTTCTGCTGTTAATCTTTGCTCGTCAGCTCGTACTCGCCATTTATCATGAGCCGGATAACAGCGCCGGGATTGAACGTAAAATCCACATTATCCGAGCCTTAAGCCTGCTTGTTTTTATTGTTTATTTCTTTTTTTACACACAACAAGGCAAGCAACACGGGGGGGCATTTCTGGTACTGGGCGTACTGGGTATTATTTATCTTGCCTATCTGGTAAGTCAGCTTCTGGCCTATGTTATTTTGCGTTATTACGGGCGCGAGCGTGATGTGGGGGGTAAAAAGCGTTTTGTTTCTACTTATCACACACGTTTGCTGAGTATTTTTAGTAGTGTATTTATCGGTATTATTGCCCTAATCAGTGTGGTTCGGTTACTGGGCCTGGACTCCTGGTTGCAAGCTGGCGGGGTTATTGGTTTTATCGGTGTATTTCTGGCACTGACCAATGCTGTCTGGGCACCTGATATCTTTAGCGGGTTGATTATCCTGAATAGCGATATGCTGGAAGAGGGCGATATTGTCGAGTTTCATGACAATGAAACCATCTACGCACTGGTCTATAAAACCAAAGTGTTTCATACGGTGATTCTGAACCTGGTTGATAACCACCGAATCATGATTCGCAATTCACGTTTGCGGGATTTCACTATTCATAACCTGTCCAAGTTTGCCTCAGCCAAGGGGTTGCGGGAGTCATTGAGGTTTAAAATTAGCTATGATATTTCCAGTCATGCTGTACGAACTATGTTACAGGCAGCGTATGAAAAAATACGAGCTGATAAATCTATCGCTATCGAAAGTAGCCGGGAGCTGGAAATAGGCATTCATGAGCTGGGTGATCATGCGGTTGAATGGCGCGTGTATTACTACACCAAGATGATTGAGGCATTGCCATCTATCCGGCAGCAATTACTGGATATTTTTCTGGAAACGGCCAACGAACATCAGATTTCCCTGGCTACCCCACTAACCCATGTCATTCATCAGCCTGATTTACGGGTACCACACGCTTCTTCAGCTGCTTCACAATGATAACACCCAAACAGATTATAAAAGCCAGGTGGCATCGCTGGCTGGAAGGAATGATCTTTCGCCTGGCACGTCCGGATGCGCTGCTCTATCTGGCTTTTTTTGGTCTGCTTACGGGTTTTCTGGCAGGCGGAGTGATTGTTCTGTTTCGTTTACTGGTGGAAAAAACCCAGGATTACCTGTTACCCGGTAACGGCCCGGAAAATTACGAGGCATTGCCCGCCTGGCAACATTTTGTGCTGCCTCTGCTGGCCAGTGTTTTACTGGCTATTTTGTTCTATAGATGGTCAAAGGGGATACGTGTACTGGGTGTTGCCAGAGTCATGGAGCGCGTTGCTTATCACCAGGGTTATTTAACGGTGCGTGGTTTTTTCATGCAGTTTATTGGCGCGGCCATTGCCATTACTGGCGGGCACTCTGTTGGCAGGGAGGGGCCTCATGCCTATTTGGGTGCAGGGATTGCCAGTCTGTTTGGGCAGGCCATCAAGCTTCCAAATAACAGTATTCGTACTCTGGTTGCCAGTGGTGCAGCCGCAGGTATAGCCGCTTCATTTAATACACCTCTGGCGGGTGTTATTTTTGCGCTGGAGGTGATTATGATGGAGTATGCTCTCAACAGTTTCATTCCGGTAATGCTGGCAGCGGTGGTTGCTACCGCCTTGTCAAATGCAGTACTGGGGGGTGATCCGGCCTTTACCATGCCTGATTTACCGGCATTGTCACTGGTTGAGTTGCCTGTCGTCCTGGTGCTTGGTTTGCTGGTAGGTGCCTGTGCTGCGGTGTTTAATCATATTCTGACGTATATCACGACCAAAACGCAGCAATATCAAATCTGGTGGCGCATTCTGGCTGCCGGTTTTCTGGTTGGTCTGCTGGGTTTATTACAGCCGGAGATACTAGGGATTGGTTATGACACGGTGAATGCTACCCTGATTGGCGAATTTGCCCTGTGGTCGTTGCTTGCATTGGCTTTTCTGAAAATATTGGCGACCAGCCTGAGTGTAGGGCTGGGTATACCCGGTGGTATGATTGGGCCCGCTTTTTTTATTGGGGCAACATTGGGGGGCGTTGTTGGTATTGTCGCCAGCAGTTTGTATGGTGATGGTGTCTCACATATTGGTTCCTATGCGCTGTTAGGTATGGGTGCCATGATGGGAGCCAGTCTGCAGGCACCCCTGGCGGCATTAACGGCTATTATGGAGTTAACCTATAGTCCGGCGATTATTATGCCGGGTATGTTGGTGATTGTGATTGCACAATTAACAGCCAGTGAGATTTTCAATAAAAAGTCCCTGTTTGTCACGCTGTTGCGTTCCAACGGGCTGGATTATACGATTAATCCGGTGCTACAGTTGCTACGCGGAGTCGGTGTTGCCAGCGTACTGGATTCCCGCTTTGAGCGACATGACCCGCTACTGTCACGAGAACACGCCGAGTTGTTGCTAAAGCGGGAAGTTCGCTGGATCATCGTTAATGATAAAGAAGGAGGCGTGAGCAACCTGCTGCCGGTATCAGAACTGGCTAAATATCTACAACTTGAAGAACAGGATAGCCAAAGGATAGATAACACGGATAGCAACACGATTGATTTACTGGAAATACCCGCCAGACGCTTGCACTTGTCCCCTATCTCCCTGCAAGCGAACCTGATGCAGGCACATACCCGGTTTGAACAGGGGGATGAAGCACTTTATGTGGTTTTTCAGGAAAAAACGGTGGCAGTCAATTCCAGAATTTACGGTATAGTGACCAAAAAATCGGTGGAAGATGCTTATATACCTCACAAAACAAGCACCGCATCCTGGTGATACAGGCTAAGGGTTTCAGATAATCAGGTCATCATATGTATCGTCGTCAATTACGTCGCTCCTTTAAGCAGCTCACATCCTCCAGGATCTGGCGTACCCGGATTGTCTTTTTCCTCGGCGCGGTACTGGTTGGTCTGGCGGCGGTAGTGGTAGCTTATGGTAGCGATTTATCTTCCGAACTATTCAGACACCTGATTACCGATAAGCCCTGGTTGCCTTTTATTATCACCCCATTGGGGCTAATGCTGATTATTTATATCACGCGCACCTTTTTTCCAGGGGCAGAAGGCAGTGGTATTCCACAGGCGATTGCTGCCTTGCATATGAAACGTAACAAAGGGTTGCGTTACAAGCTGTTGTCTATTCGTATTGCGATTGGCAAGGCGCTGATGATCTGTCTGGGGCTTGCCAGCGGTGCTTCCATTGGGCGTGAAGGGCCTACCATTCATATCGCCGCTTCGATAGCTTTTTCACTCACCCGTTTTGCACGTTTCCCGCATTATGATATTGGGCGCGGATTAATACTTGCCGGTAGTGCCGCAGGATTGGCGGGTGCATTCAACACGCCACTGGCAGGTATTGTTTTTGCCATTGAAGAACTGGCACGTAACTTTGAATCCAAAACCAGCGGAACAGTCTTGACGGCTGTTATCGTTTCCGGTTTGACGGCATTGGCGCTCAGCGGTAATTACAGTTATTTCGGTGTTGTTGAAACAGGGGTTCAGCTACCTTCAATTTTACTGGTTGTTCTGGTATGTGGTGTCACTGGCGGTTTGCTCGGGGGTAGCTTTAGTGCATTACTGGTACATGCAGGCAGGCGCATAGCACCTTTGCGTCAGCGCCACCCTTATGCATTGGCTGGCACTATTGGTATTGTCCTGGCACTGGTAGGTCTGGCTTCTGGCGGACAAACCTGGGGGACTGGTTATGAAGAGGCCAAACTGGCTTTGGCGGGTAACGCGTATATTGATCCTGCGTTTCCGTTTTACAAACTACTGGTGACATTGCTGTCTTACTGGACTGGTATTCCAGGTGGTATATTTGCACCTTCACTATCCATTGGTGCCGGTTTGGGTAATGTGCTATCACAGTGGTTGCCGATTGCCAGTATATCAACGATTGCCCTGCTGGGCATGGCAGCTTATTTCACAGGAGTCGTTCAAACACCGATTACCGCAGTGGTGATCATTATGGAAATGACGGGTAATCAAAATATTTTGTTACCATTGATGGCGACGTGTCTGATAGCTGACGGCATATCCAAAATAATTAGTCCCCAGCCTATTTACCGGGCACTGGCAGAAGATTTTATGCGCGGGCTGCCTGCTTCGGACAAGGTGGAACGGACCAGGTTGCAATGACTACGCGGGTGGCTCTGTTATTCTCGGTTTTACTACACGTTGGTGTGTTCAGCCTTCTCTGGCAGGTTATCAAGCAGCCAGAGCAGGCTGACGTGCTGCAACAGAAAACAGTTGAGGTCAAATTGCTGTATACCCCGCCGGAGCTTCAAAACCCCGGCGTGGAGACTGTGAAAGAAGAACAGGCGGCAAGTCGTATTACCAGGGTAGTGCCTGACAGGGCGTCATTGCCGGCTGGATCTCAATCACCAGTGTCGGTTTCTGTCATTGCGGCACTTGAAAAGAATCACAGTAGAAAACCACTGTTACAGGAAAAAGAAAAGAAGAAAGAAAAGAAGAATAGGACACCTGTGATTCAATCCTCTATAAAGAAAAAGACGAAACACAAACAAAGCATCAGGAGCAACAATAAGCCTGCACCCAAAAGGTACAAAAGACAGGATAAGCCGAGGCCGAAAATCCAGCATAAATCCCAAAGTCCGGTAATACCGAAGCATATTCAGAAACCGTCCCGTTCCCTGCCGACTGCGAAACCCGCACCCGGACAATCGGCTAAACGGGTGCTCAACACACAAATCTCTCAACTATCCGCTCCAGCAAAAAACACACAGCCGCTACCTGTCCCCCAGGCTGCTTCAAAAGCAGGGAATCGTGCCGGGAGCCCTGACCCTGCCATGCAGCAGGCCTATCAGAGCGCAGTACAACGGGCGCTTAATGCCAACAAACACTACCCCAAACGTGCCCGTAAAATGCGACATCAGGGAGTGGCAACGGTGTCCTTTGTTATCTTGCATGATGGCACTGTGCAGCAAATAACAATCACTCAAAGTTCGGGGTATTCATCACTGGATCAGGCGACACTGCGGGCGGTTAGAAAAATTAACAGGCAATTCCCCATCCCGGCGAAACTTCACAGGAAGCGCTGGCACTTTGTTGTATCACTACGTTATGAGCTGCGATGACCATGGCTCAAACTCAATCATATAGCTGTTTAATACTGGGGGGCGCACGCTCCGGTAAGAGCGCCTACGCGGAAAAACTGGCCTCTCATTCAGGCCAGGATGTCATTTATGTAGCAACAGCCCAACCTCTGGATAACGAGATCAGGTCGCGCATAAAACGGCATCAGGAAGATCGTCCCCCACATTGGCACACGGTTGAAGAACCCCTATCCCTGGCTACCTGTTTGCAACACTACTGTAAGTCTGAGCGCCTGGTATTGGTGGATTGCCTGACCATGTGGGTGATGAATTTGTTATCCCGGCCAGAACCTGAATGGTTGCAGGAAGAAATGCAGCACCTACTGGATATTGTCCCTGCCTTGCCAGGACAGTTAATACTGGTCAGTAATGAAACAGGTATGGGGGTGGTACCGATGGGAGAAATAACCCGGCAATTTGTTGACGAAAGTGGACGTTTACATCAGCGTTTGGCAAAACTTGTCGATAATGTGACGCTAATGGTTGCCGGTTTGCCGCATGTGGTAAAGCCCGCTAGTGGTTACTGTTGTTCACCAGAATGCACCCTGGATAGCTGATATTTCTGTGTTCATAGAGCGGGTTGTGGCTCCACTATGATGAGCTTACCAGCGCAGCGACCTGAGCCGTTGCGGCAAGATTCATTAATGCATGCAAAATAATGGGTGTATAAATAGACCGGGTTTTGATTTTTGCATAGCCCAGTATTAATCCGATGAGAAAGATGGAAATAATTTCAAAGCATTCATACTGTAGATGTATGGAGGCCCATAGTGCGGCGGTTACTATCACTGCGCCGGCTGTTCCAACACTGGAATGACGCAATCCTTCCAGCAAAAAGCCCCGAAACAGTAATTCCTCAAATACGGGTGCGGCAATCACGAGTGTGAACCAGAAAAGGGGGATAATTCCGGCAGTTCGATAGGAGTCGATCATCCAGTTGGGCATGGGGCGCTGGTTGAGATGGTTGACTAACTCCATCCCCACAGCAAAGAGAACAAGTACCGTAAGCCAGAACAGGAAGGGTTTTATCGCCGGTCGGTTGAGATGCAGATAGTGCTTAAGAGTAATGTTGCCACGTAAATAGGCAAACAGAAGAATTAGCAGGCTGCCTGCCAAAGTGCCCGGAATTAATGACACCGAGATACCCAGACCCTGGGTAGCCATCTGTTGCAGCATCTCTGCGAGGCTGGTATCAGCTTGTTGTTGTAGCTGAAAATAAGCGAATATTGCCAGAGCAGCACTTTGCACAGCCAGAAAAACAGCAAAGATAACAAGGGAAAAGCCGATGGTTGGGAGTACACCCCAAGGTGCTGCTACAGAGGCACTTGTTGCTGAAGAAGGCGAGGCTGTTGTCATCAGGTTAGGTGAGTTATCAATGTATTTAAAGTGCTGTAAGCGTATCAGAGGTAATGCAAGGACTCCAATATTATCAGAGGCTCATTATCACGCTCAAAGTGGCATTATCATTTCGCGGGAGCTGTTAATATGTTTTGTTGAAAGCCTGTTGTTTTGTGTTTCCTTCAGCTAAAAACAGAGATCGAGGCGCCCAATATTGTATTTGGTCTATCAAAGGCGATAAATAGTATGTACCCGCTGCATAAATATGAAATAATCCACTCCCATATCTAATTAGCAACATAAGGAGACGCCGTGGACGATAACAGGAAAAAGGCACTAGCTTCCGCTCTGGGACAGATTGAGCGCCAGTTTGGTAAAGGCGCAGTTATGCGGCTGGGTGATGCTGCGGCTATGCATGACGTCGATGTTGTTTCTACGGGTTCACTGAATATTGATATTGCGCTGGGGATAGGTGGCTTACCAAGAGGGCGCGTCATTGAAATATATGGCCCGGAGTCCTCGGGTAAAACAACGCTTACCCTGCATGCCATAGCCGAGTGTCAAAAGAACGGCGGTACAGCAGCCTTTATTGATGCCGAACATGCTCTGGATCCCGAATATGCCAGAAAACTGGGCGTTGATGTTGATAACTTATTGATCTCACAGCCGGATACCGGGGAGCAAGCACTGGAAATCACAGATATGCTGGTGCGTTCATCCGCTGTTGACATGGTGGTTGTCGATTCGGTTGCTGCACTCACACCGAAAGCAGAAATAGAAGGCGATATGGGAGATTCCCATATGGGTTTACAGGCACGGTTAATGTCTCAGGCACTGCGAAAGTTGACAGCCAATATCAAGCGCTCGAATACCATGGTGATCTTTATTAACCAGATTCGCATGAAAATCGGGGTTATGTTTGGTAGCCCTGAAACAACGACAGGGGGTAATGCATTAAAATTCTATGCCTCTGTGCGTATTGATATCCGCCGTATTGGCGCGATCAAAAAAGGCGATGAAATTGTGGGTAACAGTACCCGTGTTAAAGTTGTTAAAAACAAAGTTGCGCCTCCATTCAAGCAGGCTGAATTTGAGATTCTTTACGGTGAGGGCATTTCACTTGAAGGTGAACTCATTGATTTGGGTGTCGAACTGGGAATGGTGAAAAAGGCGGGTGCCTGGTATAGCTACAGGGATAAGAAAATTGGCCAGGGTAAAGAAAATGTGCGGCAGTTCCTGAAAGAGAACAGGGATATTGCCGATGAAATAGAGCAAGCTATCCGTAGTCATTATTTGTCAAAAGCTGGCTCTGAAGAGACGCTCGCTGATGCTGATAATGATGCTGCTGATAGCAAGTAGCTTCCTGGTTCTCGGACAAGCTTCTGGTACATCGTCCAGTTATAATTGTCGGTCAGGAAGTATTAGCAACTGTCGGTTGGTGTTGAGGAACGAAGCCCAATATGCCCTGGTTTATTGGGCTTCGCAAACTCAGCACCAACCTGCAAGTCACCTTGTTCTTACTCGTCGATATAACGTAGACAGCCTCCTGGCCCGGTATGAAATATCATGAACTCGGTGCCGGAAGGAAAACGAACCTGTCAGGACGCTGCTTACGCTCTGCTAGCCCGACGTGAACATTCTCGCAAGGAACTGGCCTGGAAGTTACGCCAGCGATCATGTTGTGAGAATACAGATCTCGCTGTCTTGCTGGACAAGCTGGAAGCTGAGCGTGCACTCAGTGATGAGCGTTTTGCCGAGGCGGTCGTCTACTCGGGATTGCAACGGGGTCATGGCCGACTTAAAATTCGCAATAAGCTAAGAGAAACTGGTGTCGCAGCCAGTCTGATTGCGTATTATCTGGATCAGGCTGATATCGATTGGCATGTACAGATTCATCAGGTTCGGCTAAAAAAATGGGGAGTGCATTTGCCCCAACACGACAGAGATCGTGCCAGGCTGAGTCGCTTTCTCGCAAGTCGCGGGTTTGAAACGGAATTAATACGAACAGAACTGGATTTATAACGCAAGACTATGACAACATTGACTCCCAATAGCAGTGCCGATATACGGCAAAAATTTCTTCACTTCTTTCAGCAACGTGGTCACGAAGTCGTCAAATCCAGTTCTCTGGTTCCTGGTAATGATCCCACGCTTTTGTTTACCAATGCTGGCATGGTGCAATTTAAGGATGTTTTTCTCGGTCAGGATCAACGCTCATACCATCGTGCCACGTCATCACAACGTTGTGTACGTGCGGGAGGTAAACATAATGATCTGGAGAATGTTGGTTATACTGCCCGTCATCACACCTTCTTTGAAATGCTCGGCAACTTCAGCTTTGGTGATTACTTCAAGGAGGAGGCTATTCGCTATGCGTGGGAATTTCTGACACAGGAAATTGGCCTGCCTCCAGAAAAACTCTGGATCACCGTTTTTGAAGAAGATGAGGAAGCCGCGGATATCTGGTTGAATACCATCGGAGTGGACAAGCAGCGTTTTAGCCGTATTGGTGCCAAAGATAACTTTTGGCAGATGGGTGATACGGGGCCCTGTGGCCCCTGCACCGAGATTTTCTACGATCATGGTGAGGATGTCTTTGGAGGGCCGCCAGGCACGCCTGATGAAGACGGTGACCGCTATATCGAAATCTGGAATCTGGTTTTCATGCAATATGACCGTGCCAAAGATGGCACCTTGACACCACTCCCCAGGCCCTCGGTCGATACTGGTATGGGGCTGGAGCGACTGGCAGCTATTTTACAGGGTGTACACAGTAATTATGATATTGATATTTTTCAGAGCCTGATCAGGGCAGCGGCCGAACTAACCGGCACCCGCGACCTGGGTAACAAGTCGTTGCGAGTGATTGCCGATCATATTCGTTCCTGCGCTTTCCTTATTGTGGATGGCGTACTGCCTTCAAATGAAGGCAGGGGCTATGTGTTGCGCCGCATTATCCGCCGTGCAGCGCGGCATGGGCATAAGCTGGGGCAAACAGACCCTTTCTTTTATAAACTGGTGAATACCCTGGTGCTTGAAATGGGGGATGCCTATCCCGAGTTATCCAGGGCACAGGATGCCGTATCTGTAGCATTGTTGAAAGAAGAAAAGCGCTTTGCCGAGACTCTGGGTCACGGTATGAAAATACTCAACGCACATCTTGAGAAAATGCCACCGGGTACGGATATGCTGGAAGGAAAACTGGTCTTTAGTCTTTACGACCGGCTTGGTTTCCCTGTTGACATGACGGCTGATATTGCCCGCGAACAGGGGCTGGGTGTGGATTATGAGGGCTTTGAAGCCGCGATGAATGAACAGCGCGAGCGCTCCCGGAGTGCTGGTAAATTTGCGGTTGATTATGGTGATAAGCTGGAGGTAGAAGGTCACACTGAGTTTGTTGGTTATGATCAATTGCAGAGTAAAGCGGTTTTACATCAGTTATTTCGTGATACAGAAGCTGTGACAACGCTTTCAGTCGGTGAAAAGGGTCAACTCGTGCTGGATACAACCCCCTTTTATGCGGAATCCGGTGGTCAGGTGGGTGATGTCGGCTTGATTACCAGCAATAGGGGTAACTTCCTGGTCACAGATACCCAGAAACAGGGTGATGTCATTATTCATCTGGGTGAAGTTATCAAAGGGCAACTCAAACAGGGTGATATCGTTGCCACTGACGTCGATGTTGACCACCGGCAAAAAGTGGTTCTGAATCATTCTGCAACGCACCTGATGCATGCCGCATTAAGAGAAGTGCTGGGAAGTCATGTTGAGCAAAAAGGCTCGCTGGTGAATGCGGAGCGCCTGCGCTTTGATTTTTCACATCCAGAACCGGTAACAGTGGATGAAATTGCGCGTGTTGAACGGATTGTCAATCAGCAAATCCGGCAAAACGCTGCGACAAACGCACAGATTATGAGTATGGAGGATGCCATGAATGCTGGTGCCATGGCGCTGTTTGGTGAAAAATATGGGGATGAGGTGCGTGTTGTGAACATCGGCTTCTCAACTGAGCTTTGTGGCGGTGTGCATGTGCAACGGGCAGGTGATATCGGTCTGTTCAAGATTATTTCAGAAAGTGGTGTTGCTTCCGGTATTCGAAGAATTGAGGCGGTAACGGGGGATAGTGCGCTGGAGTGGGTCGATCAACAACGTCAACAACTGGATAGCATTGCACAGATGGTAAAAGCAAACAGTAGCAATCTGGAATATAAGGTGAATGCTTTACTGGAAAAGAACCGTCAACTGGAAAAGCAGCTCACTGCGTTAAAATCCTCACTGGCCTCACAGCAGGGAACGGATCTCTCAGCTGATGCGGTAGAGATTAATGGTATCAAGGTGTTGGCAAAAACACTGGAAGGCGCAGATGTGAAAATGCTGCGTGATACGGTTGATCAGTTAAAAAACAAGCTCGGCAAGGGAGTGGTTGTGCTGGCAAGTGTGGACGGTCAAAAAGTCAGTTTGATTTGTGGCGTGACCAAAACAGAAACAGATCGTATTAAAGCGGGTGAATTAATTAATTTTGTCGCCAGTCAAGTAGGCGGAAAAGGAGGAGGGCGACCAGATATGGCTCAGGCCGGTGGTAACCAGCCTGACTACCTTGCTGACGCTTTGGCTTCAGTCGCTGACTGGGTAGCACAAAGGACATAGAAACGTGGCATTAATTGTACAAAAATATGGTGGAACATCTGTAGGATCGGCAGAGCGAATACAGGCTGTTGCTGACCGGATCATTCGCTGGAAGCAAAAAGGGCATGATATTGTGGTTGTCGTTTCAGCCATGTCGGGTGAAACCAACCGCCTCCTGAAGCTGATTGCTGCTGTTAACCCCAAAGGTTCTGCTCGCGAACATGATGTCATACTATCGACTGGGGAGCAGGTAACTATCGGTTTGTTGTCGCTGGCACTTGAAGGCAAGGGCTGTGCTGCAAAATCCTATACAGGCCCTCAGGTGAAAGTGTTGACGGATAACAGTTTTAGTAAGGCACGTATCCTGGATATAGAAGATAAGGCATTGCGAGCGGATCTTGCAGATGGCAAGGTCATTATCGTGGCTGGCTTTCAGGGCGTTGATGGGGATGGCAATATTACCACGCTGGGGCGTGGTGGCTCCGACACCACAGCGGTAGCGCTGGCTGTCGCCCTCAAAGCTGATGAATGTCAGATTTATACCGACGTTGACGGCGTATACAGTACGGATCCACGGGTTGTACCCAGTGCCCGGCATATACCCAGACTCTCACTGGAAGAAATGCTGGAAATGGCTAGCCAGGGGTCTAAAGTTCTACAAATTCGTGCAGTTGAGTTCGCACATAAATACCATATGCCCATCAGGGTATTATCCAGTTTTGATGAAAACGATGACTGCAAGAGCACATTGGTCACGCGTGAGGAAGATATCATGGAAAAAGTTGTTGTACGAGGCGTTGCCTTTAACCGGGACGAGGCGCAACTCACAGTAACCGGTGTGCCGGATGAGCCGGGCATTGCCTATAAAATACTGGGCCCGATATCGGATGCCAATATTGAAGTCGATATGATTGTGCAAAATGTGGGGTCAGATAACACAACAGACTTTACTTTTACGGTGCACCGTAACGAGTATGAGCAGGCAAAAGAAATTCTGTGCGCTCTGGCGCAGGAAATGGGTGCCAGAACGTGTGCGGGTGATAACAAAATTGCCAAGGTGTCGATTGTGGGCGTGGGTATGCGCTCACATGCAGGTGTGGCGCGAGATATGTTTGCTACACTGGCGAAAGAGGGGATTAATATTCGTATGATCTCAACCTCGGAAATCAAGGTATCGGTCGTTATTGATGAAAAATATCTGGAGCTTGCCGTCAGGAGCTTACATGAAGCCTTTGGTCTTGATGCGGATATAACGTAATCTTTTTGTAATAACGGGGACTTTTAGTTCAGGACTGTTTTACGCTTTTCTGCCTCTTTCAATTTTCATTTCCTGTGCTGCTGTTTAAATTCAGACTCGCGGCTATTTTCTTGTCATAACGGGGTCACGCATCATTATCTCCTTCTTTCAGCATCTATTTTCTTCTTTGCAAAGTGACGCCTTCCACCAAAAAATTATCTCTATTGTTAAGTGAGCATTAAGTTATCTTATGTGATAGTGAATGTGTTATGGCTGTCCGCTTATTCAGAGTCTCCTTAAGGAGACCCTGGTTAAAATAGCTGGCACGGCGGCATTTAAATGGGGTAATACTTGAAGAACAAGTATTTGGAAATAAAATGGACAACATGGAGAGAACAGGATGCTTATATTAACACGTAGAGTGGGCGAGGCACTGATGATTGGAGATGACGTCACTCTGACAGTGCTGGGCGTAAAAGGTAACCAGGTGCGTATTGGCATAGATGCTCCCAAAGAAGTTTCCGTCCACAGGGAAGAAATTTATAATAGAATTCAAAACGAACAGGCCGATACTTCAGAAACTGAAGAAGTTGCAAATTAGGCCTTTACCTTCGACTATTCCGGTTGTATCCTACCGACCTTAAATTTTCTCGGCTGTCGCTGAGAAAGTGATACTATGACTATTGAAATAATACTGGAGAGGTGGCCGAGAGGCCGAAGGCGCTCCCCTGCTAAGGGAGTATGGGCTTTATCTCCCATCGAGGGTTCGAATCCCTCCCTCTCCGCCATTTTCAAATATCAGAGTCCCCGTTCCTGTCATTC
>WFWY01000027.1 GCA_015490895.1 Thiotrichaceae bacterium | reverse complement strand
TGGGCGAAAAACAGCCTGTTAGCACGAATAGCACGCCCTGGGGCAGAGCGAAAAACCGGCGCGTTGAAATCACTATTCAGGGTATGGAAACCGTTGTTTACCCAAATCCTTAGGAGCTTGTCCGAGAACAGGAAGCATAAAGGGCCTTGCCCTGTGCTACTATACTGCACTACTGCACTGCCTTGCACGCTACTTTCTCAACAACGCCAGGATGTTTCATGTATCAGGTTTATGGTGATCAGCTCTCGGGAAACTGCTACAAAGTCAAGTTACTATTACACCTGCTGGATATTGGGTATCAGTGGCACCACATTGATATTCTTGCCGGGGAGTCAGAAAAGGATACCTTTTTGGATATGAACCCCAATGGCAAGGTTCCTGTTCTAAAAATCAGGGAAGGAGAGTATCTCTGGGAGTCCAATGCCATCCTGAACTATCTGGCGTATAATACCCGCTTCTTGCCCAGCAACCCTTTGGCACAGGCACGTGTTTTACAGTGGCAGTTTTTTGAGCAGTATAGCCATGAGCCCTATATTGCTGTTGCGCGTTTTATCAATAAATACCTGGGATTACCCAAAGAACGTGAAGCCGAGTATCTTGCCAGGCAGCAAGGTGGACATAAAGCATTGGCAATCATGGAGCAACGGTTACAGCACAGCTCTTTTCTGGTCAATCAATCTTTCAGTATTGCCGATATTAGCCTGTATGCCTACACACACGTTGCCCATGAAGGTGGTTTCAATCTGGCGACCTACCCCGCGATTCAGGCATGGATAGATACCATTAGTACCCTGCCGGGCTATGTTTCCATGACCGACCAGGCGTAGTCGGAGTAAATGACAATGAGGTTACTTTATAATTTATGTTTATCAGCACGCTTGATCTTTTTAAAATCGGTATTGGTCCATCCAGCTCTCATACCATGGGGCCGATGGTTGCTGCCTCCGAATTTATTCAACACATCAAAAAATACGGCCTGACACATTCCCTTCCTTCTCAGCTCTTTATCCGCTGTACACTCAAAGGTTCACTATCCGCCACCGGCAAGGGGCATGCAACCGACCGCGCTATCGCACTAGGGCTACATCATTATTCACCTGCCGATGTAGCCAGACAGGATCTGGATACGCTTGTCCATCATATCTGGAAAAAAACATCAATTCAGCTTGATGCAACCCGGCAAGCTTTTTTTTCTGCAAGCACAGATATCATTTTTGATACCGGTGAGCCTCTTAAGGAACACCCAAATGGAATGATCTTTGAGCTACTTGATGAACAAAACACGCTAGTACTTTCGGCAACCTATTTTTCTATTGGCGGCGGCTTTATTTGTACACCCGAAGAAATAAGCCAGGTCGCTGCTCCACTCAAAATAAAATCTGACGACACCGTTCCCTATGGTTTTGACTCGGCTCAATCCATGCTGGAAATGTCTGCTGCAAGTGGCTTATCTATCGCCGAGATGAAGACGTATAATGAAATTGAGAAAATTTCGGCTGACCACTTGAAAAGCGGCATAAAGACTATCTGGGAATCCATGCAACACTGCATTGAAAGAGGGATAGATACAGAAGGTATATTGCCTGGCGGCCTTAAAATACCACGACGCGCGAAACAGTTACACCAGCGATTACAGCACAGAGCTGGCAGGGCCGATGTGAATGACTGGCTCTGTGCATATGCCATGGCAGTCAACGAGGAAAACGCAGCAGGTCATAGGGTGGTGACTGCACCCACCAATGGAGCAGCCGGTGTCATACCCGCCGTTTTATATTATTTTGTAAAGCATGAAGGTGGTAGCGAACAACAAATCAGAGAGTTTTTATTAACCGCCAGTGCCATAGGTGGCCTGATTAAACATCTTAGTTCGATATCAGGTGCTGAAGTTGGCTGCCAGGGAGAGGTTGGGTCTGCCTCATCCATGGCTGCTGCCGGTTTGTGTGCAGTACGCGGCGGTACGCCACAGCAAATTGAGCATGCTGCTGAAATTGCCCTGGAGCATCACCTTGGCATGACCTGCGACCCCGTGCAGGGTCTGGTGCAGGTGCCGTGTATTGAACGCAACGGGTTTGGCGCAATCAAGGCATATACTGCGGCCTCACTTGCCATGTATGAAGCAGGTGAACATTTCATGTCACTGGATCGCTGTATTGCGGCAATGAAACAAACAGGGGAAGAGATGTCCGTAAAATTCAAGGAAACCTCTTTGGGCGGCCTCGCCGTGACGATTACCGAGTGCTAGTACAGCATTCGGCTGAGAATTCCAGGTTGAAGAAGCAAACAGAATGCGGCTCCTTCACTCATAACCTTTCGGGTTGTTCTTTTGCCACCTCCAGGTGTCATCACACATCTCCTGCACACCCTTTTCCGCTTTCCAGCCAAGAAAGGACTCCGCCAGAGCAGGGTCAGCGTAACACGCTGCAATATCACCTTCACGACGCTCTACAATGTTATAGGCGATGCTTTGATCAGAAGCTTTGGCAAAGGCTTTTACCATATCCAGTACAGAATAACCCTGCCCAGTACCCAGATTTACCGTGAAGAGACGCTGCTCTGCTTGTCGATCAAAGGCATCCAGTGCTTTAACATGGCCTTTAGCCAGATCAACCACATGAATATAGTCACGCACACCGGTTCCATCTTTTGTTGGATAGTCCCCCCCAAAAACAGATAATGCTTCATATTGCCCTACCGCAACACGCGCAATATAGGGCATAAGGTTGTTTGGGATGCCGCTGGGATCTTCACCAATGATACCGCTTTTGTGTGCACCAACAGGGTTAAAGTAGCGCAGCAGGGCAACATCCCATTCAGGATCAGCACGGTTCACGTCACGAAGAATTTCCTCTATAAACAGCTTGGAGCGACCATAGGCATTGGTTGCACTTAAAGGGAAGTCTTCCTTGATAGGCACAGACGCCGGGTCACCATAGACCGTAGCGGATGAACTGAAAACGATACGTTTTACTGCATTGGCTTTCATTTTATTAAACAGCATGATACTACCGGCAATATTATTGTCGTAGTACATCAGGGGCTTTTCCACGGACTCCCCTACGGCCTTCAGACCCGCAAAATGAATGACCGCGTAAATCGCATTCTCATCGAATATTTTTTGCAGTAAATCAGCATCGCGGATATCGCCTTCATAAAAATCTGGACGGGTACCGGTAATTGTTTTGACACGATCAAGAGCTATGGGTGAGCTGTTACAGAGGTTATCAACTACAATGGGAAAGTATTCACCGGTTTCAATCAATTCTACGCATGTATGTGAACCAATATAACCTGCACCGCCTGTAACGAGTATGTTTTTCATAGTTGCCCCTATGGATAGCTTGATGTTGTAAAAGAGTAATCAGTAAAAAAATGCTTAGGAACGTGCATGCACGTTCCTTCATTGGACAATAAGCGGGGAGGGTTTGTAAAGACAAAGCAGATGGAGTGCTCCCCCCTGCTTTATCCTCCATAAACGAATAATGGCCTATTTTTTTCCCGTTCCGGAGGTTTTCTTAGGTACACTACTCTCCCCCCGGCTAGTCGAAACATTCTTTCTAAGACCCGCATAAATAGCTTCACCAATTCCGGGTACCTGCATCAAGTCTTCGGTACTTTTGAATTTTCCGTTCTTCTTGCGATATTTAATAATAGCTTTGGCACGTGTTTCACCAATACCTACCAGATAATAAGCCAACGTAGCTGCATCCGCCTTGTTGAGATTGACGGTGACACTTTTGAACTGCTTTGCCTTATCCGTCCCTGTTAAGCCTGATTTGGTGCTTCGCTTGCTGCTCTTACTGCTACTGGCACTTTTTTTGGTGCTCGTAGAGGCATTCCCTTTTTTGGCGCTCTTTTCACTGCCCTTACTCGTGCCCGCTTTTTCTTTCTTGCTGCTTTTACTCTTCTTTTCTTTCTTTTTCTTTTCCTTTTTTTCTTTTTTAGCTTTTGCCTTTTTGACCTCGCTACTTTTGGCTTTACTTGATGGGTTATCATCTTTTGCCATAGCCAGTGGTGACAGGACGCTGAACGCCAGCAACAAAGCTAACATCTGTACAAATTTTTTCATGGTAAGTCTCCAGAATAATTAAGAATTTTATCAGTATACCGAAATCATCGGCTGGCAACAAAGTGTTGTCATACGCATTTTTTCGTTCATCTGAAAACAACCGTCTTAATCTTGTCAACAAATACCCGTCTCTGGATATGGTAACGCACTGCCTTGGCCAGAGCGCTGTTTTCCATATCTCTGCCCAGTGCTGCCAGCTCCCTGGGTTGCTGTGTGTGATCAACTCTCTCTACGACCTGTTCAATAATAGGCCCCTCATCCAGATCACTGGTCACATAGTGTGCTGTCGCACCAATGAGCTTTACACCACGCTGGTATGCCTGATGATAGGGACGAGCACCTTTAAATCCTGGCAGGAAAGAGTGATGAATATTGATGCACTTGCCCTCCAAAGCCTGACAAACAGGATCCGAAAGTATCTGCATATAACGCGCCAATATCACCAGCTCCGTCTCCGTTTCCTCAACAATCTCCAGTAGCCGAGTCTCCTGTTCCGGCTTGTTCTGTTTATTAACAGGCAAGTAGATAAAGCGAATACCTTCACGCTCCACAATAGGTCGCAAGTCCAGGTGGTTGGAAATGACTGCCGTGATATCCATCGCCAGCTCACCTTTATTTTTTCGGTATAACAAATCCATCAGGCAGTGATCAGCCTTTGATACCATAATCAATACCCGTGTTGCACGGCTGGCATCCACGATTAACCACTGCATCTTAAAATTTTCTGCAACCCTTAAAAAACCTTCTCGTATCTCATTTATCGTAACAGGAGACACATCGGCCTGTAAGGGATCATGCGCGTGAAGCCGGAAAGCTATTCTGCAAAAAAAACGCCCCGTCACCTCATCATCGTACTGAGACATTTCATTGATATAGCATTGCTGCTCTGCAAGATAACCGGATATCGCCGCAACAACACCAGGACCCGCAGGACAAGTAACCGTAAGAATATAACCTTCTTGTTGATTTACGTTCATAGGCAAATAAAGTAGCTATGGAGTGCTTAGTATTTTCGTTCACATACAAGGCGAACAGGACTTGAAGATCGTCTGTATAAAACTCCCAACCAGGCACATGAACGATATATCGGACAGTAACGCAACTTTATGACCACAAGCAAGTCATTTAGTCAATACGAAACCTGTCGTATCCGTACAGCAATCTGCCCAGAATCCCTGTCGTATCCAACCCTGAATTTCTGTTATGCTCTCATTTTAATAGTAACCTCCCTCCTGATCCGTGCATAGTTTATTAAACAAACGTCTCAATAGTATTGTCGAAAACAACCTCAGCTCTCTTTTACTGGACAGCAAAACAGGCCTGGAAAAAGAAAGTCTCCGGGTAAGTGCTGATGGTCGTATCGCCCAGACAAAACACCCTGAAGTACTGGGTTCCGCACTAACCCACCCCTGGATTACAACAGACTATTCCGAGTCGTTACTGGAGTTTATTACTCCCCCCCTGGCACGCGCCCATGAAGCACTGGATTTTCTTCTGGATATCGAAACCTTTGTTTATCAGCAACTGGATAATGAATTATTATGGACAACCAGTATGCCTTGCATTATTGCAGGTGAATCTGACATCCACATCGCCGAATATGGTCCATCCAATGCCGGCATGATGAAAACCGTTTACCGGCGCGGCCTGGCCTGGCGTTACGGAAAAATGATGCAAGTCATCGCCGGGATCCATTTTAACCACTCTTTCCCCCTACAGTTCTGGCCTGCTTTCCAGGAGGTAGAAAAAAGCACTGCTGACAAGCAGGATTTTATCAATACGTCCTATATGGCTCTGACACGCAATCTGCTGCGCTATGGCTGGCTAATTCCTTATTTGTTCGGGAGTTCTCCTGCTATCTGCAAAAGTTTCCTAAATGGTATAGCGATGCCAGAAAACATGAAAACCCTGAATAACAATACCTGCTATGAACCCTATGGAACCTCACTACGCATGGGAGATATTGGCTATACCAACCTGAAAGAAGGTGAGACCGGGGTTAAGGCTAACTATAACTCACTGGACGAATATACACACAGCCTGCGAGAAGCAATCACTACCCCTTGCCCTCGCTACGCAAAAATAGGTGTTAAAGTGAAAGGTGAATACCGCCAGCTCAACGCCAATCGCTTACAAATCGAAAATGAGTATTATAGTAGTGTCCGCCCCAAGCAAATTCTCAAACATATGGAGAAACCTGTTGATGCATTACACCAACGAGGTATCCAGTATATTGAGCTGCGCTCGCTGGATATAAATGCCTTCCACCCCGCAGGACTCACACATAAACAGCTCTACTTTTTAAAATCGTTTATGCTCTTTTGCCTGCTGCAAGACAGCCCCAAAATAGACCCGCAGGAACGCCAGGAAATTGATCACAATCAAAACCTGGTTGCACATCAGGGAAGAAAACCGGATTTGAAACTCATTCAGCAAGGCCGTCCTGTGCTTCTGAAAACCTGGGCTCTGGAGATTATGCACCAAATGGCACCGGTGGCTGAACTGATGAGTGACACATACGATGAAGACTGTTATCTGGACTCGCATGAGTTACACCTGGATCTGGTACATCACCCTGAACTCACACCTTCTGCACGTTTACTGGAAGAGTTATTTAGTCAGCAGGAAAGCTATTATGAATTTGCGCGTAGAAAGTCGCTGGAGCACCGAGATATTTTTCTCCAGCGCTCTTTGCCAGTGGACAAGAAACACCTGTTTACCGAAATGGCAGCAACATCCTTGCAAAAGCAAAAAGAAATAGAAGCCAGCGACACCGTAATTTTTGACCGTTTTTTGCAAGAATACCTTGCCCAGTAACCCCAGGAAACGACTCTCGGAGACTGCTCAAGTATAGGAAGTGTTGCGAAAATCACAGCAGCGCCATAAGCTGAAATTATTGGAAGAGGCAAATAACCGTTGCTATTTGACACTTTCAATAAACCCAAGTTGAGGTAATCATGGGATTTGCAGTAGCTTCTCTATTCTCAGACAGCCCCCTTATATCTATA
>WFWY01000026.1 GCA_015490895.1 Thiotrichaceae bacterium | reverse complement strand
TTCTGCTACGACACTGCTCATCCCCTGTTCTAGCAGTATTTCGGCGGCTGCTAGTTTTTCTTTTGCCAGTGCGATCAGGGGAGATTCTTTGGGAGCAAGCTCCTGTTCTTCTGTACTGGATGCATCGCCTGCATCATAGTAAGTTTCTGTTTCCTGAAGTGGGGATGCACTGCCCAGGCGTTGCAGCCCACCGAGTGTCTGTGTATCAATTAAAGCGAGCGGGACTTTTTCGGTTGATATTTCCTCTGCCTGGCGATTTGCTTCTGCATCAACATGATCAAGCACTACTAATAAACCACCACCAGAGCCTGGAATCTGCTCCAGATGATGTCCGAATGTGTGTTGAATCCTTTCAATGAGCTGTTGCAGGTGCTTTTCAAGCTTTTCAGTCTTTGTGGCATCTGCGCCCCCCTGTCCGATGAAGTTGTGATGCTACATGCTCTTCATAGGAGTCGGCACTAATAATCAGAATAGAAAACACCATGAGTTTCCAGTATACCCGGGGGTTCACCTGTCGAAACTGCTGGACTTTATCGCCAATAAAACTCACTTCATGCCTTATCCCGCTCAAGGAGCCTATGCAGTTTTTTGATAGAAAAGTTAGCAATAGTCATTCTATTGGTCACTTTTATAGCGAAAAATAGCGGTATTTCAGCCTCAGGAAAATGATCGGGACTTAATCAGAGTCTCTTAGCCTCCCGGTATTCCAGAAAAATACAGATACAATCTGGCAACCGATTATCCCGGGATACCGGTTTGTTATCAGGATCTGCCTTAACTATTTCTATAAAACCTCATAGCATCCTCATATGCAGCATGTAGGGCATTTAACCATGCTCATAGCGTATTTTACCTGGATTGACGGCTTCACTGTGTATCATGAAATCACGAGTTCGGGTTTTTATATTAGTCGTCATTGCCGTTTACTGACGATATAAACAAGAGGATTTACAGGAAATCCCAGGGCATAAAGTACAGGGTTTACAAGTATGCGCCGCATCTATAAGGCCAACACACATCCAGGGAAAAAGTATCATCCCTCTACAGGTCGTCCAGATAGCCTCATCGCCTCTATCTATTACTAATAACAACAGACCTATTCCTATGCGTTACTTTAAATTGATTCTTTGTATCGGTGCATTTTTGTATTCTACTCTTTCGTATGGCATCAACTTTGCCGGCCAAACCCCCAAAATATTACCTCTGGGAGATTCCATTACTGCGGGGGGATATCGCTATAAACTCAAGGATCTATCGACTGCTTCCACGCAGGTGAGTATTGACTATATCGGCAGCCGAAGTGATCCGGAAAGTGATGCCTACCCTGACACCCAGCATGATGGTTGGCCCGGACGTGATGTTTATTCCATCCTCAATGAAGTGAGTTTGAGCGACCCCAGCAGTACGCAAACCATACTCGACTACTCCCTGTCACTTGAAACACCCGATATTGTTCTCATTCATCTCGGTACTAATGACTTGCTGTACACACTTCCCGAAGATCGTGATGCACAAATCAATAAGTCTATCTACGGGGACGATGGTAACGGCGGACTAAAAGAAATCATCCGCCGACTGCGTGTCAATAATCCAGATATAGTCATATTACTAGCCCAAATTACCCCACTGGATGCTATCAATAATTTTCAGCCCGAGAATATTCCACCCTATAATGCAGCAGTAGCTCAACTGGGTGAAGCGCTAAATACGCCCGCCTCGCCTGTCATCATCGTTGACCAGTTTAGTGGTATTGACCCACAAACAGACTTGCAGGATGGCGTGCATCCCAACAATGCAGGTGAACAGAAAATGGCTAACACCTGGTTTGCCGCACTAGAGCCCTTTTTCCTGCCACCCCATAGTCTGCCATCGAATGAATGGCATCAGATTAGTCTCCCGCTAGATCCGGGAGTAAGCAATACCGTCGCTGAAATTTTTGGTGATGATGAACTGGGTGAATATGGCACAGAATGGATAATCTATCGCTACGACACTGTGCAGGACAATTACGTTGCCTTAACTTTATCTGATACTCTCAGCCAGGGAACCGGCTACTGGATTATCCAGTTAACAGGTAGCCCGAAAACTCTCGATATGCCTGTCAACAGTACTATCACACCGGTTACAAGCCCTGACAGCTGTAGCGGTGAGCGCTGCTTCCAGGTGTCTCTGGGAACAGAAGCCAATGATAACCAGTGGAATATGATTGGTTATCCCTTCAATACCACGGGACGCTTCACCGAAGCCCGTATTATCACCACAGACACTATTTGCTCATCCGGTTGTACCATCACTGAAGCAGAAATAGCCGGTCTTTTTCATAGCCAGGTCTGGACTTATGACGGAACTGGCTATGTTACTGTAGACAGCACTAACGAAAATCTGGATCCGTGGCTTGGCTACTGGGCTGCCACTCTGGGTAATGCAGACACATCAAATCCATCGCTGCTTTTCACTCACCCTTGAACCGGAATTCTCAGTTGAGCCTGCTCAACTGAGAATTCCAGAATCACTACACTACGGGAACGATCAGAAGCCTCACTGTCCACACACTTCTGCTCATGAACCGAGCCAGATCTTACACTTTATCGGACATATCAGCAGCTTGAGAGGAAAATAGAACTACTGTTTATAATCATTGTCTTATAAAGGGAGTGTCACGTAATGAAAAGATCGCAGAGTGATCATCGCTGTGACAAACCTGGAGACTGGAGAATACCATGAAGCAACTATTGATCATTGGGCTGGGTTTCTTGCTCACCGGCTGCTCTAGCAGCTCAACACCCCGCCCTGACCTGCCAACGGTAAGTATTGAACAGGCAAAAACACAACCCGCTAAATATCTTGGCACCCGTGTTTTCTGGGGAGGAACCATTCTCAAGGTCAGCAATTTCAGAGACCACTCCCAAATTGAAGTATTAAGACGTCCTCTGAGCGGTTCTGAGCCCAATGATCAAAAAAAGGGGCAGGGGCGATTTATGATCAAGGTCGCCGGATTCATTGACCCGGCCGAATATAAAAGCCCAAACAGGGTAACTGTTATCGGGACACTGCAAGATACTCAAAAAGGTAAAGTAGGAAACTATCCTTATACCTACCCTTATGTTATAGCCGAGAAAATTCAATTTTGGCGTGGCAAGAAAAGCCAGCCAATCAGGGATCCCTATTGGTGGGATCACCCTTATTACCGCCCCTTTCCCTATTATTCACACCCTTATAGCTATGGACATTTCGGAAGGGGCTACTGGTAAAAGCAGAAGCGAAGCAGCCCGTCGACCTACGCCAGATATACGAACGAATACCATACAACAGCCGTAACAATCCGCTCATCTTTTCATCAAATGATTTCTCTGCTTAATCCCGTTTCAGCATGACATCTCGACTCCTTCCACTGATAATTTCAGTCAACAAGGGATAAAAACAGGGAGAAATAAGAATGAAAACAATGCTATTGCTACTCATCGCCATGATCATTAGTTCCATGCTGCTGATTTCAAATGTTTCAGCAAAAGGAGTCTATCCTCAGGAACACAGCACAACCACCCTATTAAGAGAAGATCTTCCCGCCTATGTCTTTGAATACGATCTGGAGCGACTTTACCCCTCCACCTGGGAATTCTACAAAAAGCTGGATATCATAAATCGTGACAAAGTCTACGCTCACTACCTGTACAACCCCGCCATCAAGGATGTCAGACATAAAATATTTGAGTTAGCCCTGGGGAAAGGTAAGGGAAAAGTCCGCCCTGCCCCAGCCTCTATAGATCAGGTTCTGGCCAGTAATAATACGACGCCATCACCCCTTGCTAGCGGATTTGGCAGCAGCGTTCATGGCATCACCAATGGCCCAGCCATAAGCGCAATCAACCTCGATACGAACTCGCATCAGTCCATTTACACCTTCATCAAGAATCACTGATAACGGTGTTTTCCTGTTAAAGCGACGATGGGGTTTACGCAGCCACATTAAACGCATCTTGTCACTAAATGGAAATGTTGTACGTAATGCATCTGCAATGCCAACAATATGGTCAATCCTCTGATAAACCTCTGGAGTCTGGGGAAGTGGTTTTTCCGCTTTCCGGTAATGTGACAGATGGCGAGGCTTAATTTCAGGCAAACCAAGTATATTTAAGATTTCTTCTGCACTTAATTGCCACTGATCCAGGTAATTAATGACCTTACCGGTGATAATCAGCATTTTTTCATTCGAATGTTCGTTTTCCATTAAAAGGCTCTGGTTAATTTAATCTGTTTCTTTGGTATCAGATGATGATGGTAATGTTGCCTTAAGTGCATCTATCGAGACCACGTTATCCTGCTTAGGCTCATCAACATAACGTGGACGATCCTTGATTTCGACCCCTGCTTCTTCCGCTATTTCTCTTTCTCTGGCTGCGATCAATCCAAAGCACATCTTGATATCTTCAACCGTTGCCGCTGACAAGGGTGACTTTAATGCGGAACTGGATGGCGTCACATCTCTGACTATCCCCCCCAGTGTCTTACGCATGGCAACCAGAATGCGCTTTTCCTTGGTAAAATGCTCTGACATAAACAAGCCTGACTAATATTAGGAGTGTTACCTGACCCAGAGCTCACTACAGCACAATGAACAGGCCATTGATTCATACGGGTTAAAAATACCTACCTGAACGCAGGAAGCTAATATTCTTGAAACCCATTGCCAAACCAACAACTTATCCCTGTTACCCGTATTGAAGCCACGGATTCAGATATTAAAAAAGCCTAATACTAGCACTCACCCTCGCCACATACCAATTCCCTTTTAAAATGCAACCTCATTTTAACAGAAAATCATAATTAACTAATATAATAGATGGAGCAATTATTTTTATAAGTGATTTTAATCCCTTAGCCGAAATTCCCATCCCTTATCGCCACCATAGGTAGATTTTGGTTAACAAATGACTCATTTTATAGTATCATTTCCTCAAGGATGTTTACTGAGATGTCCGTGATTGAAATTAAAAAAAGCCCTTGAGCCTTATATATTTACCTCGGGTTCTGGAAGGAGTTTTGTGAGCATGGCCGCTACGGCGGTAAGCCTGATAAGCTCCCGGATGATCCCACTTGAACTTTCTGGTTCAAGGTGAATTAATTCCAACACGGCATTCTTGGTGACATCCATATCTTTTTCTACCCCTGAAAAAATACGATTAATTCCTGTTTGGTATCCGGTTACTCCAGCACTCCCCGAAAATCCTTCTGTTCTCGGGCAAACTCCTGCTCCCGCTGTACTTTCATTTCTTGTGAGACCCTGATAACTAGGCTAGTATTCGCGCTGAATTACGCCGTCATCATATGAGTTTCATAGCATGCTACACCTCTATAATAGCCTGACAAACCAGAAAGAAGTTTTTACCCCCATAGACCCCGGAAAAGTACGCATGTATGTCTGCGGAATGACCGTTTATGATTACTGTCACCTGGGTCATGCACGAGTCATGGTCGTTTTTGATGTTATCTACCGGTATCTGAAGGCCCGTGGATATGATGTTACCTATGTCAGGAATATCACGGATATTGATGACAAAATTATCGAGCGAGCCAACCAGAACGGAGAAACATTCACCACTCTAACCAGGCGCTTCATCCAGGCAATGCATGAAGATGAGGAGGCACTCGGCATCCTGCCACCCAGCCTTAGCCCTCGTGCTACTGAACATATGCCCAACATCCTTGACATGATCACAACACTCGTAGAAAAAGGCCACGCTTATGCGGCAGATAACGGGGATGTCTACTACCGGGTTACTTCGTTTTCCGACTATGGCAAACTCTCGGGGCGCAATCTTGACGACTTGCGAGCGGGTGAGCGTGTTGCTATTGATGAAGCCAAACAGGATCCCCTTGATTTTGTACTCTGGAAAGCAGCAAAGCCGCAGGAACCCGCATGGGACTCGCCCTGGGGAAAGGGTCGACCAGGCTGGCACATTGAATGCTCGGCCATGTCCATACACCATTTGGGTGATCATTTTGATATCCATGGCGGTGGACACGACCTACAATTTCCACACCATGAAAATGAAATTGCACAAAGTGAAGCTTGCACTGGAGAGCATTTTGCAAACTACTGGCTCCATAACGGGTTTATTCGTATCAATGAAGAAAAGATGTCCAAATCACTGGACAACTTTTTTACCATTCGCGATGTACTGACAGCCTACAGAGGAGAAGAAATTCGCTACTATATGCTCACTAGCCACTATCGTAGCCCACTTAATTACAGCACACAGCAACTGGATAGTGCCCGCTCGGCACTTGATCGCCTCTACACCACGCTCCGTGGATTAACACTCACCACACCACTGGAAAACTCAGCATTTGAACAGCGCTTTTACGCTGCTATGGATGATGATTTTAATACACCGGAAGCACTTGCCGTTCTGTTTGAACTTGCACGCGAAACCAACCGGCTGCGTAACTCCGGAGACTTCCAGTTGGCCGCTCAAACCGGCGCTTTATTAAAACAACTCGCTAACCTGCTAGGTTTACTGACAGAAGGTATTGAGAGCTGGTTTAAAGGTAGCAACAGTGACGATAGTATTAGCGATACAGATATTGACACTCTGGTCAACAAACGCAATACAGCCAAGACCGAAAAGAACTGGGCAGAAGCAGATGCCATCCGGGATCAACTGCACTCACTGGGGGTCGAACTGGAAGATACACCTGATGGGACAAATTGGCGCAGAAAATAAGTATCTTCGATCAACCGTATAAATCCGGGTGCTCACCAACCAGTTTGGCTTCAGGAACATGGATTTTAATAGCTGCCGGAATCTCAAGACACATCCCCTGTACCGGTTTTAAGGATACCCATAACACGTTCATTTTCATATTCAGGTCTGCAAATACCACGATATCTTCATAATAGTGCAAAACCTGTCCAATCCGGTTGATCGTACTCCCGATATACCCTTTCCCCTGCTTGTTCAATTTTGGGATAAGCATCATAAAATCACTCAGATAGCTACCATTTTCATCTTTGGTCGGAACCCGCTTCCAAAGTGGCTGGGAAGGCTCAATATCAAGTGTATTTATCAGGGAAAAACAAGAAGTACTTGATTTGAGATCAGACATGGTATTCGTTCCTTTCTTTCAGGTTCCTGTTATCAATTTTCAACAGTCACCGTCATATCGACACAGGCTTTAATCGTATTATGGATGGTGCATTTGTGGGAAGCTCTCTGCACTGCTTTAAGGCGATTCTCCGGCAAGGCTGGCCACTTTATTTTCATATCTATTTGTTTAATCGTAGTCGGTTCGTGACTAAACTCCCAGTTAAGCTGCATGGTAATGTCACTGGATTCCATATCCAGACGCAAAGCGTAATTATCCAGTACCGCAAAGGTACACTTGCCCAGTGAAGTCACGAACATGGCGATAGCGCCATAGTAAAGACCTTCACGCTCCAGTGTCTGCTCAAAGCCTTCTCCTCCCAGATCGGAAAGGTGTATCTCCGTCTGCTCTTTTAAATGTACTTTCATTTTATCCCCTGTTATTGCGGATTAGTTTTTCAACAGTACTAACTTCAAGATCCAGGCCCAGCTCATGACCGGGGTTGATAGATATAGCATACCCGGCAGCCATTTTTTCAACAACCCATTTAAACTCGGCAAACAGACCATCATGATAACCAGGATAGCTCTCGATAACCGTCCTGGCACGCTCGGAACTGGTAAAGAGGATCAGTACTTCAACACCTGATTTATCTTTCAGTACCAAGGGTGTCGCCTGGAGAGTGCTTTGCAGGCCACCTATCTCGTCTTTCTCATGAACGGGTACAAACACCTGGGTCTCCATCAGTTCATTCATAAAGGCTTCATCATCCAGCTTCCCCGCCTGCGCCTTGACGAACAGTTTCTCTATTGCATTTTTAGCAGATAAAGTCATGTAAAAGACCACCTTACGATTGAGTAACAAGTGGATTCCCCTGCGGGAAGCTGTTATTGAACAGCGCTTCAGGGTATTTTCTCTACTCATTTATAGTCTATTTCCCAAGAGATAGAATGAGAGATGGTATCTGATTAAGTCTAATCCACATCCGTAATATTACAAGTAGTTTGATATACTCTCCATATAACTACTCGACTTACCCTCTAAACTTGCACCATTTCTGTGTCGCCTCCAGGAATGCAGGTACGGGGCGCGAACAGCGAACAGGCCAAATAACGAGACAACACTATATGAATGACGCGTATACGCCCCACAATAACAACTCACCGTCAACCCCCCAGGGGGCTGGCTGTTTAAAAATATCAGGAATCATCTTACTGACAGTCATCATCACGGTGGCCTTGACCTACTGGATCATTACCCATTATCTGTTCCCCAAACCATTTGACCCGGTCACCCTGGATGCTAAAGAAGAAACCGTACTGGTACGCAAGCTGCGTCAGTTTGGTATAGCTCCGGATATTATCCACGACCCGGCCTCTCCTGAGCAACCCGCAGTGCTGGAACCAGAGCCCTATAGTGAGGCAGGTGCCAAACGGGAGGTTGCCTTTACCGAGCGTGAACTCAATGCCATGCTGACAAAAAATACCGACTTATCCAGCAAGCTGGCCATTGACCTTGCGGACAACCTGGCCAGTGCAAAATTACTACTGCCCCTGGATCCCGACTTCCCTCTATTCGGGGGGAAAACCCTGAAAGCTTCGGCTGGCCTGGAACTCGCTTACGAAAATGATCGTCCTGTTGTGATTCTTAAAGGTGTTAGTGTCTGGGGCGTACCTATTCCCAACGCCTGGTTGGGGGGATTGAAAAATGTGGATCTGGTCAGGGAGTTTGGTGCTGACGAGGGTTTCTGGAAAGCCTTTTCCGAAGGCATCGACTACATGCACGTGAAAGAAGGTAAATTACTGGTTAAGCTAAAAGAATAATGCACCCCCTACTACCCACACAACAGTCACTTGTTGCCGGAGTCGACGAAGTCGGCAGAGGGCCACTGGCAGGGCCGGTCATCGCCGCAGCCGTTATCCTTGATCCTCTCAGGCCGATTACGGGGCTGACGGATTCGAAACGCCTTACTCCGAAAAAGCGACAAACACTGGCAGGGGAAATACGTCTCTATGCACTAGACTGGGCGCTTGGTCGTGCCGATGTAGAAGAAATAGACCTCCTGAATATCTTCCATGCCAGCCTGTTAGCCATGCGTCGTGCTATTGAGGGACTCTCCCTGATCCCGGATCACATCAAGATTGATGGCAAGCACTGCCCATCCCTGGGAACACACTATCAGGGAACACTGGAAGCCATCATCAAGGGAGATCTGACTGAGGCAGAAATCAGTGCTGCCTCCATTATTGCCAAAGTCGCCAGGGATGAGGAAATGATAGGTTTTGATAGCCTTTACCCCGTATATGGCTTTGCCTCACACAAAGGTTATCCCACCCGGCAACACAGAGAGGCACTCATGCAACACGGTGTACTTCCCATCCATCGACGCAGTTTTGCACCCGTTAAAAAACTAATAACGCAAGAGTAACCTCGCATTTGCCACCAATACGATAGCACGTTTAGCCACTTACTGGCCGCACACCCTGAAGTTAATTTTGTTAAATGTACTGGCATAATCTGTCATTGCTTTGCGATATGCCATATGGCTGGATCCATAGATAACATCGCCCATACCCTCCAGGATTAACAGGGGGCAACGCTGTTTGGCAATCCCGGTTTCCGATTCATCCAGCCCGGGAATATGTAATGTTGCGCTACGCCCCCCATAGCGCGCCAACAGATAAGGGAAACCTAATTTCTGCGCCGCTCTGGCATCTCTGGATGCATCTCTGGCTTTAATGCGAGCCAACTCCGCCGCATAGTACTGTTCCTTTTCTGATTTGATTTCCCTGGCACTGGGAACTTTTGGCATTGCAAACAACCCGCTTGAAGCAAAAGAAAAAACACCCAGGCTTACCATCAATATCGCTTTTCTAATTATATGAATCATAATTCGTTTCCAGTGTTAATAAGTAGTAGATAAAAACAGGCAGCAGGACAGGTCAACACCCGCAACTTATCGCGTAATCCGGCGACGAACCATCGCAGGCATCCGCTTCCGACAGAGCATTGTGAAGAGGAATAATGACAATAGTAGTGTCATACTCAATGAGCCGCCTCCACCGTTGTCAGAACTGGGTAACGTTCCTGTTGAAGGAGCGGTATTACCTGACAAAGGAAAAAGGTCTGCGGGAGGAGCATCACCGTTAACAACATTCACTGTTGTGCGCTGATTAGTAATACCGCCCTTACCATCTCTCACTACTACCTCGAAGGTAAGTACACGATTCGTCTTTGCCAGCCCCGGGAAAGTACGTGAAGCTGACACACTGGGTAGAGTCACTTCAAACAGGGCATTGTCGCCTGCATCAATAAATTTATCTGAAGCTTTTCCTGCATCAAACTGATCCCAGTTGTAGGTAAGCACATCATTATCGGGATCACTCGCTGAAGCTGTCAATGTAAACGGCTCCCCTGCATTAACCGTCAAGCTACTCACTGTATCAATGACAGGATCCTGATTAGTCGTTGGGGTTTCCGTGGCGCAATCACCCGGTGCATTAGTAACCGCATCAATCTGGGCAATACTGGCTAAATGAAAAACAGGCAACGTATTGCTGGCAATATTATTGACACCACAAATACCGGCATAGGCCATGACGCTGGAACCACTACCCGGCTCATAAGCCGTTACCGCTTCCCGGTTCCCTTCCCCACAGGATAATGAAGTACTATTGAATGTATGAGTAGCACCTAGCTGGTGTCCAATCTCATGAGCAACAAAATCTATCGCGAATGCTGCTTGTGAAGGATCCGCAGAACCCGTCATGCCGCTCCCTTTCGTATTCGTGCAAACCGATTCGAGATCTGCTATACCACCCAGTTGACGAGCGGGTAACCGTGTGACGACATGTCCGATGTCATAGGCCGTAGAGCCTATCACCTGGTTCAGGACTGAGGTATTAATGCTCAACAAGCCGCTATCCGTGTTATCAGGATAAGGATCCGTCGCCGGATCAGGAAAAACCAGGGAAAAATTATTAGCTACCAACACCAGCTGGATACTCAAATCTCTTTCATAAATCAGATTAATCTGGTTAATCATGGTGCTAATCGCATCCATAGCTCGCGTTCTATCGCCATAAAACTGCGTGAACTCTCCGGTTGCAGCTACTGCTAGTCGGTAAGTTTTCACACTCCTGGAAACTTTCTGCAGCACCTCCGGCAACAAGGGCTGCTTTCGGGAAACAGGCTGGCTTGCTGTATGCACACCACACTGAAAAGGACTATCTGCCTGTATAGTTGTTTTTTTCAGGCTCAGATAGGAGGGGGCATCAGTACCTTCTGAAGAGGATACTGACGGTTTGATAAAGACTGTTTCACCATCACCCATCAATAACATGGCATTAAAACCATTGCTACTCAGGTCAATGACACCCGATACTGCCGGATCATCCACACCCGCCACTTTCCAGGAGCGAAAGCTTCCAACAGCAACAGCCCCCGGCTCCATTACAGAATATTCTGTGGCATGCAACTTTACCGAGCCACCATCAGGCAAGGGCAATTCGATCAGGCCGCCAGCTAATGACCTTCTGGCGGCACCGCGGGTGCCGGTGGAGACATCCAGTTGTTGCAACAGGGCTTCCCTGTCCAGCGCCCATAAACGCTGCCCTGATACGGGTGCTTTCAAGTCTTTCCAGATTGGTTCAGCGGCATGAAGGACAGGAGCGAGAAAAAAAGAGCAAACAAGCGTTAATAAAACCGTAAATCGAGCAGACACGTTACATTCCTTCTTATTTTTGGTATATCACTTATGTGTGACGGATACAGGGTATCGACAGCCCAAACAGAAACAAGTTCAGCCACCTCACCATCCAACCAATATTATGCACGGAAATACCCTATTTGTAACCACTCAACACATCTGTTCAGTACGCCTGTAACTGCCCAGTTTTTTACGTTCAACGCGCAACAACAGTATCATAAGTAACAATAAGCAAGTAGCAATGGACACGCTACCTGCTGCCCCGGCGGTTTTCTGCCCAGCCGCCGTGCCAGACGACGAAACCGCACTATCTGGCTGTGAGTTTGACGGTGGTATCTCCGTACCAACTGTCGCAACACCAAAAGCTCTTGGTGACACCGAAAAGAAAACATTATCACTACACGAAAGCTTGAACCGCGCATTTCGTTTCCCTGTCACTGTATCCGGCAAACGAATACGGGTCTTGCCAGAATTCGGTATATTCTCAGCCAGAAGTTGATCGAAATTCAATCCATTGTCTGTAGACAGGTGAATCGTAACGGATGAGCAGGCAACCGGTGGCAAATGAGTATCGGCAACATCCCATGTAACAGGCACTGCCTGACCACGGGAGTAATACAGAGGAGGTGTATGTAGACGAAAAGAAGCGTCGCTGGCAATCACCTGTAACTGCGTCGAGTCACTACGCACAGTACCAACCGCATCATAAGCCACAAAGCTGAACTTCATGCTGCGTTGTGTACCTGGCAAGGTTTCTCCTTTTGCTGATTCCAGACCCAGTAAAACCTGTTGACGAGGAAAGCTACGTTGCAGTGAAACACCCGGTAAATAGCTGCGAAACAGTGCATTGTCGCCCGTATCTTCATCAATACGGGATGCGGAACCTGCATCTTGCTGTTGCCAGCCAAATAATAGAGAAGCACCTCTATTACCCGAAACACTCCCCTTAAGTTCGAAAGGCGTATGAGCAGGGATTACATAATCAGGCCCTGCATCAACTCGTAAAGCAGGACTTGTTACAGCCCTCGATACACCACAGCTTGACTGGAATTGACGTTTATGAGCCTGGATTTGCCTGATAGAACCAATGTGGAACATGGCATCTGCACGGCTTTGAAGGTTATCACTACCGCAAATACCAAAATAAGACATGATGGTCGAGCCACTACCTGGCTCAAAAGCAGTCAAGGCATTTCTATTGGGTTCAGAACAAAGCCCCTGGTTACTGTTAAATGTGTGTGTCGCACCTAACTGATGACCAATTTCGTGAGCAACAAACTCAATAGCATAGCGATCATTTCCCACACCGAGATTGCCAGAGAGTCCCATTGCCTTGTGATTTGTGCGGCAGGCCGAGCCCACATAGGCAAGCCCACCCCCTTTTGCAGTAAACACATGCCCAATATCATAGTTTTCACTGCCAATCAGCCGATCAACCAGCGTCTGGTTCTGTAGCAGTATTTCATCCAGAGAGCCACTAAACTCAACACCCTCCGGGGCAATCAGACGATCATTGTTGGCGATTAGCTCTAGCCGTATCCCTGCATCGCGCTCATACACCTGGTTCACACGATTTAGCGTTCGGGCAATAGCAGCCATGGCTCCTGCTTTCGTTCCACCCTGTGCATCCACGTAGCTACGTGTCGCCGTAACCGCAATTCGGTAGGTGATGACACTATTGTCCATAAGGACACGAGCAGCGAATGTATCCTCCGCGCGTGCCCGATATTCCGGAGATGACAAGGAGTTTGACAGTTGGCATAAGTGTGGGTTTAGTTTGCTACTGGCAGACTTGTCAATAAATAGACTTCGATAGTAACCCCCAGCTGAAGAAAGGTTAGCAGGATTAGCTGGCTCAGGTTCGATAGAGACCTGTTCACCCGTTGGTGTTTGCCAGGTAACAAATACGCCCTGGCTTGATAGACTCATTCGCCCTTGTACGGAGGGATGCTCAGGACTGTACAGGGTATACGTCTTGATATCGGGAAATTTTTCAACTAGAGCAGGAGCCATGACAGAGGTCTCCTGTATTGCCAGTACTACCTTAGAGCCATCGGGCAAAGGCAGGCTCAAGCTGCCACTTTGCCCACTACTCTGCCACTTACGCTCTACAGCATTGGCTCCACCCACTTGTTGTTCGTCATGATTGGCCGCAGACAACAGTTCGTCAAAAACCGCTTTGTCAAACAGTAATCTGCTTTGGGACGGATAGGTGCCTGAACGGTCAGGCACAAAGGGACTCTCATGCAAGGAAGCGCCCATTGCAGTGCCAACCAATCCCGCAGCACCAGCCCACACCATGAAACCAGACAATAGATAAGAAAAGCGCATACCGCGACTCTCATTGACGTGAAAGAGTCCTGATATTACAAACCGATATCATGCCGCTGTAGTGACAGCCTGTTAAACGTATGGAAGTGGCCGACGTTTTTTAAGCAAATCCGTTTATTCTGTTTTTTGCACCAGTGGTTGGCGCTTCTGTCATAAAGAAAAGATAAAATGAATTAAGCTATTTTAAACAATTACTTAAGGAAGATCTGATTAAGTCCGGTCGAATTTCCTGTGAGATGAAATTCGTCAGTTTTTTGATGGAAAAGTTAGCAATAGTCATTCTATTGGTCACTTTTATAG
>WFWY01000025.1 GCA_015490895.1 Thiotrichaceae bacterium | reverse complement strand
TCCCGCGCTTTGCCGATAGAGATACCTGGTAACGTCGTCGGCATGTAGAGCAGATCTCCTTCTTCCAGCTCAGGCATAAATTCCGATCCCAGTTTGGATAGCGGCAACCATGCTGAAAGCATAAGGATCAGCGCCAGTGCCAGTGTTAACCAGGGGAAGCGCAAGCAAAATGCCAGTAAGGGACGATAGAGTGTGATCAGGACAACAGATATGGGGTTGCTACTCTCTTTTGGCAAGCGGCCGCGGATAAAATATCCCATCAAAATGGGGATCAGCGTGACCGCAAGCCCCGCTGCTGCTGCCATTGAATAGGTTTTGGTAAAGGCCAGCGGAGAAAACAGTTTGCCTTCCTGTGCCTCCAGCGTGAAAATCGGGATAAAGCTGAGTGTGATAATCAACAGGGAAAAGAATAAAGCTGGCCCTACTTCAATAGAAGCTTCACTAATGACGCGCCAGTGATCCCGTCCCCTGGGCATCTCTCCGGTCTCTTTTTTCCATCGTTCCAGGTGTTTATGGGCATTTTCAATCATGACAATGGCGGCATCGACCATGGCACCAATGGCAATAGCGATCCCCCCCAGCGACATAATATTGGCGTTAATACCTTGCTGGTGCATGATAATAAAGGCGATCAGAATACCTACCGGCAGGCTGACGATCGCAACCAGCGCCGAGCGCAGGTGAAACAAGAAGACCAGGCAAACCAGTGCGACGACCAGAAACTCCTCCAGCAATTTAACCTTAAGGTTATCGACGGCATTGAGGATCAGTTTGGAGCGGTCATAGGTGGTGACGATTTCCACGCCTTTGGGCAGACCCGCCTCCAGCTCCTTTATTTTCTCTTTGGTCTTTTCGATAACTTGCAGTGCATTTTCGCCATAACGCATGACGACAATGCCACCGACGACCTCTCCTTCACCATCCAGTTCAGCAATACCACGGCGCATTTGAGGGCCTATTCGTACCCTGGCGATATCGCGTAACAGAATGGGTGAGCCGGTTTCCCTGTTAAGGCTAATGGGAATGGTTTCAATATCTTCAATACTGCTCAGGTAGCCTTTGGCAGTCACCATGTACTCTGCTTCGCCAAGCTCAATAACAGATCCACTGGTTTCCTGGTTAGCTCGCTGGATAGCTGTTTTAACCTGTTGTAGCGAGAGTTTATAAGCACGTAAATGATCCGGGTCAGCAACAACCTGATATTGCTTTACCATGCCACCAATCGTGGCGACTTCAGAAACACCGGGGACAGTCTGTAACTCATATTTTAAAAACCAGTCCTGTAGCGAGCGTAGCTGGGAAAGATCATACTGGTTGGTACGATCCACCAGGGCGTATTCATAGACCCAGCCAACACCGGTGGCATCCGGGCCCAGGCGAGGCTCTACATCGGCGGGCAGCTGGCTGGCAGCCTGGCTGAGATATTCCAGTACCCGTGCTCGCGCCCAGTAGATATCAGTACCATCCTCAAAAATGATATACACAAAAGAATCACCAAAAAACGAATACCCGCGTACCGCCGTGGCCTTGGGTACAGATAACATTGTCGTCGTGATGGGGTAGGTCACCTGGTCTTCAACTACCTGGGGTGCCTGCCCCGGATAGCTGGTTTTTATGATGACCTGAATATCTGACAGGTCGGGAATGGCATCCAGCGGGGTCTGCTTGAGCGATATGACCCCCCATGTGGTTAGTAACAGCGTCATAAACAAGACCAGAAAGCGGTTCTGGATTGACCAGCTAATAATATTGGCTAACATGCTATTTTACCCTGCCAGAAGCTGGTGGCAGTATGCCGGCGGGTGCGCTATGGAATAGAGTGTGCTGCATCGGATACCCCTGTTTATTCTTGTAAACGCCGAAAGCTGGCTTGCAGATTGCTTTCCGAATCCAGCATAAACTGACCGGAAACCACAACCTTGTCCCCGTCCTGCAAGCCTTCCAGAATTTCCACCTGGCCTTCTGACTTCATTCCGGTCTTAACTTCAATGGGCTGGTATTTGTATTCCCCCACCACCTTCACAATGCGAGGATTATTTTCATAATAGATGATTGCTTCGCTGGGTACACTCAAGACGGTTTTTGGCGTGGAATAGAGCGTTATGTCAGCAAACATATTGGGCTTCAAGCGCTGCCTGGGGGTATTAAATTTCAGGCGAACCTTGAGTGTCCTGTTAACCGGGTTCAGTTCGGGATAAATATAATCAACCTTGCCCGTCCAGGTTTCACCGGGTAGCCCCTGTACACTCATCTCTGCCTTGTTGCCCACACTTACCCAGTTGAGCTGGTGTTCAAAAACATCGACTAATACCCAGACACTGGACAGGTTGGCAATGGTGTACATTTGCAACTGGGGTGTGACAAACATACCATCACGAATGCCCATTTTGGTAATAACACCACTTTGAGGTGCCAGTATCGGGACACGATCCTGTGATTTGCCACTGGCCTGAACATGCTTGATGACAGTTTCGGGAACATTCAACAGGCGCAATTTTTGTTTGGCCGAGTCCACCAGTGATACCGAGCCTTTCTGGGAAAACAGCTTGCCGGATTGTTTGGCAATCAGCAGGTCTTTTTCAGCGGCTACTATTTCAGGTGAATAGAATTCGACCAGTTTGTTTCCCCGGGTGACCTTGTCGCCTTCTGCCTTGACATAGACTTTTTCAATCCAGCCATCGGTACGTGAATGCACATGATGCAGGGTGTCTTCGTTATAGCCTGTCTCTTATACACATCT
>WFWY01000024.1 GCA_015490895.1 Thiotrichaceae bacterium | reverse complement strand
GTATAGCGTTCTCCTAGTTGTTCATTTGTATCACCTCCTTTTGTGGCTTGTTTTTTCTGTGCAAGGCGACAAGTCTGTGCGGAATAGTTTTGTTTTCCTGTTTCATTAGTGCTAAAGTATATACATTAAATATATACATAAGGAGGTAATTGATGACTAGCCCCTCTGTTACAACACGCGTTTTTAAAAGCGGTAATTCGCAGGCTGTTCGTATTCCCAAGGAATTCCAGCTGGATGTTGATGAGGTTGAAATCTTTAAGCGTGATGGTGAGCTTGTGCTTCGCCCTAAAAGAAAGAATCTGTTGGAAGCTCTCGATATTCTGGCTTCTTTACCTGATGATTTTATGAAGGATGGACGGGAAGATTTGCCCCCACAGGAAAGGGATTTTGATCTGTGAATTATATGCTCGATACAGATACCTGTATTTATATTAAAAACAGGCGTCCTCCTCATGTGGTTGAGCGATTCTCTCGTTTGCAGAATGGTGAGGTTGTGATGTCTCTGGTAACTTTTGGTGAGCTTCTCAACGGGGCTTTGAAAAGTAACCAGGCAAGTAGAGCCTTGGAAAAAATAAATCAGTTGGCCAGTATTTTGCCTGTGCAGGCGATGTCGGTAGATGTTGCTGATTATTATGCGAGTATTCGTCGGAGCCTTGAAAAACAAGGCAAAATAATTGGCGCGAATGATTTGTGGATTGCGGCTCATGCGCTGGCACTGGATGTGACGCTGGTGACGAATAACACCAAAGAATTTAGCCGTGTTGAGGGCTTGAGGATTGAAAACTGGGTTTAGCATTTTTGTGTATCCTCACCCTGTTGCATCAGCTGATGTGTTGCAAATTGATTACTGAGCTGCTTGACGCTATCAAACATAAAATCCAGTGCTTTGTGTTTGGTGAAGTTTTGCAAACATTGTTGCCTGAATTCCTGTTCGCTTGCGCCTTCTTTGGCACAGATAAATGCCCAGGGGAGAACCAGTGTGTCTTTTATCAGGTCGGCTATGTCGAAAACCAGCGCACCTCTTCGGGTTTTGCCGTGCAGGACTGCAAAGCCATGTGGTATGCCGAGTACCCAGAGTGTGGTGGCTGCGAGTCCGTAGGCCAGGTAGTTGCCGTGGCTTAGAAAAGCATTGGCATCATCGACGTTGTCATGGTTTCTGACGAAGTTTTTTATTTTGGTTTTACTGGCGGCAATTTTGTAAAGTCTTTTGGTGAGTTTTGCTTCGATTAATAGCAGTTTGCTTACATCTGCACTGTCGTCAATTTGTGCTGAAAATTGTTTGATGGCATTTTGAATATTTGGGTCATCAAGGCTAAACCCTTCTGCTTGCAGGTCTTTGTCCTTGCTCCATACGCGGTGCATATAATCCAGCCGTAATTGCTGGATTCGTTTGCCTGCTTGCAGGCGTTTGTCATCGTCAAACCAGAAAGATAGCCAGTTTTGTACGTATTCGGTGGGTCGGTATTCACTTTGCGGTGATAGCCATTCGATTTCATTGGCTGCCAGAAGTGGTGTTCCGCCGCTACCACTGAAGCCGATGAGTACGCCTGCCGAGGCGAGCATTCGGACGGCTGCCTGGGTGATGGAGGTGCCGGTGCCCAGCAGGATGCAGGTGGTATTGGCGATGGGGATATTCCAGTATCGCTTTTCTGCACTATCTTCGGTGAGATACAGGACTCGGCCATCTTTTTGCATCACACGGCATTTTTCCAGGCAGTAGATGTTTGCTCTTTTGGAGTGCAGAATGGCTTTGAGGTCTGTTAGGGGTTCCAAAACTTTCTCCCGTAATATTTGTGTTTTGCCCTTGAAGTATTTATCAGTTTTTGCAGTGTACCTCAGTAACCTGGTCATATCATGACCAGGCAGGTTAAGTTTTTATTTTCCAATAGGCGGCTTTAGCCTGCATGAATGTGCAATAACCCGTGGTTAAAACCACCGTCTTTTAGACGATTTCTCTTTCAGTCGGCGCTTTAGTCCGCCGATAGAGCAATATATCATCGCTCAAACCTACCAGATTGAGATAGTGGTTGTTTAGTTTTTGCGTTGTTTTCAACCCCCGGCACTCCTTGTTCCAGGGACGAATTTACGGATAAATAGAAGAAAATATACGCAATAGGAAGTCATTTAACTTTTTCTTGACCTGTGTCTAACACCTATGTTCTACGCTTTAAACACCCCTTTAAAGAACACGAAAAAATACGGAGTAGTCAGGAGGTCAATCATGCAATTACCCAATCATTCAGGAAGCATCACCTTCCAACGACCTGGATCTCCTTCACATCATCGGCTGCACTCACAAACCACCTTATTCCGGGCAAGACGGATTTTAAAAGCACTGTATGGTGATTATCAGGGGCCGGTTGTACTCCGTTTATGGACGGGTGAACAAATCGGCGAGTTCGCTGATACTGCTTTAGAAAGTAGTAAAAATAAGCACTGCATTATTCATTTTAATCATCCGGGCGTACTGCGTGAGCTGATTTTATACCGCAGTGTCATTAAACTGGCGGAAGCCTTTATACGTGGCGACATTGATGTTACCGGTAACCTTGAAACCCTGTTTCATCTTGAGACACATGCCCGGCAGCTGACATTCAACAAACGTATGAAACTGCAATTATTGAATGATGCACTGCACCTTCCACCCTTAAGCAGCAACACGCATCACAATCTGTTCAAGGCAGGTCGTAAACAGCAGAAAAATTCACGCAAGACCATTGCCCACCATTACGATATTGGAAATGATTTTTACCAGCTCTGGCTGGATAAGAATATGCTCTACTCATGTGCTTACTTTCGTGATGCAGAACAATCCCTGGATCAGGCTCAACAGGACAAGCTGGATTATCTCTGCCGAAAGCTGCGCCTGCAACCCGGCCAAACCTTGCTTGATATTGGTTGTGGCTGGGGTGCATTGGCCATGTGGGCAGCACAGCACTATGGCGTCAAGGTTCACGGTATTACATTGAGTCAGCAGCAGCAAACGCTGGCATTAGCACGTGTTAAAAAAAGCGGTCTGGAACAGCAGGTACGTATCGAACTAAGAGACTATCGAAATCTGCCTGATAAAAAACGGTACGACCGAATTGTTAGCGTAGGCATGTTTGAACATATTGGCATTAAAAATTTTTCGGTTTATTTCAGCAAGGTAAAGCAGCTATTAAAACCGGAAGGTCTGTTTCTTAACCATGGTATTACCAGCAAGGACGGTTGGCGCAAAACACAGCTTACGTGTTTTATGAACCAGTATATTTTTCCTGATGGTGAGCTGGCTCGTATCAGCGAAGTCAATGCCGCCATGGAAAAAGCCGGCTTTGAGGTGGTAGATGTAGAAAGCTTGCGCCGTCACTATGCATTGACATTAAGACGCTGGATCAAGGCACTGGAATCTCACAAAGATGAGGCCACCCAAATAAGCAGTGCAGAAACGTACCGCCTGTGGCGTCTCTACATGGCGGGTTGTGCCCATTATTTCGAGGAAGGCAGTATCAATGTGTATCAGGTACTAGCCGGGCATCAGCTGGGGCATATCCCCACGCCATTAAGACGGGAAGATTTATATATCAACAAGGTGGAATCTGCCGCAGAAACCCCTGATAGTGAGTAGGCCGAGGTAGAAAGCACACCAGGAATAAGGTGATGATGATATTGCACGACATCGCCCGTGGTGAAGGATGCGCTGTGCTAATGGTGACCCATGACCCCAGAGTAGAGGAAGTTGCGGATCGGGTATTATGGCTGGAGGATGGCAGCTTGAGTGATCGCAAGTCCGAACGACATTCATGGGTAAAAGACCCGGTTTGTGGAATGCGCGTAGATGCATGGACGGCAACCCTGATGACAGAATATAAAGGTAAAAAAGTAGTATTTTGTTCTCAGCGCTGTTTGCAGCGTTTTAAGGCGAAGCCTGAGCGATATATGGAGCCTGTCCGAGAAGACAACACAGCAAAAACAGGAATAAAAAGCCCTATTACAACCATAATCGATTGATAATAAGGCTTTATATAGAGGTGGTGGGCCTGGAAGGACTCGAACCTTCGACCAACGGATTATGAGTCCGGTGCTCTAACCAACTGAGCTACAGGCCCTTGAAGAGACAATAAAGCCCTTTCTTTGAGAAGAGAGGGCTTTCTAAACGGGTATGAGAAGAACTAATCTATACGGCTGGAGGTCGTATCCCCGTCTGTTTCAAGAAAGCTGCGTAGCATATCTGATCGGGTCGGGTGACGCAATTTTCTTAGTGCTTTTGCTTCAATCTGGCGAATACGCTCACGGGTAACGTCAAACTGTTTACCCACTTCCTCCAGAGTATGGTCTGTATTCATATCAATGCCAAACCGCATACGAAGTACTTTTGCTTCACGAGAGGTCAGGCTGCTCAGTGCTTCTCTGGTTGTCATTGACAGGTTGCCGCTGGTTGCCTTGTCTACCGGTGACATGACATTTCCATCTTCGATGAAATCACCCAGGGATGAATCTTCATCATCACCAATAGGTGTCTCCATGGAGATAGGTTCTTTGGCTATTTTCAGTACCTTGCGAATTTTACTTTCGGGCATATCCATTTCAACGGCCAGTTCTTCTGGCGTGGCCTCCCTGCCTTTTTCCTGCAACAGCTTGCGAGAAATACGATTAAGCTTGTTGATGGTTTCAATCATATGCACCGGGATACGAATGGTTCGCGCCTGGTCTGCAATAGAGCGGGTGATCGCCTGACGAATCCACCAGGTCGCATAGGTTGAGAATTTATATCCCCGGCGGTATTCAAATTTGTCTACCGCTTTCATCAGGCCAATATTCCCTTCCTGAATCAAATCCAGAAATTGTAATCCTCGGTTGGTGTATTTTTTGGCAATCGAGATAACCAGACGCAGATTGGCTTCTACCATTTCTTTTTTGGCTCGACGAGCTTTTGCTTCACCTACTGAGACTCTCCGATTGATATCCTTGATTTCAGAAATCGCCAGACGTGTCTGTTCTTCAATCTTCTTTAGTTCGACCTGTACGGACTGTACATCTTCAAGATAGTTAGCCAGTGTTTGGTATTTTGTCCCTTTTGGATCATTGGCTTTTAACCAGTTCTCCAGCCAGTCCATATCGGTTTCGTGTTTGGGAAAACTGGAAATAAAGTCTTTACGAGTCATCTTGCCGTATTTGACACAAATTTTCATGGCCTCACGCTCAAGCGCACGGATTTGCTGAACCACACCATTTAAACGAATTGTAAATTCATCAATGACCGCTGGGGTAAACTTGAACTCCATCAGTTTTTCAGCCTGTTTTTGGCGTGCTACAACCAGGGCTTCCTGATCACCACATTCGCATGCTTCGCACACAGCGTGATAGCAACTCCTCAGTTCTTCAAACTTCTGTTTGGCTTCTTCGGGGTCAATACCCGTATCAACCACAACTTCTTCTTCGTCTTCTTCCTCTTCGGTGACTTCCGTATTTTTGGCGTCTTTTCCTTTTGCGCTCTCAGCGTTAGCTTTATCTGTGCCGGGCTTGGGTTTGGTATGTGACTGAATCCCTTCGTCCTCTGCGTTAGGGTCAACGAAGGTGGTAATAATATCGGTCAGCCGCATTTCTTCGGCTTCATATTTGTCAAACTTTTCGAGTAAAATCTTGGAGGAACTGGGGCAACAGATCAATGCATTACGTACTTCAGCCAACCCTTCTTCTATACGGATAGCAATTTCTATTTCACCTTCACGCGTTAAAAGTTCAACGGTTCCCATTTCCCGCATATACATCCGCACAGGATCTGTGGTTCGCCCAAAGTTTTCCACATTGGCAATAGCTGCTGCTGCCTCTTCTGCGGCATCTTCATCATTGGCAACGCTGTCATCACTGAGGATGGCGTCAGGTTCTTCAGGGGCATTTTCATAGACAGTGATCCCCATATCGCCAATCATGCTGACAATGTCTTCAATTTGTTCAGGATCGACAATAGAATCCGGCAGATGATCATTGACCTCTGCATAAGTGAGATAACCCTGTTCTTTGCCTTTTGCAATCAGCTGTTGCAGGCCTGTTTTTTGCTGTTCCTGTTGGTTATTTGTGTTATCGCTCATGATGCCTGTTCCTGAAAATTAGCCGGACATTGTATATGGAAATAAATAATAAACATAATAGATTATGTTTATAAGGCATAAGGCTTATTTACATACCCGTCAGCCCGCTAGTTTTAAATAGTACGCATAAAGATACCCTGATTAAAAAACCTGTAATGACTCGAAACAAGGTGGGGTACAGTTGCTACTGTCATGGCTTTAGCTCTGTCAGCAAAGCGATTAAATCCCTTTTTTCTATTGAGTCCAGGCCTTCTACCCGTTCTTTATGCAATAATTTCTCTAGTTTTCGTTCATGTGCCTTTTTACGAATTTGTCGCATACAGTCTTGAAATTCTTTGGTCAGCATCTCATCGTTTTGTGATTCTGGCTGCCACTTCATCAAGCTTACTAATGAGGCTTCATATTCTGTATTTCGCCACCTGTCAAGAAGTGCCGCTGCATTGATAGTGGGGTTCTCTTCGATGGTTTCAATGAGTGTAGCTAAAAAACCTGAACCTGGCAGGTCAAATAACGCTATTTGCTCAGGATTTTCCACTTCTGCCACCAGATCCGGCTTGTGCAGCAGCAACGTGATCGCAAAGCGAACAGGTGTCTGGCGTACTTCACGGTCACTTAGACGTGAAAAAGACTGCTGAAGTTCAGCCGGCTGGCTGCCAATATTTCGCTGTTTGAGTAACGCTATTTCTATCGAAGTCAGACGTGCCATATCAGCTATTAACTGATCCTTGATGATGCTGTCGGGCATCGACGACAGCAGCTTCCCAGCCTGCTCCAGAAAACGCGCCTTGCCCTCCCGGCTACTCACATTGAACTGTTGTGCGAGATGATTCAGCAAGTAATCCGTCATGGATACACTCTCTTCGCTCAGAGCTGCCTCAAATGCAGCCTTGCCCGTTTTTCGTACCTGGCTATCCGGGTCTTCTCCGGTGGGTAAGAATAAAAAACGAATTTCCTTTCCATCCCGCAATACCGACAGAGCATTCTGCAATGCGCGCCAGGCTGCATCACGCCCGGCTCTATCACCGTCAAAACAGAAAATAATTTCCGGAACTGCACGGAACAGCTGGGTCACATGCTCTTGCGTCGTCGCTGTCCCCAACGTGGCCACTGCATAGCTGATATCAAACTGTGCCAGCGCAATGACATCCATATAACCTTCAACGACCAACAATCGTTCCAGCTTGCGAGTATGTTGTCGCGCTTCATAAAAACCGTATAGCTCCGAACCTTTGTGAAAGATATCGGTTTCCGGTGAATTCAGGTATTTAGGTGTACCATCACCCAGTACCCGGCCACCAAACCCGATGACCCGCCCACGTTTATCCTGAATAGGGAACATGATACGGTCACGAAAACGGTCGTACTGCCCACCCTGGTCTTTTTCGATCAGCAAGCCTGCGTCCAGTAACTGTTGGGGGGAATAGCGGGCAGAAAAGTTCTTTAGCACGTGATCCCAACCATCTGGAACATATCCTATGTTAAAACGTGCAATAATATCGTCACTCAGACCACGCTGATCCAGGTATTCCCGAGCGACCGGATTGCTTCGTAACTGCTGCTGATAGTAAGCAGACACCTCCTGCATCAAGTCATACAAACTGTTATTCTTTTTTTGATGCTTAACCGGTGTGCTGCCTTTTTCACGCGGGACTTCCAGGCCGAGAGACTGCGCCAGCACCTCAATGGCCTCGACAAAGTCCAGATGCTCATATTCCATTAGAAAGGTAATCGCAGTGCCATGGACACCGCAACCAAAGCAATGATAAAACTGCTTGACCTGGCTCACGGTAAAAGAGGGTGTTTTTTCGGAATGAAACGGGCAGCAGGCACTATACTCCCTGCCCTTTTTCTTGAGAGGAACACGCGCATTTATGACATCCACCACATCTATGCGGCTGAGCAGATCATCAATAAACTGTCTGGGAATCATCCCTGACATACACTGTATCCCTTAACTTTCACTTTCACTTACTTTCATATAGCTACCCAGTATCCCGTTAGCAAGCTTTGTACTCTGTGACTTGCGTTACATACCTGCACCGGCACAGGTGTTAGTATCGTCGTGTATTTTCAAATAACCGAGGAAAGGAAACAATGAAAAACATAGGATCAATTGACAAAGTTATTCGTATTATTGCAGGTCTTGCCATTCTTGGTGCAGGTTATTATTTTAAAAACTGGTGGGGAGCCATCGGTGTCGTACCCCTGTTGACAGGGTTACTGGGATGGTGCCCTGCCTATTCTATTTTCGGCATTAATACCGGCGCCAGGTCATAAGGCTGCACCTGTTTATATCACCTGTCTACCTTTGTACTTTTATAACTATTCAGTGTAATCCGTAACTGCTCGGATTGCCCTCTTTTTTGTGAGAACCCACCTAAAGAGGCTCTGAATAAGTCGTGAGCGGTTTTCTCGAAGCTAGAATCGCCCATTTTT
>WFWY01000023.1 GCA_015490895.1 Thiotrichaceae bacterium | reverse complement strand
GAATTTGATGTCGGTGGCTGAGGCGATCATGATGGTGCCACCATCATCCCCAGGGGCGAAGGCATCGGCATCTATGATGCCATCAAGGTTTACGGTTGCTTCCAGCAGCACATTTCTCGCCATGTTAGCGGTGATATAGACATTGCCAGAGAGTGACCGCAGAGTGCCTGTGTTGGTGACGGCTAAATCACCACCTTCACCGCCGTCCCAGGACTCTGGCATTGGTGCTGTGGTGAGGAAGCCACCGCTACGTGCCCCGGTGGCCACAGCAAAATCCTTGCCGGAGAGAAGTTCGACCTGGCCCTCATAATATGCTGTTGCATATCCCTCAGCGCCATCCGTATCCACCACGCCGGCATCGGACTGGATGGTGCCATTGTTCTCCACATAGGGTGCCGCCAGTAGCGCAAAGCCACCAGGGGCGATGTTGATGCTGCCATCATTCTGGATTTTTGCCCAGTTGTCGCTGCCTGTAAATGAGAAGTTATTGACCTCTTGAGTAGCTTGTCCGAAGTCATCCAGATCGGAAGTGGTTGCGATCAGTGCGCCAACATTGACCTGGGCGCTTTGCCCAAAGTAGATGCCTGCATTATTGATTAGAAAGACGCGGCCATTGGCATTCAGCGCGCCGAGGAACTGGGTCTCGCCACCCGTAACGACGCGGTTGACAGCTACAGCAAGGTTGGTTGGCTGATTAAAGGTTACCGACTCATTTACGGCAGTGTTGAAGCCTTGCCAGTTGATATCAACACGTTGGGTTGATTGGTTGATTGTAGTATCAGGCCCGCTGTAAATAATACCTGCCGCTCCGTTTACTACGTCACCTCCTGCAGGTGATGCAACCAAAGAGGGTGATGTGGCGACTGCCACGCTAAATACAAAACCAAAGAGGATATGTTTACAGCAACTGATTTCGCGCCCGTTTTTCTTGATTCGGCGCCACCGGAATTCGTCTTTTTGATCAATAAACATAGCCTGATACTCCATTAGCATATAACTGAAATTTTATCGGTGCGTTCAGGCACCACTTGCGGGTAGATGTGTCTACAAACCTATTTATATACTTTGCAAATTGAGTGCCAGCTTTATATTTCAATATGAAACAGCGACTTACATGAGCGCATGGAAAAAACAAGCGCTGACTGTAAAAAAAACTGACAACTGCTTGCCACTCACCAAATTGGCTGACCCTGGCATAAGACTGAAAAACAGGTAATTTCTTTCCTGATTTACAAGCGCTTGGCTGCTTTTGAATGGATACTTTCCGGCAGCCTTAAAAACAGCCCTTACATATTGTAATACCTAATATTTTCTGGTTATTTGGGATGATTTTGGGGTGGATTCAGGGGTAAGATTTCTTATGCTGCCCAGGTGCTCTGCCCTTCTTTGATGTCTGTTATCTCTTGGATCTGTTCTGCCGTATGAAACAGATCTGCTTTTAGCCCCCGAATTTAGGTGTAAAAAAAGCTGACACTTAATAGGGATATACTTTCCTAAAAAAGGAGTGAGCTTCCTTTGCGATGCAATGAATATGTATTTTTGTCTGTTAATTCAACTAAATAGGTGTTGCATCCACTACTGTAAAATATTCTAACGTATACGTTATCCTTTATTCCAGGCGCTGGATTTACCCTGGTAATTGGTGCAGTGTCATCTATGGAAGAGGGTGGCATTACTCTGGGTTTTATGCGATCTCAGACATGAAATCTTCAAATTTGCCGCCTTTTGAACGGGGTATCTCATCCACGTAGTCAAAGGTGATTTTGAAGGGATAGGTAAACTGATGCTGAAGTGCTTTCGTTATCTGCTGCTCTTGATCCGGGGTTAGTGGCTGCTCTACTACAAGCCGTAATTTAATATGCTCGCAGCTCTTTTGGATAAATTGAAACTGTTTAATCGGAATGCCTTGTTGCCAGGTTTTTATTGGGAAACTTGGCCAGTGTTTGCGTCCATCAGGCAGCACCAACATGTTGCGTTGACGCCCCAGGATCTGTTTCATAACCGGCAGGCCGCGGCCACAGGGACAAGGGTCTCCAGCCTCTGCATAATCACCTATCGCATATCGAATGAGAGGAGCACCAAAATTCAGTAATGTTGTTGCAACTATTCTGCCGGTCTCGCCAGGGGCAGATGGGGTGCCATCTTCGTTCAGGATCTCCAGGAGAATGCTCTCAGCCTGGACATGGTAATGATCGTGTTCCGGGCATTGGAGTGCGATATAACCAAGCTCTTGGGAGCTGTACACATCTGTCACCTTCGCATCCAAAACCCGCTGACAATATTCACGTGTATCAGAGGTCAGTAGTTCCCCATAACTTCTGATGCCTTTGAGCTTAGACAGTGTTATGCCTCTTAACTGACACAGCTCAGCCAAAGCACGCAGATTAGATGGCAAGGAGAGCAGGTAGGCTGGACTTTCTTTCTGTAGCCACCCAAGCTGCTGCTCAAGCTCTGTCCTGGAATTTATAACTGCAACAGGCCCGGTTTGCATGATCATCTTTGTGGCATTGCCCCAGTTATCGCCATGCAGCGCCTTACCCGGCTGTAAGGCACCTTCCGGCCGGATTGATGCCAACTTGCCCGAAAAATCACGTTCATGCCATAGGTGCTCACGGAGGGTGAGCGCAAGCCATATAAAACGTGTTATCTGTGTGCCATAAGCTGTTACAGGCATGCCGGTTGAGCCGGAGGTTTGAATCTTGTTTAGCTGGCCATGTCCTTTTGGCCGCTTTCCGCTGATTATGTTATTGCCTGCTTCCTGAAGATCCTCTCTTTCCATAATGGGGATCTGCTGCCAAAGCTCTGGAGTGAGTGAATCTTTTGCCAAGCAGGCGGGGATTTTCTCCTGATAATAGGGCACAGTTTCCACCGCATGTTGCAATAGCTGTTGAGCCTGCCGGAGTTGCTGTTGTTCGATCCATTCTGGCGGCATATACTGATTCTTTTCCAGTTGGTACTGGAGGGACAACATTGCCGCTGCATTGGGTGATGGAATAGCTGGCCAAATCACCCCGGGGATATAAGATTTTAAATGAGACAAGAGATGTTCCAGCATGGTGAGCCTGCTTTTATCTTGCGATAATAAAACCGCCTGCACTGATTATTTAAGAGGAATATAACATGTGGGAAGAAGATGAAATACATTCATTGAATAGTTGCACACTGAACAAACTTCTTCAAAATAAAATTCCTGCAATTCGCATACAAGGCTTTGCTTCACCGTCTGAAATCAATGCCTTTAAGGATGCCCTTTTGATTTATGCCAGAAAAACCAGCAGTGTTAAACAGGTCACCCGATTGGGTATCAGCCAGTATCAGCAAGGTGTCCTGGAAAGCAAGGATCACTATTTTAATTTGGCTAAAGAGGTTTCCAATGAGTTTGCAGCAGTCTATGCCGAAAGTTTTAATCCCTTAACACGATTTATTGACCTCTTAAGCCAATATTTTCCAGATGTTGGCATCATGCATGAAGAGGGCTACGGAGACTATTTTGCCGGAGTTGGTAAACTGCGCAATGGTTTGAGTCCAATCCATGTTGATTTTGCACCACAAGATTCGCAGGGATGGGCTATCGGAGAGACCATTCATCAACTGGCCTGGAATTTTTATTTAGATATTCCCTCTCATGGTGGTGAGCATCTATTATGGGAGAAGGAGTGGAAGCGGGAAGATGATAAGTACATGGCTGACGGCAACTACTATTACAGCTCCGAGGTGGTGGAGGGGGCCAGGCTCCTTACGGTGCCGGTTCAGACAGGTGAAATTGTTCTTATTAATTCTAGAAATTTCCATGCTATAGCTGAAGCTAATGATCGCCTTGCCTACGGGTCATTTATAAGCTATCTGAATGGCAATAAGCTGCGGCTTTGGTCTTGATGCAATTCAGTATCTTCACCGGATTGGAAAGACCGGATATATTGCAAGAGCTTGAACAACTCCGTTTTAGTTCATGGGGATATCTACTGGATAAAAATCCAGCTCTTAAATCAAGATTTATCATTAGTGAATTAGATTACAAATCACAGCATATTGCCTGTCACCTGGATGGTTTTCTTATTGGATGTGGCCGTCTCTCCTTACATTCATGCAAGGATGATATCCCTGATAAACCTAATTTTGATCCCTATACAGATGACACCTCTTTCCCGGCAGCATTTATGAGCCGACTCATCGTCCACTCTGATTTCCGCAATCGAGGTATTGCTCGGCGAATAGATCAACTGCGAATTTCTACTGCTGAACAACATGATATGAGATCTATATGGGTGGAGGCCAAAGCCAATCGGATTAAAGCACTTGAGGCAATGGGATTTTCTAAGCTGGGAACCAGCTCTGATAAATGCATTCCGGGCAATTGGTTTATTTTATATAAAAAGCTGGCACATGATGTGTCATCCATAAAAAAACAGGGGGAAAATGGCCCTTGAATATTTAGGGAAGGTCTGATCAATTCACGCTGACAGAAAACAAGTGATGGCGCAACCACCTGACAATTGTGACCCAATGCAATGCCAGAAGCTGGCGACACAACCCGTAGCCACAGGGGGCGGCTTCATCCTAAGCCCGACAGACTCCTAGACGGGTCTGTTGACCCGTACCCGGACTTTCAGTCCATAATACTAACCCACCAGCTTTAGCTGGTGGTTGTTGAGAGCATTAACAGCAAGATTCAAATGGCTAAAAGAAGAGCCAGGGGTTACCGAAATGCCGACAACTTTAATTTAATTAACATGATCTATTTTTTATGCGGTAAGCTGATGCGCACTTGCCTACTCAATGTGGCATAGACCCTGTTTTTCAGCAGAGATATAACAGATCCAGCTGGGGTCTGCTTCCCCCTCTGTTGCAGGTTTAAAATCGCCATCTGGCTCGCCCTCCTCATCAACCCCCTGCCAATAGAACGTAATATTGCTGAACCCCGCCTCCTCCAGCAGCTCTCTGATCTCAGGCAGCGTCCACAGCCGCCAATGATAGCTGAAGGCCTTTTTGAGTTTTGACCCATCAGAGAATTTGAAGTGTATGTGGCAGATTAATTCACCGCTAATCGGGTCATACCGCTCCTGCTCCCAGATATAGGTAAACCTGTGCTTTTTATGTTTGGTTTTCTCTTTGATCTCCCGAAAGCTGTCATAACCGCCATAGGCATCCAGAAATAATACGCCATGGTTTGCCAATGCACCCTGTACTTTTTTAAAGTAATGCCCCAGCTCTTTGCGTGATCGAAACAGCCAATAGCTAAAATTCATTGCAGAGATGATCTCCGCCGCCTCACTTTGAACCGTTAGCACATCTTCATTGAGCAGCTGGATGCGGCTGCTTTGGGCTTTAGTGAGCTTGCTGAGGCTGTTTTTTTGCCCCCACTCCAAAACCTCAGGGTCAACATCCACGCCAATGGCATGATTGTCTTTTCGGCGCCTCACCCACTCGCAGCAGACATTTGCGGTGCCGCAGAAATCCTCTCTTAAAATTTTTGCATGCTGGCCACGGATTGATTTAAAGGTATCATCAACGAAGTCGATTTCTGACTCGGAGCACTGCACCGAAAGCTCGTACAGCTTATGCCGGTCGGCTGACGCTGCCATTGTCAAGCCACTATTATGGCGTTTCTTCTCTCTCTTACTTGAAGGTTTGCTGCTCATTGGATTGGCTCTGAATATCAATACTTCATTTGAAACTATGGAAAGGGGGAGTGATTCTACTTGGTATCAAAAAGGGTCGCCAGAGATGAATATTGATCGGCTACAGCAGGTTTTTTTAGGTTGAACCCTGATGCCGCAATTGCTTCCCGCCAGCTTCTGGTATACCATCGCGCATCGAAAATCTGGAGAGATGTCCGAGTGGCTGAAGGAGCACGCCTGGAAAGTGTGTATGGGTTCATAGCCCATCGAGGGTTCGAATCCCTCTCTCTCCGCCATTAAACAAAAAAACCGGTTCTCTGAAACCGGTTTTTTCGTTTCTGGCCCCTTGTAACCGGGGCTTTCCAGCCGAATCAAGCGTACCGACCCAATTTCACTCCACCTCGACATTCACCCTCACTGGCTCTCTCTCTGGCCGATATTCTCTGTGACCACCCCCTGGAAGCGTACTCATCAAGTGCCGTTGTTACGCTTTCGTAATCCAGTAAAAACAACAGGTTATAGGGTTTTGTCTTGGTTGATTCGGTTGTCAATTTCGCTGCCATAAAATGTATCTGAACGACTTGTGGTGCTTACTGGCAGGTACTGCTGTCGGGGTCGTGAAGGGGCAGCGTGACCGTTTTAACCTCCACAACAGGAGCGATCAGCCTGAATTGGTGGACAAGGTACAGACCCGTATGAGCAAAATACACAGCAATCCCCCTGCTTGGGTTTCAGGAATGCATGACAATGCTCGCACTCGTAGAACCATTGGCAGGCATCAGTAGGCATGGTTTCGAGCTTTTTATGGCCACATTCCGGGCAAGTCAGTTCTGACTCAAGAATCACGTCTTGACTCATGATGGATTAGCCTCCAAGACGGTTGATGGGTATCCAACATTCTCTGTTGCTTTCATCAATGACCTGGTTTCGGTGACCTGGTCATCAAAGGTAACCGTTGCACGCTTACTGTCGTAATCGATTACAGCCTCACTGACACCATCTACTTTTTCCAGCGCTTTGCGTACGGTGATTGGACAGACTGGACAGTTCATGCCGGGAACTGACAACGTAATAGTCTGCTCCTCGGCAAAAGCGGTTGTCGTTAGCTGGCTAACGAAAATAAATATAAGGAAGAGATATTTCATATTAAGTTCCTCATGCAAAAACTGGGATCCAGTAGGGACTCGTCACCAGGACTATGGCGACCAGTAGAACGAACCAGAAAATTAGGCGATAACGAAGGCGGGCAGAGGGTATAGCGCAGACGCTACCTTCCGGGCATTGCTCAATGGGGCGATAAAGTTGCCAACCTGCCCACGCTAGCAGGATAGCCACGAGTGCAATAAAAACAGGCCGGTAGGGTTCGAAGGCGGTGAGTCCGCTTACCCAGGAACCTCCGATATACCCAGCATCAGCAGAATCAGCGGGCCAACACAGCAAACACTCGCTCCAATTGCGGCGATGACTCCGCCAATGAGTGGCAGTTTGGGTGTTTCTTTGAGCATACTCGCCATTCCACATGTTTTACTATAGAGCGAGTATAAAGTCCGTACCTGAGTACAGAGTCAAGCCTTATCGTCGTTTTTTATCAAGTCGTGGATTAACGGACAAGGTTGGTTATCAGGAGTGGATTGGCAGCGCTGCATCCAGTTATCGAGACTACTGGCGAGACGTTCAAGATCCGCCATCTTTTGTCGGATCATGACCAGTTTTTGTGCGGCAATTTCCTGAACATCATGGCACTGGCCTTCATCGATGTTCAGCAATATCTCCACTTCATCCAGGCTGAAGCCCAATTCCTGTGCGCGTTTGATAAAACGGATTCTGTTGAAGGTATCTTCCGGGTAATGCCTGAATCCTTCAGCAGGCTTTTCGGGCTGCAGGATCAGTCCTCGCCTTTCGTAATAGCGGATCGTTTCGACATTGATGCCTGCTGCTTTTGCCAGTTGTCCGATGGTTCTCTCCATGTTGTGCAATCCGGTTTACTGGTGCTCGCGGGCAAGACAAAGCTGATGATCGGATAGAACCTCAATGATTCGACAATCGGCAATTTGATCACCGCTGCATTGGTTGATCATGCGTTTCAGTTCTTTGCGCATCCCCTGCAAGCGTTCAATCTTTGATTCGACATCCTTTAGATGGTTGCGTGCTATTTGATCGACCTCTAGACGGGAGTGGTCCGGGTTGTCGCTCAAGGCCAAAATCTCACGAATCTGTTCCAGCGAGAATCCCAGTTCACGACTGTGACGGATAAACTTCAGCCGGTCCATTTGTGCTTGATCATAAACGCGTTGATTGCCGGCATTTCTTTGCGCTTTTTTCAGCAGGCCAACCTGCTCGTAATATCGAATCGTCTGCACCTTGCTGTGACCAGCCCGGGCCAATTGGCCGATGGAATAGCGATGGCTCATGGAAAACTCTTGAAGCTACAGTGACTGTAGCTTGTAAACTTACTGCAATGATTCCGGTTTAACAAGTGAGTGATAAAAATGTCAGGTTGCAGTTGTGAAGCCAATGTCCCTTTTGATGGCATGTCGAAAACGTATAACTCAAGTTTCGGAGTTCAAAATTGAGGAAATCGGCTTTATCCACCCCATCATCACTCATACTCCAATTGCATAGTAAATGAGTCCAGCTGAAGACTACGGACAAAAAACTCATGGACACGTTTATCAATAGCCAGCATAACAGTAT
>WFWY01000022.1 GCA_015490895.1 Thiotrichaceae bacterium | reverse complement strand
TAGAATGACTATTACTAACTTTTCTATCAAAAAACTGACGAATTTCATCTCACAGGAAATTCGACCGGACTTAATCAGAGGCTCCTAAAGGAGACTCTGGGATTTCATGATGAGTACTCCAACCAGTTCCGGGCTTGATGGCAGGTTGGCGCTGAGTCCTCAACGATTTCAATAAGTATGATGCTCATGGAGTTTGTAATCGCTTCACTCTTCCAGGACAAGCTCCTGATTATTTTATCATAGATTATCAGGAATACATACTATTCAGTTAGTTATTAATGCTTTTTAACTTTATTTCTCTTATACCGGGCAGCTCGTATACCTTCTATACGAGGAAGATGGTTATCCGGCACAGGATTCGATAAACTATTCTCCTGAATTTAAAAATAATAATAATACGGGCTCAAGCAATGAAGTTTTCACGTTATATCATTGGCTTTATAGCGGCTTTCTGGTCGTTTACGAATAGTGCTTTGGCAGGGTTTGATGTTAGTGAACTGATTTCAGACGACAACAGTGGTAGTTTTGGCAGGTTAACTGTCTCGCTGGTTTTTTTGTGTATCACCCTGATTGGCATGATGGTGGTTCGCCTGCATCGCAACGGTGAATGGTTTTTTTCAGGGGCTCCCAACCTGACCGATCATAAAAAAATAGTAGTCTCTGCCGACTCGGCACTGATTCGGGTCAATTCCCGTTTTTCTATTGAAGCGACCAATATCGCAGCTCAAAAATTCCTGGGGAAAGGGGATGACTTATTGGTTGGTCAAAGTCTGACGCAGATTGCAAATGAATTTGGTTTGTCGGATACCGACACACGGGCCATTTTGAAAATGGTTAAAACCCAGTTTCGTGTTGCCAATTATGGGTTGACCTATAAAGATGTCACCTGTGATCGCAATGGTGATCAGTCCACTTTTCTTATCAGTTCATCACCGATACTCAATAATCGCGGTAAAGTGATTAGTGTTGGTCTGATTGGCAAGGATCTGGCTGTCCAGCAAAAAATGATGGACAAGCTGGTGGGGCAGGCAGAAAGAGATCATCTGACGGGTCTCGTGAATCGTATGGGTTTTGATAAATTCATCGAAAAGTTCCCTGAAATTGTTCGTCCGGGTAGTAAAAATGTCATTTGCTATATGGATCTGGATAATTTTAAACCCGTCAATGACAGTGCAGGGCATGCAGCCGGTGATGAGCTTTTAAAGCAGCTTGCTGATATTTTCCGGAAACATGCCAGGGCGAGTGATTTTCTGGCCAGGATAGGTGGTGATGAGTTTGTGGTTATTTTTCCGGACTGTCCTGTAGAAAGGGCAAAACTGCGCTGCAATGACATGATTAATAGTGTCTCTTCATTACGCTTTAGCTGGGGTGACAAGAGTTTTGTTGTGGGTGTGAGTATGGGTGCTGTTGAGTTTGATTCAGGGGTTACGGTGTCCGGCTTGCATGACCTTTGTAAAATCGCCGATGATGCTTGCTATATGGCCAAGAAGAAGGGTAGAAACCAGCTTTACATTCATGATCCCTCGCATGTCACACAGTCGGTTAGTAATATGGGTGCCGATAACTGGCAGGATATCATTCGGGATGCGCTGGATAAGAATAAATTCAAACTGTTTGTGCAGCCTATTATTCCCCTGGGAAGTGCAGAGAAAGATGGTAAGAAACGCTATGAAGTTTATGTGCGTTTACCCTATAACGGCAGGGTACTGAGGCCGGGCAGTTTTTTCCCGGCTGCCGAACGTTATGGCCTGAGCCGCTCAATTGATCGCTGGGTGGTACGCAAGACCATGAAAAGACTGGCCAGACTCAATGCCAGTATGCAGGACTGTATCCCAAGGGAGTTTACGATTAACCTTTCAGCCGCGTCGTTACTGGATGAAAGCTTTTCAGCTTTTGTTTTGGAGCAGCTTGGCACCTATGGATTGAATGCAAGCTCTTTATGCTTTGAAGTTTCTGAAGCGGATGTGATCAGTAACTTCACTCATGCCCGTAAATTGTTAACCAAGCTGGCAACGATTGGTTGTAGCAACTCATTGGATGATTTTGGGAGTGGTTTATCGGCATTAAATTATATTCGTGATTTACCTATTCATTACTTGAAAATTGATGGTGTGTTTGTGCGTAACATCGAAACCAACCAGATAGATGCGGCCATGATCCACTCGTTGAGTCACATGTCCAAGGCAATGAATCTAAAGACCATTGCCGAGTTTGTTGAGGATGAACATACAGCTAAACTCCTGAATCGTCTGGGTGTAAATTACGCCCAGGGGTATTACTGCGGTCGTCCGTTACCACTGGAAAGACTGGAAAATGTACAGGCAGCAGCCTGACCCTGAGTCAATATGCCCAGCTCCTGTTGTGTGTATTAAATCTGAATCCGCAATAATACAACTTGATTTATTTTTCGTACGCACTAATGTATAAGCGAGTGCTCAGGTTTTTGTTGATTTATACTTTGTTGGAGTATGAAGCGGTTCTTCTGTTACGGGATAATCTTTCAAATAAAGCCATGGACATTTAACCCCTTAATCTACCGAGATTGAAGTTGTGAGACTCTTCCCTGTTTTTGCTGTACTGTTCCTGGCTGTTCCCCTGGTCGAACTTTATTTTCTCATTAAGGTCGGTGAGAGCATCGGCGCATGGCGAACGGTATTTCTGGTTATTTTTACGGCTATTGTCGGGCTTTGGTTGTTGCGGCAGCAAGGCCTGTCAACCTTGGGGCGGTTTCAGAAAAACATGATGGAAGGAAAAACCCCCGCTGGAGAGATGCTGGAAGGCGTGTTTCTGCTTGTGGGGGGTGGTTTGTTACTGGTGCCTGGCTTTTTCACGGACTTTACAGGTTTTCTGTGCTTGCTGCCATTGACCAGAAAGTTTTTTGCCAGATGGATACTGAGACATTCCTCGGCCTCAATGAACCCCATGATGGGCGGCTTTGCTGGAGGACCTCCATCTTCTGATGAGCATATCATTGATGGGGAGTTTGTGCGTAAAACCCCGAACCGTCTGGATCGCCAGTAGATAACTCTCCAGAAGGCTGTCCAAAAACCATCCAAAAACCAAGAAGTGACTGCAAATCCCATGATCATCATAATCTGAACCTGTTGAAATCGTTCTTATGTCAATCCTGTGGTTTTCGTTACACTTCTTATTCTTGGATAGCTTCCAGTTCACTGACAAATACCGCTTGGTGGTTTTATTTCTGACGGATTATAAGGTCGACTTTTTCCTGCCAGTACCGCGCTAATGTTTGCTTTGAGTCTGGCCAGATAGACATCTTTCTGGGCGTTATAGATGTCTGTTTTGCTAACAGGCTGGGAAGCACACAGGGCTGCCAGTTTTTCAATACCTGACAGCACAGCCGCTTCGGCTTCGAAGTAATCCTGCTGATTCTGTAATTGCTCTCGTTCTGCCTCCAGCCGTTCTTTTTCCAGTGCTCTGGTATTTTTGAAGATCTCCAGTTCGGCAAGTGCCGCAGCAGCCTGAGTTTTTATATCGGCCTTGCTGGAGTTAAATACTTCTGCCATGAAGCTTGCAAAACGTCCGGGCTGGCGTGTCTCAATCAGCGTAACAGCCAGCGTTACTGGTTTGTTGGTGTCATTCAAGGCAAGCCACTGTGTCTGCTTGACCAGTGAGAGTTTGCCATCAGCGCTGACATATTTATTGATAGCGGGTTTGTTTTTTCGGGGTTGTAATGTGCCAAAGTCAATAAGGCGTCCGGTAAAATCGCCCTGGGTAATATCTTTACTGATGGGAGAGTAGCCAACGAAAATGGCCAGATCTCTGGGGTGTTTGTTACGGCGATCATTGGCTGTATATCCGCTATAGCGGACTTCCAGCGGCGTAAATGAAATAACCTGGTCACGAATAATCGGCAGGATTTCAATAAACAGCTCTTCTGTTCCCTCGACAAGATAGACAGGCGCGGCTGCGTGTTTGCCCGACTTGGCAGGCAAGGCATTAGTAAAACTTCTGGAGCCTGTATCCCGGGATCCTGAATTATTCTGTTGATAACGAAACTGGCCTCTGGCTACCTGGATGCAGATGTTTGCAGTGCTTGACAGTTGTTGTATGGAGGTCAGATTGCTGCTGATGGTGGTTTTGTCGATATCCGGTTTGGCCGCTTTTTGCAAGGCTGTGCCTAGCCAGTCGATACCAGTCTTGAGTGCGCCGCCTGCCAGAGTAGCTATAATTTCCCGGGTAAAAAGCCCCTTAACCTGGTTTTCACTGGCGATACTGTTTTGACATTTGCCGACAAACAGATAAGTACCGTAAAAAGCACTATCGTGTTTTGTAGCAGATTTGGCCAGTAAGGGATGTGTACCCTGGGAGCAGGCCGTTAGTCCCAGCGTGAAGAGAAGAAAACCTGTTTGAACAGGGTGCTTTGAGAAGAACATGGAACCCGTACCTGTTTGTATTTGCGGGGAGTAACCCTTCGGTCGTTATGATGAAGCTATAAAGCGAGTATAGTTTAGTTTTTCAGGCCTGCACATGGCTATTTAGCAGGGTTTCTTTATCTGTAGGCAGAAAAAGCTGTTGTTGGGCATTTTGAAGTTCGCCATTGACCGACAGGGCGAGTTTTTCGGCAATATCAACAAAGGTATCAATAGCGGCTGCGCTGTCGATAGGGGTAGGTATTTTCATGATGAGTGACAGGCCGGGGGTTGTCTTTCCAAGCAGGTCAGAATCTTTTAACGTCCAGGGGGCAATGCCATTGGCGATACTGAACAGGTTTTTGTCCTTGATGGTGTAGTGATAAATATCTTTTTCACCCAGGGTAAGTCCAAGTTGCTGCATGCTGGAAACTATTTTGTCACCGCTTAGCTGAGCAGGCGTCTGGGCGGCAATAAACAGTACATGCTGATTCTTAGCGGGCGTGGAGATTTGAGCCTGGGTTGCACGGGACGCTGGGGTTTTGTGGATTCGTGTGTAAGCAGGGTTTTCTGTATTTTTTGCAGGTATATCCACTTTGATGGAAGATAGCTGTTTTCCGTTTGTATCGGTGTAGACCGGGATACTGATGTCCTTGTCCGCTTGTCTGGCAGGCTGTTGATCATACAGGCGGCTCATCAGGTACAGGCCAAGTAGTACGACAATTCCAAGAAGCATGATAAGCAGACTAACCAGATCCATACAGGGTCTCCAGAGAAGCGTTTATGCGTTGGACATTTCCGCAGCATCATTAACGTTAACCGTTACAGTGCGTGATACACCCAGTTCGCGCATGGTAACACCTATCAGGTTTTCCGCAACTTCCATCGTGGTTTTGTTATGTGTGATAAAAATAAACTGAATACGTTCTGACATGTGTTTGACCAGATCAGCGAAACGTCGCACATTCGCTTCATCGAGCGGGGCATCCACTTCATCCAGCATACAAAAGGGCGCCGGGTTCAACTCAAAAATAGCGAAGACCATGGCGGCGGCTGTCAGCGCTTTTTCGCCACCTGACATGAGATGAATATTGGAGATTTTTTTACCCGGTGGTTGTGCCATGATTACCACACCAGTGGTGAGCAGGTTGTTGTCGGTCATTTCCAGATAAGCTTTGCCACCGCCAAAGAGACGTGGAAACATGTCACCAATCTGGTTGTTGACTTTGTCAAAGGTGTCCTTGAACAGGCTGCGAGTATCCCGATCAATTTTTCCAATGGCTGTTTCCAGAGTGTTCAGCGCTTTGATCAGGTCATCATTTTGCTCATCCAGGTAGTTCTTGCGCGCTGATTCCTGTTCAAATTCATCAATAGCAGCAAGGTTGATAGCTCCCAGGCGCTGAATCTTTCCTCGCAGGTATTCCAGTTGTTGCTGATGGTTTTTGATATGAGCGTCATCCGCTAAGGCAGCTTCGACAGCATCAAGCTCATAATCAGTTTCTGCGAATTGTTCCAGCAAGGTTTTCATACGTACAGAGGACTCCTGCCAGGAAAGTTTCAAGGTTTGCAGGGTATCACGCACCTGCTCTATAGCCTGCTCCTGTTTGATGCGTTGATTATTTAATGTCCGTATCTGATGATCAATATGTTGCAATTCTGTACGTGCCTGCTGTAGGTGTTGCTCACGTTGCTTGCGCTTTTCGAGCAGGCTCTCCAGTTGTTTCTGGTAATCCTGGTCTGGCGTGTCGTCCTTTTGTTGAGTATCTAATAATTGCTGCTGGCGCTGCTGTAGTCGCTGCACCCGTTCACTGGTTCGTTCGATTTGCTGACGTGCCTGCTGTAAGGTTTTTTCCAGAGATTCAATTCGCAGTGATAGCTGTTGCTGCCGGCTTTGGGTTTCCAGCATGCGTTGACGACTTGTTTTTATGCGCTCTGTTAGTGCCTCCTGCTGTTGCTGCAACTGTTGCTTCTCAGCGGAGAGCACTTCTACCTGTGTGACCGCTGCGTTGCGTTGCTCGGTAGCATGCAGGTGTTCCTGTTCCAGTGTCTGGATCAGTTTGTGCAATTCGTTTTTTTCATCCTTGCGTTGTTTTTCCTGTTGCCGGTTTTGTTCCATACGTTGCCGCAGGGTGTTGATGTTGTTTTCCAGTTGTGATTGTTTGCGATGCAACGCATTGTGTTTGTTTTGTGACGCGTCACGTTGTTGCCGGGTTTGTGCAAGTTGCTGCTGCTTTTGCTCAAGTTGAGCCTCTAGTTCAGTAACTTGCCGCTCCAGTTGATTCAGGCTGCTAGTGAGTTGTTTAATAGTCTTTGCTCGGGAAAGGATGCTTTCCTGAGGATCGCCTCCGGCACTGGTTTGTAGCCAGTTTTTCCCCAGCCAGGTACCATCCTGACAGATGATAGAGGCATGAGGATCAAGCTTGTGTCGCAGCTGTAGTGCATCGGTGAGGGTGTCTGCAAAATAAATATGTGCCAGGAGCTGGTCAACAACTGCAGATGAGGACTGGAGTTTATTAATAAACAGTCTGGGTATCTGTTCAATGGTTGCATGATTTTTTTCACGCTGGAAAAAAGACAGGGAGGTGCCGGCTGGCAGTGTTTGCAGGAGTTGTTGCCCGAGCTGTTCAAGATCCTCAACTTCAATGGCCTCTAGCTGTTTCCCCAGAACCGTCTCCAGGGCTTTTTCCCAGCCAGGGGTTACTTTCAGGGTTTCAGCCAGCCTGATCTGCCTGCTCAGTCCATGCTGGTTTAACCAGTCCTTTGAGCGCTTTTGATCCTTGCCCAGTGCAGCCTGTTGCAAGGCTGTCAATGAGGCCAGTTTACCTGCCGTTGTTTGCTGTTTTGAGCGTGCCTGGTTGAGTTGTTCCTGTAATTCCCGCAGGGCTACCTCAAGCGCTTCGGTCTCTGCTGAGGTTTGTTGTAATGTGTCTCGCGTTGTTTCGTAGTGTGTTGTGATTTCCTGTCGTTCTGACTCGTAGCTTGCCAGGGTTGCCTGGAGTTGCGGGGTGTCTGCCTGGCGGGGTAGTGTTTCCAGCCGTTCCAGCCTGTTTTTGTGCTGTTGAATCTGGCGTTCGAGCTGTTCCATTCGGGTGCGTTCAATATGCGCCTGCTGAGTGGGTTGGGCAATATTCTCCTGTAGTGTCGCCCATTGGGCTTGCCAGTCTGTCAGCGCCTGGTCTGCCTGCTGGTAAGCCTGCTTGTGTTGTGCAAGGCTTGTCTCTATCGTTTGTTTTTGCTGCTGCTGGCTTTCAATATCACGTTGACTGCGGATGATAGTTTCCTGGTCTTCCCGTAGATGGCGTTCACTGGTGGCAAGTTCTTGCTGGATTTCATTGAGCTGTTGTTCAAAGCGTGCTTTTGCTTCTTGCTGGTGTTTGATGGTTTGTTCGATGCGGGAGATTTCTGCACCTAGCTGATAAAACTCTCCTTGCAGGGTATTTTGTTTGTCATTGGCGGACAGGTGCAAGCTGCGCTGTTCCTCAATCGCTGCTTCAGTCGTACGCAAATCGGCAATTTTCTGTTGCTGGAGGGTGCCTTGCTCACCAATTTTGAGTTCCTGTATGGCAATACTGTCACGAATTTCCTGGTAGCGCAGTACCAGTAATTCGGCTTCCAGACGGCGCTCTTCCTGTTTGAATGTCTTATAGCGTTCGGCAGCGTTAGCCTGTCGTTTTAGCTGTTTAAGGTGTTTATCAATTTCTTCACGCAAGTCATTGAGTCTATCAAGATTTTCACGTGTATGGCGGATACGGTTCTCGGTTTCTCTGCGGCGCTGCCGGTATTTTGATATACCCGCTGCTTCCTCCAGGTAGACGCGTAGCTCTTCTGGTTTGGCTTCAATCAGGCGTGAAATCATGCCTTGTTCAATAATGGCATAGCTGCGCGGGCCAAGACCTGTTCCAAGAAAAATATCTGTAATATCACGGCGTCGGCATTTGGAGCCATTGAGAAAGTATTTGGAGCCGCCCTCACGGGTAACCTGGCGTTTAATGGCTATTTCCGAGAATTTGGCATATTCCCCCCCCAGTGAAGTATCCGTATTGTCAAATACCAGCTCCACCGATGCCTGTCCTACAGGTTTGCGTACGGATGAGCCATTAAAAATGACATCCTCCATGGAGTCCCCTCGCAAATGCCTGGCGGAGCTTTCCCCCATTACCCAGCGCACTGCGTCAATCGTGTTGGATTTGCCACAACCATTAGGACCGACAATACCTGTCAGGTTGCTACGCAAGTCAATAGTGGTGGGATCAACGAAGGATTTGAAGCCTGCAAGTTTGATTTTGCTGAGTCGCACGTAAAAGGGGTATCTGTATTGTGAATGAGGGCTAATGATAACCAAAGCCACGGTTATGGGAAACCCATAATTGCGATACAATGCACGGGTTTACTTATTAATGGATGAATGTCATGAGCACTACGCCCTCCAAAGCGCTGGAAACCTTTCCTAACCCGCAGCAGGATACGGATTATACGATTCGTATCAGCATTCCGGAGTTTACCTGCTTGTGCCCGAAAACCGGGCAACCCGATTTTGCCGAGTTGCGGCTTGAGTATGTACCGGATGAATGCTGTGTTGAGTTAAAGTCACTGAAACTGTATGTCTGGTCATTTCGGGAAGAGGGGGCTTTTCATGAGGCGGTAACGAACGAGATTTTAAATGATCTGGTTAAAGTTACCCAACCACGATTCATGCGCTTGACAGCAGAGTTTAATGTGCGCGGTGGTATTTATACAACCGTAGTGGCGGAACATCGCAAGCCGGGCTGGACATTACCTGTCAGAGTTGAGCTACCATAAAATAATGCCCTGTTATGCCGGGCTGGATCTGGGAACTTCCGGCACACGCCTCTGTGTGATTGATCAGCACAAATCTATTCTTGCAGAGGCCAGAATAGATCACCGGGAGCCGGGTAATAAGCAAAGTACCCAACAATGGTGGCATGCCATCCAGTCTGTGTTTAAACAGTTGCCGACAGCCGTTGCCGGGGATATCTGTGCTCTGGCAGTGGATGGCACATCGGGTACTCTGGTGCTGATCAACAAACATACAGGTGAGGCACTCAGTGCTCCCCTGTATTATGATGATCATGATGCAGGGTTTACACAGGAGGGTATTGATCTGGCATCCTGTAGCGATACTTTTGTGCGTGCCTTGCGTCTGTTGAAGCAGTATCGGGAGTCCGGTAAATCCCGTGAAAAAGAAAACACTGACGATATAATGATCGTTTCACAGGCCGATTATATACAGGCAAAGCTGCGTGGGTGTGCGCCGGTTAGTGATTATAATAACTGTTTCAAGCTGGGGTACGACAAGCCTGGGCAATGCTGGTCACACTGGATGCAAGCCGCTGGTGTGAGTGCTGCCAACCTGCCTGAAGTGCGCCCACCGGGTAGCGTTGCAGGTACCATCAAGGCAACCGTTGCGATAGAAAACGGTCTTGATCCGGCGTTACAGCTGGTGACGGGAACGACTGATAGTGTTGCTGCGGTCATGGCAACGGGTATCCGTCAGCTGGGCTCTGCGGTCACTTCATTGGGGAGCACTCTGGTGCTTAAGATTTTGTCAGACCGGCCAGTGACTTCACAAAAATACGGCGTGTATAGCCAGCCTTATTTTGACCAGTGGCTGGTGGGTGGGGCGTCGAACTGTGGCGCGCGAATACTGAGTCACTTTTTCAGTTATCAGCAGATAATGGCACTGAGTGAGCAGGTTGCTGTAGAATTACCCACGGGTTTACATTATTATCCATTGCTGCTTCCGGGAGAGCGTTTTCCGAAGAATGATCCTTGCAAACAGCCACAGTTAGAACCACGTCCTGAAAGTGATGTGGTTTTTTTTCAGGCGTTGCTGGAAAGTCTGTCACAAGTTGAGAAACAAGGTTATGAATGCCTACAGCGGCTAACGGGTATGACGGTTGACAGAATAGTGACTGTCGGTGGGGGTAGCCAAAATGCAGCCTGGCAAAAATTACGTGAAAAGAACTTAAAAGCGACTATCCAGACGGTAATGCACAGTGAAGCAGCATACGGTTCAGCACTTCTTGCCTTGCGGGGAATGCGCCAGAAAGCGATAGTATGAAGTACCGAACGAATCTAAAAATTAAATTAACAAATGGGTTTATCTATATGAAAAAAATTACTATTTATTCTTCTCTTATGCTGACTATTCTGATCAGTAGCAACCTGGCGAATGCACAGGCGGCAGACAGTAAGTTTGCGATTACAGGGAAGGTTGGCACACTGGGCCTGGGTCTGGATGCCACCTATAACATCAGTGATAAACTGAATGCACGTCTTAATCTTAATGGTGGCAATATCAACCGGGATGATACCATCGATGGTATTCGCTATGAAGGAGAGTTACAGGCAGGTACCTTTGGCGGCTTGCTGGACTATCACCCGATGGCAGGCGGTTTCAGACTCACGGGTGGCGTCTATAACAATAGTAACGAACTCAACTTAAATGCCACCGGTGCTGGTAATACCAACGCTCAGATTGGTGATCGTTTCTATGATCTGAGTAATTCGCGATTAAATACGAATGTGTCTTTTCAAAACGTAGCGCCTTATCTGGGTATTGGCTGGGGAAATGCCATCAAAACAGGCAGTAAGTGGCGTTTCAATGTGGATGCTGGTGTGTTATTTCAGGGAAGCCCCAAGGCCAGTCTGACGGCATCCGGCATCGCAAGAGATATAGCCACCAATCAGGCTATTAATCTGGCGACCGATGCCACTTTCCAAAGTGAGTTGACCAAGGAAGAACAAAATCTTAATAATGAGCTGAAAGATTACAAGTTCTACCCGGTTATTTCTTTGGGTGTTAGCTACCGCTTCTAGGCGAGAATTCATGAAATTGAATTCAACAAGTTTATCGCCAGAGGGCAGTAGCCTCGCTGTTTGACGAGCAGGAAGTTACGATGATTAAAAACTATTTCAAAGGCCTGGGGTACTTGCTCAAGGGTTTCTCCTTAATTGGGAGCAAAGGTATTCGGCGTTATGCAGTGGTTCCTCTGCTGGTCAATATAGTAGTATTTTCGGTAGCTATTTATACTGGATACACGCAATTTAGCGGATTGATGGATTCATTCCTCGGCAGTATTTCCTGGTTACCGGGGTGGCTGGAGACAGCCATTACCTGGATATTATGGCCATTGTTTGCACTATTGGTGATTATTGCGGTGTATTACGGGTTTACCATGATAGCCAACCTGATTGCAGCTCCTTTCAATTCGGCCCTGGCGCATAAAGTGGAACAGCAACTACGGGGACAGACGGATTTTACTGAAAGTGAGCATTCCGTTATTTCTGTGCTGGGAAGAACCCTGGCCAGTGAAGGGCGAAAGATGAGTTACATGCTGAAATGGTTAATCCTGCTATTGATTATTACGGTCATCCCCGGTCTGAATATCATCGCTCCTTTTGCCTGGGTGCTTTACGGCGTCTGGATGCTCGCACTGGAATATGCAGATTACCCCATGGGTAACCATGAGCTGTTTTTCAAGGAAGAATTGGCTGTATTAAAGAAAAACCGCTTTGTTTCTCTGGGTTTCGGTAGTGGCGTTATGCTGTTGACCACCCTGCCAGTGGTCAACTTTTTTGCCATGCCGGTCAGTGTTGCTGGAGGAACCGCAATGTGGGTGAGTCGGTTGGATGAGCGTGCTTTACCGCGATCTTGATTGGCAGGTGTGCTCCTCTTCTTTATCTTTATTTACAGTAAAGCCCGGCAACAGCCACAACGGACTCAACTAATAGGATGTTCCAAAGCCCAAATCCACCTGATTATTGAGGTTGGGTAAATCGATCAGGTCATGGATAGTTGAGAGTGGGCCATTGGGAAACAGACGGTACAGATATTTCTTGCCACCTCTGTCTTTAAATTCCTGATGCATAATATTCATGAGCTGGCGCGCATTCTTGCAATCATCACAGTGTTCATAGAAGTCCTGAACAAATTCAATGGCCTCAAGACGCTCGGGGGTTAGCTCAAGTCCTTTACTCTGGGCGCGTTGTTCAATGCTGTTTACGCTTCTTCGGTGGCTATCTGCTTTATTGGGACGTTTGCCTGGAAAAACCTCGGCTTCTTGTACACTTAGCATATTACTATCCTCTTGTGGGTGGCTGATGAGATATATTCTATCCCAATAGTAATATCATTGTTGACATAAATCAAAAAAAACTGTGTATTATTGATTAATTAATCGTCTCAGCGTGTTCAGGAAGTTGTGATCTTCGCTACGCTTCCTATTCCCGGACAAGCTCCGGGTTAAATTTTCTTACTACATATCCTTTCTTTGTCTATATTTATCAATGTTAGCGACAAGAATACTTCCTGTCGTATGTTCAGAGTCCCACTAAGGAACCAGTATGGATTATTTGTTACAAGTCCCCAATGCTACCGCTGCGGGTCGTTTAACTGTTCACTCACCCTATAATAGTCGCCCTGTGGGCTCTGTTGAAACGATTGACAAGGAAGGTGTAGATAAGGCTTTAAGCAAGGCTGCTGCCCTGTTTGCAAACAGGGATCAGTGGTTACCTGCCGAGCAGCGTATCCAGATATTGAAGAAAATGGCAGAACTCATGGAACAACACTATGAGGTGCTGGTTGAGCAAGCAATTGCTGAAGGGGGTAAACCCCTGCTGGATAGCCGAATTGAGATGGATCGAGCCATTGATGGTATATTGAACTGTATTGAGTGTGTTCGCAATAATGGTGGACGTGAGATTCCCATGCGGATTAATCCGGCATCTGCTAACCGGGTTGCCTTTACCCACAGGGAGCCTATTGGTGTTGTGGTTGCAGTGAGTGCCTTTAACCACCCGATTAACCTGATTGTTCACCAGATTGCCCCGGCGATTGCCAGTGGTTGTCCCGTCATCGTGAAACCGGCGGGAGATACACCGCTTTCAGCCTTTGCACTGGCAGAGTTATTTGCATCCGCCGGTTTGCCAGAGGGCTGGTGTCAGGCTGTAATGACGGTCGATAATGAAACAGCTCAAGCGCTGGTGACTGATCCCCGTGTTGCTTTTTTCAGCTTTATCGGCAGCGCAAAAGTAGGCTGGATGTTGAAAAGCAAACTGGCTCCCGGCACACGCTGTACGTTGGAGCATGGCGGTGCTGCCCCGGTGATTGTTGCGGAAGATGCAGATCTTGATGATATGATCCCATTATTAGCCAAGGCAGGTTTTTACCATGCCGGTCAGGTTTGTGTATCGGTGCAGCGGATTTTTGCCCATCATTCCATAGCACGTGAAGTCGCAGAACGGCTGGCTATTCTGGGGAAAGCAATGAAGGTTGGAGACCCTGCATTAGAACAAACCGACATAGGCCCCCTGATTCGACATGACGAAGTGAACCGTGTTGGGCAGTGGGTGCAGGAAGCAGTGACAGAAGGCGCAGAGCTGGTATCAGGAGGGCAGCGCCTTGCCGAGGCATTGTATTCCCCCACTGTATTATTGAATCCAGATAAGCAAAGCAAGGTGAGTCAGCAGGAGATCTTTGGCCCGGTAGTATGCGTATATAGCTATGACGATATTGAGGATGCGATAGAGCAGGCAAATGCACTGCCTTATTCGTTTCAGGCAGCTGTCGCGAGCAGTAATATTGATACTGCATTATATGCCTATCAACGATTGTCAGCATCTGCGGTGATGATCAATGATCATACCGCTTTCAGGGTTGACTGGATGCCCTTTGCAGGCCTGAAATATTCTGGCTATGGTACAGGGGGTATACCCTATACATTTGAGGATATGCAGATCGAAAAAATGGCAGTGATACGATCCCCTTCATTAGGGTAACAAGCTGCAAACCGGCACCCTGTCAGGGGTGCTTCATATTCATTCTTTCACAAAGGCTATTTAGCCAAAGGAGTTATCATGCTTTCACTATCAGAGGAAGATTGTCAGAGGTGTCATGAGACGGATAGCCCTTTGTCAGCCAGTGCTTGTGACAACTATCTACAACGGCTTGAAGGCTGGGAGATAGAAACGGTAAACGGTGTGCAGCAGCTCACCAGGACATTTACGTTCAAGAACTTCGTCGAGGCACTGGATTTTACCAATGCGGTGGGTGATATAGCCGAGACTGCCGACCATCACCCGGCTTTGCTAACCGAATGGGGTAAAGTAAAAGTCTCCTGGTGGACACACCTGATTGGTGGGCTTCACCCTAATGATTTCATTCTGGCAGCACGTACCAACGCCTTGTATGAATGATGCCGGGCAGGGAAGTGTCTCCCTCATTTTGAATTCAGGGCTGAGATAACGATTAATCACTAATCAGTAAAAGTATCCAGTAGCAACTGATCCAGATTTTTATCTACTTTTAAATAAGCGGTTCCTTCTTCGGGGGCAATAGCGGCTTCCTTAACGCCGGACACTTTTAATAATAGTGCAAGGGTCTGAGATGGTTCCTGTAAAAAGTTTTCTTTCAGATGGATAGTACGAGCCTTATAGAAGACAGGTCGGGGTAATGTCATGGCGATTAGAAACCAGCCGCCGGTAATGACTGCTCCCATATACAGGACTTCACTTCTTCCCCAGTGAGTAGCAACGTAGCCTCCCACGACACCACCGACAAAAATACCACCAAATTGCGCGGTACTAAATACCCCCATAGCGGTTCCCTTGGTATTGACATTGGAATACTTGGCGACCAGTGAGGGCAGCATGGCTTCCATAAAGTTAAAGCCGATAAAAAACAGTAGAAAAGCCAGCAGCATCGGGTAGAAATTGGCATGATTACTGCCAAGAATAACTTGTGCCACGCCCACTACAAGAATTGAAAACAGCAGTAGTGGTTTAATCTTCTGATACTTTTCAGCGATAATAATCTGTGGCACCGAGAGGATAAAAGAGATAATAAAAATGGGCAAATAGACTTTCCAATGGTCAATATCGGCAAAGCCCAGTTCTGTCTTTAGTATCACTGGAATCACCGTAAAATTTGCTGTCATAATCAGGTGTAATAAAAAAACACTCAGGTCGATGCGTAACAAGGAAGGATTCGCCAGAGCCGGTTTGAGGTATCCGCCGATAATGCCGGCATCCCGATGAGCGATGGTCTTCACTGGAGTAGGTACAGCGAACAGGATGAGCAGAATTCCCAGAAGCGCCAGGCCGGATGTGATCCAGAAGATACCGAATATTCCCGCATATTCGTTGAGTATTGGTGCAGTGACCATGGCGATTGCAAAAGCAATACCGATAGTCATGCCTATGACCGCCATGACCTTGGCACGGTGTTCCTCCCGAGTGAGGTCTGCTGCCAGAGCCATCGTAGCGGCGGCGATGGCTCCCATTCCCTGTAATGCTCGCCCTGCAATAATTTGATAGAAGTTATCACCAGCCAGTGCTGCAACAAGGCTGCCTAGTGCAAAGACCAGTAATCCACTAGTGATAACCGGCTTACGCCCAATTTTATCGGATAACAAACCCAGGGGAATTTGCAGGGAAGCCTGGGTCAACCCATAAATACCAATGGCGAGTCCAATCAGAAAAGGGGTAACATCGCTCAGAGACTGGCCGTATAGCGGCAATACGGGGAGGATCAGAAACAGACCAAGCATGCGGACGGAATACACAGCCGCCAGAGCCATAGCAGTACGTTGCTCCAGCGCGTTCATTGAGATGAGTGATAGTTGGTAAACACGCGCGGATTTTATCAGGTAAGCCAGCTATCATCCATGTTTTATAACGCTTCCATTTGTCTCCTTAAATCTAGGTTAATTCGTGCTGCTTCTGCGAATTTGTATAGAAGTAAATAAGCGACGTAACAGGACATCAAAGGTGTTTATATCGGTTCTTATGCCATAAACGGACAGCCTGAGCAGCAAACAGAAACACTCTGAACCCCGACGGGTTACATCAGTTGATGTTTGAAAAAGTAACCCGCAGGCCGGAAATTGGCAGCGAATACAGGGAATAAAAAAGGCCTGCTGGTTGCAGGCCTTTAGCATTGCCAGAATAGCTGTTTACTTGCTCGCAGGTGTAGCCGGTTGCGTAGCCGGCGCAGCGGGACGAGGTGCAGCTGGCATTGCAGGCATGTAGCCATAAGGGGCATAACCATAGGCCGGTGCATAACCGTATCCATAGGGGGCATAACCATAAGGGGTGGAGTTGTTGCTCCAGGGCATGCTCCAGCCGCTGTTGTTGTTGCGCCAGGGCATACTCCAGCCATTATTGTTATTACTCCAGGGCATACTCCAGCCGTTATTATTGTTGCTCCAGGGCATGCTCCAGCCGTTATTGTTGTTGCTCCAGGGCATGGATGAACCTCCATAGCCAGTGTTATTGTTCCAGGGCATTGAACTACCATAGCCGGAGTTATTATTGGCACCCGTGCCGCTCATAGCGGTATTGCCTGTGGTATTACCACTTCCCGTCCAGTTTGAGGCGGTATTGCCAGATCCTTTGCCCTCGCCATCGGCTGAGCCTTTGGCGTCCATATTAGTACGACCCTTGCCTTTGAATTTGATTTCAAAATCTACAGTGCCGTCCGCATCACCCTTGCCGGTACCCCAGCCTTTTACATTTCCCTGAGTGTTGCCGGAACCCGTTCCCTGACCTGTGCCCCAGCCAGCTGCATTACCAGCTCCTGAGCCCTGGGTATTTCCCTGATTAAAACCATCCATCCAGTCTGCTGAAGCTGTACTAGCTAATGCAATAAAAGCTGCGAATGCAGTTGCTTGTATTTTCATAATTATCTCTCCGAGCGTAGTGTGTTATTTGTCATGTTAAAAAATAAGAATATTAAGGAGACTCTGATTAAGGCCGGCCGAATTTTCTGTGAGATGAAATTCCACTCAGGCTTAATCAGAGGCTCCTTAAATTAGCTCGCTGATCTGGGGAGTCGTACAGTAGCGCCACCTGAGTGTATCCATGAATATCTGGATCAGGATATTCAATTCAACTATTAACTGATCCAGGGCTACACGGTTACGGTACAGCTTTTCCTGCACTAGCTGGAAGGTGTTCTGGTTTAACAACTGGCTGTACCCGCTGTCCCCAGTCTTACCATGCTATTTCAGACAGGAAAAACCTTCGAGAAAGTTTTCCTTATCCATAGCCCCTATTTGCCGCTAATATTTATTATAGTGCATAAAATGAAGTTAGGTGTACGCAACAACCGCTGCCTTGATTTTTTTAATGGCTGCCGCTTCCAGCTGACGAATTCGCTCAGCAGAAACCTGGTATTCATTAGCCAGGTCTTGCAGGGTCGCTTTAGGCTCATTTAACCAGCGCTTGCTAATAATGTCTTTACTGCGCTCATCCAGTTCATCCAGTGCTGAGGAGAAGAGTTGCCGGGTATGTGATTCCCAGTCTGCATTTTCCAGTGCGTCCGCAGGGTCTTCAGCTTGATGTTCCAGATACTGACTGGGTGAAAAGGCGGGGCCATCTTCATCCTGACCGGGTGACAGGTCAAAGGCGATATCCGTGCCGTTCATGCGTTTTTCCATCTCGATGACATCTTTGGTACTCACGCCCAGATCATTGGCAACGTCATCAATTTGATCCTTGCTGAACCAGCCCAGACGTTTTTTGCTACTTCTCAGATTGAAGAACAGTTTGCGCTGTGCCTTGGTGGTTGCAACCTTGACGATTTTCCAGTTTCGCAAGATGTACTCATGAATTTCAGCACGAATCCAGTGTACGGCAAAAGAAATAAGACGTACATTCATGGTAGGATCAAAGCGTTTTACGGCTTTCATCAAGCCTACATTACCTTCCTGTATGAGGTCGCCCAAAGGCAGGCCATAACCACTGTAACCTCTGGCAACCTTGATCACAAAACGCAGATTATGCATGACCAGCAAGCGGGCAGATTCCAGATCTTCATTTTTACGCAAGCGGGTAGCAATCTCTTTTTCTTCCGCAGCCGTCAATACCGGAATTTCATGAACGGCATGCATGTAGTTTTCGAGACTGGCTCCTGGAACTGCAAGAGTATGATCGTTTAGCATTAATGTTTTACCCATTGATATCACCTGTAAGATGTAATTTTAGCACTCGACGCCTTAGAGTGCTAATTTTTTGGTTTGTTCCGTCATTTTTATTGTTTTTTATAGACTTGGTGAATTGCAAAGAGCTTGTGCTGGTTTAGCTCCGGAGGTAATTTAGCTATTGTAGGCTTTTCTTGCGTTTGGCAAGTGACTCGGCTTTACTCGGGTCAGATTCCAGCACGTGCCAGGTAATACGGTGTCTGGCCTGTAAGGTTTGCAGGTAGTGCGCCATGTTTTGAGAAATAATCCGTTGCCGTATTTTATCTTTAACGGCGCCAAACCCCAGTTTTTGTCCGGGTTTCTGGTCGATAATGGTTACCAGGTGGAAACCTTTAGGAGTTTTGATAACCGGACTGAGCTCCTGACTTTTCAGCTTTTTGAGCGCCTGTTCAATCTCCGGCATGCCTGTGCCTTGTGTTATCCAGCCCATGTCTCCCTTGTGTGCCTTACCATAGGGGTCGATAGTCATTGTTGCGGCTAATTCGAACAGGCTCTTTTTGCCTTCCCGGATGAGTTTCTCTGCCTTTTTGGCATCGGCTTCTGTTTTAACAACCAGTTGCCCAATATGCCACTGACCTTTGGTATGTCCCAGTTCAGGATGTTTTTCAAAGTAGTCCCGGAGTATTTTTTCGTCGCTTATCCATTCTTTAGCTTTTTGCTCGACCAGCATAGCGGGCAGACGCTGTTGCCTGTAGCGGGAAAGTGGCTTGCTGATATCCAGCTTTTCATCTCTGGCTGCTGTACTGATTAACATATATTCAATGTACTGATAGAGTTTTTCACGCACTGCCTCAGGGTCGGGTGTTTCGGGGTAACGCCGGGTATCAACAATGTCACCGTAAGTTAATTTCAGGCCATTATTACCTTCCATCAGTACAGTTTTGGCGGTGACATTATCAGTAATACGATCCGCATGAATTTTAACCTGCATATTGTCACGCAATTTGAGCAGCGTTAGTCTGAGCAGTGCTTTATATTTGCGTGCAATGGCACTGGCTTTAGCGGCAGTAAAGGCATCAGGGCGGTCTTTATAGGTTTTTCGAAGCTCATCTGTTTCCTGTTTGCTCAGGGTGATATTTTGTCTGAGTGATTGAGTATATTGGCGATAAAGGAGTCCCTTTGTATATTCATCCAGTTCCTGCCTGAAGGCATCGGAACTTTCCAGCCCCAGACGTTTCGCCTCGGCTGCCAGCAGTTTGGACGATACCATGCGTTTGAGAAAATCTCCCCGTATAGAGGCTTGTGTGTTTTCGTCCAGAGTATTGAACTGTGTATAGAAGGGAGAACTGGAAAGTGCCGTTTGTAATTCTCCCCGGGTAACCGTCGTATCGTCAATCGTTACCAGAACCTGTGAGCGATCTGTGGTTGTTTCAGCGGATTCAGCAGGCGCTGTTTTGGCGGGCAATGCAGGGGGGAAAAGTAATGCGCCAGGTAATACACTACAGCAGAGCAGGGCAGTCGAGAAAAGATTGCGTTGTTTAGGCATATTGAACCGTCGTGATAATCATCGTTTGGTATTGAGTGCGGAATGAGAATGAAGGACATCCGTGTACGGCAGAGTATAAAAGGAATGAAGCGATAAAAATATAATGTATGTTAAGGAGACTCTGATCAAGTCCCAGTCGTTTTCCTGAGGCTGAAATATCGTCATTTTTTTGCTTAAAAATCTCCCTGATAGAGTGACTATTAGCTTCCAATCGAGAAATTCCACTCTGACCAAATCCCAATCGTTCTTTTGGGGCATGAAGGCACCCTGTTTTCCACGTGTATTGCTAAAAGACTACTCTGGCCAAACGACTCAATTTTTCAAAATCTAGCACCTGGATATGGTTGTGGCGACAATCAACAATACCTGCCTTGCGTAGTTCTACAGCTACCCGGCACATATGAACCGAGGTTATCCCTATGGCATCAGCCACATCTTCATGGGTGAGAGGGAAATCAATATCCTGGCTGATATCCATACCTCTTCTTTCCAGTTTTTCCAATATATTGATTAGAAAGAAAGCAATTTTCTGCTTTGCTGAGGCTTGTCCGATATAAGTCAGGCGGGTTCTGCACGCGGCGGCCTGTTTTTCCTGAATATGGATCAGGTTTTCGATGAGAAGCGGAGATTTTAATAGTAACTGCCGAATGTTTTTTTCAGAGAAGGTACATATACGGCAAGTACTCATGGCCATGACAGAGTAATCAACCGGTACACTCATGTCGGTTCTATAGCCAAGATAGTCTCCGGAGAAAGCAACCGACAGGATTTGTCGGCGTCCGTTAGCAAGGGATTTGAAGCAGATTGCCCAACCATCTTGCAAAGTATAGGCCGCCCTGGGAGTTTCACCCTCCATAAAAAGATAATTTCCAGCCTCTATAAAACATTGTGCATTTCGATAAAGTTGAAAGCTTTTTAGCTGCTGTTGATTGCATTTTTCAAACCAGGCATGCCGTTGTGACGAGCAGTTTTCACAGGACAATTGCTGTTCGGCAGGAAGTTTGGGTAGCAGGCTCATAGGTATTTCGCTCTTTTTATGAAAACAGTCCAACAACCCAGGGCAGTTTTTTAATGCGTTACTACCAGGAGGTTGCCCGAGAGCTAAGAAGCTACTGCAAATCCCATGAGCATCCTAATCTGAGTTTATTGAAATCGTTAAATAGCGAAGTATCAATAAGCACTTGCAACGCAGAAATCGAACAACACGAGTGCAAGCTGAGTAGTTGCAATAAAGCGTTTATTAACATTTGTTAAGGTAGTTGGCCATTTTCCAGTGTAAAAATAATGACTGTAGAGCCAGCAACAATAAACAGATATCAGAGACAGATAGATTCTGTGCATGCTTACAAGCTTTTGTCAATAGGGACGTACGTGCACAGTATTGTTTATAGCGCTGGCTTACATAAAACGAGCTGACAGAAAGACGCCTGGATGCAAACACGTGAAATGGTTGTCAATGAAGGTTGTCTGGCGTTTTTATGTATCCCCCTGGTGCTTCTCAAATCCCACTTGCTGAAGTACCCAATATGTCGATTGACAGGTTGAGTCAATAACACTGAGGAAGGAGAACTGAATGGTCAAACTCACGCCGGAAGAGCAAGCAAAGGCGATTGCTGAAGCACCCAGAGGTACCTGGGCTATCTTGCTGGTTTATGCTGTATTTATGGTTTTAGGCTGGCTCTATATGTTTTATGGCTTTTTCCTCCCCCATGGCCCGGTACATTAAAGGAGTATAGTTATGCACGTAGATGGTACTGAAAAAAAATGGGTGATCCTCAGTGTGGCCATGGCTTTTGCTATGGTGGGCATACTCACGGCCTATGCGATTAACCACAATATAGTTCCTCCCAGTAATGTTGAAACGATAGACTCTGTCTCACTGCACTTGTCCGCAGAATTTGCCGAGGACAAGCTCGGCCTCAGACAGACAGAGGATGGCTCTCTGGTGGTTACGATGGTCGCTGCCCGCTACGGCTTTTATCCGCAGGATATGAAAGTGCCGGTGGGTACTCCTATCACGTTTCGTATTGCCAGTGCGGATGTGTTGCATGGTGTGCATACGGCGGGCACCAATATGAATACGATGGTCGTGCCCGGCTATGTTTCTGAAATTACAACGACATTTCCAAAAACGGGCAAATTTCCGATGTTTTGTAATGAATATTGCGGTTTGGGACATGACTATATGTGGTCACGTTTATGGGTTGTCCCGAAAGATGAAATCAAGCTGGGAGACACACTATGACAACACAGGTAATGGATTCAAAAGCAGGCCGCTTGTCTCTGGCAAATATCTGGATAGCCTTTATCACCTTTTTGCTTGCCTCTCTGATGGGTGTTTATCAGGTAGCGGAACGTAGTGGTTTTTTTCCACAAATTGAAGTGATTGAGTTGTACTTTCGTTCCGTATCCAGCCACGGCGTGATCATGGGGTTTGTATTGACAACCTTCTTTATTATGGGGTTTGGTTACTGGATTGCTCGTAGCACCTTACATATCCCGCTTTGGGGGGGCGACAAGCTGGGCTGGCTGGGTTTTCTGATCAGTCTGGGTGGAACGGCGATGGCAGCAATCATGCTGTTTATCGGTAAAGCCTCTGTTATGTATACATTTTACCCACCGCTTATGGCACACCCTGTTTTTTATATCGGCGCAAGCTTGCTGGTTGTCGGTTCCTGGGTGTGGTGTTTACAGATGATCATGACCATGAGCAGCTGGAAAAAACAGAACCCCGGTTCACCTGTACCGCTGGCCATGTATGCCATGACAGCAAACTCCATCCTCTGGTTCATTACCAGTCTGGGGGTTGCATCCGAGGTGCTGTTTCAGTTAATCCCCTGGTCACTGGGCTGGATTGATACCATTGATGTGGGTCTGGCTCGAACACTGTTTTCATGGACGCTCCACGCAATCGTTTATTTCTGGTTAATACCGGCCTACATCGCTTTTTATACACTGGTACCCAAAGCAGCAGGTGGGGCACTGTTTAGCGATGAGTTTTCGCGTATTGCCATACTTATGTTGCTGGTTTTCAGTGTCCCGATTGGCATGCATCATTTATATGTTGATCCCATGCAGTCTGATGGCTGGAAATTTGTTCATATGATTGGCACCTTCATGGTTGCTATTCCTACTCTGATTACCGGTTTTACAGTGATTGCTTCCATGGAGGTTGCCGGTCGTTTGCGTGGTGGAAAGGGACTGTTTGGATGGATCAAGGCATTAAACTGGGATAATCCCATGGTGCTGGCAGGTGGTTTATCGCTGTTAATGTTGACCGTAGGAGGCTGGGGTGGCCTGGTGAATGCGGCCTATTCGATGGATGTGGCAGTACACAATACCCAGTGGATTACCGGACATTTCCACCTGATTTTCGCGGGTACTACTGTCATCATGTATTTTGCGATCGCTTATTATATGTGGCCGAGTTTGACTGGCAGGCCGCTGTATTCGATAAAAATGGCACGTCTTCAGCTATGGCTCTGGTTTATCGGCATGTTAGTACTGACCTTGCCCTGGCACATTCTGGGACTGATTGGCCAGCCACGGCGCATTGGGGCTCCGCCTTATAGTGAAGAATTTACGGCACCCTGGGTTCCGTATGAAACAGCAATGCTGGTCGGTGGCGTGATCCTGTTTATTTCGGCACTGTTATTGATCATTAATTTATTCTTCAGTCATTTTCAGAATAAGGCGGTGCAAAGGCCGGTAATGGAATATGCACAACCCCTTCATCCCGTATTAAAGTTGCCGGGCTTGTTAAACGGGTTTGGTTTTTGGACAGCGGTTATCGCGGTTTATATGGTTGCCAGTTATGGATATCCCATCGTGCAGTTTTTCCTGATGGAAACGCATGGCACATTCCCCTGGAGTATATAACGATGAAAAATACGATGCTGAAGACGATGAAAAACACCTGTACGGTGGTGACGGTTGTGCTGGGCCTGGGAATCAGTAGCAGTGCCTTTGCGGCAGCTTCTTCACAGGTTGTATGGGATAAGGCAACACGTGATCTGATCAAATTTGCAGACAGTGAGAAGGGCAAGCAAACGGCTGAGGTATGTAGTAGCTGTCATGGCAAAGATGGTACAGCGACACTTGCAGAGAACTTCCCCTCGTTATCTGGACAACCTGCCGGGGCAACATATAAACAGTTGATGGATTACAAGGATAATACGCGTGGTCACGGTATTATGCAGAATTTTGCGACGACCTTGTCCAGACAGGACATGGCAAACCTTGCCGTCTACTATTCTCAACAAAGCCTGCCGACGGCAAAAACAGGCAAAACAGTGACAGAAACGGCTATCCGGCTGGCCAGAAAGGGAGACGGTGATCGCCTGCTCCCCCCTTGTGCGACCTGTCATGGTGATAAGGGCGAAGGCGCTACTGTAGATGTGCCCGCACTGGCAGGACAAAATCCCAGTTATTTTGTGACCATTATGCGGACATTTAAATCAGGTACCCGTGCCAACGATATTTATAACCGGATGCGAATTATTGCCAGTGCCTTAAGTGACCAGGAGATCAATGAACTGGCCGATTATTATGCTTCCCTTGGAACTAAGTAGGCTCTTGTATCTCTCACAACATGCTATCTCAGATAGCTTCAGATAGCTTCGGAATTGGGGATTTGAAAGGCAGGGTATTTAGCTTTCACAAATCAGATATGTCAGATCAACACTGCTTTCATTGTAATCTGCCTGTTCTGGAAGAGCACCCATCGACACTCAAGGTATTTGGCAAGGTACAATCTTTTTGTTGTCAGGGTTGTAAAGCTGTGTGTCATGCTATCGTCTCATCGGGTAATGAAGACTACTATCATTATCGTGAAGTCACCGGAAAAACAGCAACTACCGGAGTAGCCTCCCCACAACATCTGGTAAAACAGCTAAAGCTCTACGACAAACCAGAAATACAGCGAGATTTTGTTCGTACCTGTGAAGAAGAGGGAAAAGTCTGCAAGGAAGCCTGGCTGATTCTGGAAGAAATTCGATGTGCCGCCTGTATGTGGCTTAATGAACGGACACTACGACAGCTTGAAGGTGTACTGGAGGTGCAGGCCGATTACACCGGGCAGCAACTCAAGGTGCGCTGGGATTCTGGAAAAACTTCCCTGAGTACGCTTCTTGAAGCCATTCATCACATTGGCTATCGCGCCCATCCTTTTGACCCCCAATACCGGGAAGCCCTGAATCGCGAACAGGAGCAGCGTAGTATCAAGCGTATACTTTTTGCCATTATTCTCGGCATGATGGTGATGCAAACCGCGATTGGCAGCTATTTTTTTGGAGCAGCCAATGATGTAGGCGAATATCCGTTATGGATAACGCTATCTCGCTGGAGCAGTTTATTGGCGACAGGTGTGATTCTAGCTTATCCGGGACAACTGTTTTTTCGCAATGCCTGGCGCGATCTTCGTAACAGAACGCTGGGGATGGATGTCCCTGTGGCACTGGGGCTACTGGTGGCATGGCTAGGGAGCTTGCATGCTACCATCACGGGTACAGGCGAGGTATATTATGAATCCATCGCCATGTTTGTGCTGTTTATTCTGGTTGCTCGTTATGTGGAATTACGGGCACGCATGTCAGCAACGGCTTTGCTGGATCGTACCGCAAAAATTATCCCTGCAACTGCCCGGAAAATTATTCAGGGTACTCAGACCCTGGAAGAAATAGCGGTGATCGAGTTGCAGCCCGGTGACAGGATACAGCTATCACCGGGCGAAACAGTTCCTGTGGATGGTGTGCTATGTAGCGCACAAAGCCGTTTTGACGAGTCCCTGATCAGTGGAGAAGCACATCCCGTTCAGCATGTTTTGGGCGACAACATTATGGGCGGGTCAATCACAGTTGAGCAGCCGGTGGAGATCGAGGTACAGCGCCCCAGTCGTCATTCAACACTGGGGAAAATCCAGCAGCTGGCTCAACAAAGTGTCAACGATAAACCCTATTATGTCGATATTGCGGAACAAGTTGCCGGAAAATTCGTTGCAGCCATTTTACTGATTGCGACGCTGACGTTTCTGTATTGGCTATGGGTTGATCCTCACTATGCCATCGCTCATATGGTGTCTGTGCTGATTGTTACCTGCCCCTGTGCCCTGGCACTTGCTGCTCCGGTTGCCCTGTCTCTGTGTGCGGGAGGTCTGGCGCATTTTCATGTAACGGCCTTGCGTATGTCCGCGATTGAGGAAATAAGCCATATTGATACGGTGGTCTTTGACAAGACCGGCACATTAACCCAGGGCAAACCCAAACTGGCCAGGGTGATCGTAATTGATAGTACTCATGGTGGCCGGCGTAACGAGACTGAAGCACAGTATCTTTCTCTGGCAAGCAGTATGGAGCAGCACTCAGAGCACCCTTTTGCCATAGCCATTCGTGAAGCTGCCAGCGACTTGCCAGAGACACACGTTGCACAACTGAAAAACCACCCGGGGCAGGGCATAGAAGCTGTTTTCAACCATCATCACTGGAGACTGGGGAACGAAACCTTTGTTGGGCAATCCACTTTACACGAAAAAAACAGGATACAGATAGAAACACTGCGACAGCAGGGGATGAGCATCCTGTACCTGGGCAATGAGACAGGTGTTCAGGCAATACTGTGTCTGACAGACCCGTTACGCGAAGGTATTCATCCCTTTCTGGAGTCAATAGCATCACTGACATCCATTAAAAACAGCGTCATTCTCAGTGGAGACCACCCACAAAGCGTTAGTGCGATAGCGTCCGTTCTCGGTATAACAGAAGCCTATGGAGGCCTGTCGCCACAGCAAAAACTGAGCTGGTTACAACAGTATCAGCAACAGGGACACCGGGTACTTATGCTGGGTGATGGCATCAATGACGCGCCAACACTGGCAGCGGCCAATGTCTCCATGACATTTAGCGAAGCAACAGACCTGGCCCAGAGTCACAGTGATCTGATGATTCTGCGGCACGATTACTGCGATCTGGCAGGTGCCATTCACTTTATGCGAAAAACCCGGCGCATTATTTTGCAAAACCTCTCCTGGGCCATTCTCTACAATGTACTTGCAGTTCCCGCTGCTGCGATGGGCTTTGTTACGCCCTGGATGGCGGCCATTGGAATGTCACTCAGTTCTTTTGTAGTAATTTTGAACTCACTGCGTTTGCACCGAGTCAGGGAGTCTGTCCAATGAAAACCCTTTTAACTCCTCCGGTATGTCGCCCGGCAATTACTTTGGCATTAATAAATAGCCCTTTCTTTACCTATGTTAAGGACGGGGAGATGTCAGGTTGCGATACTCGGCGAAGCTGTGTGGCTCTGCGTGATTGATACCCTTCTCCGGCACATCAATCGGTGTTCGTCGTGTATCTTATCTTGGAGGAAAGATAATGACCCAAAAACAGGATTTTCCACTTTATTCTCATGCTTCAGGTAGCGCCCGGTATAGAGTGGCGTTAGTGGTAGCTATTGCTGCCGCAACAGCCAGCTTTTCGTTAAGCGCTGAAGAGTCCGCTGAAACGCATAAAGCAGAAGCAGTGGAAACAGCGATAGCGGATGCCGCCCCTGCGACTGATGCCTCAACAGCGGCTGCCTCGCCGGTAAAAAAACCGTTGAATATCATCAGGAAGCTGACGGAGTCTGAACGCAAACCCATTAATGATTACAATATCACGATCAATTATGAACTGGGCATGCATTGTACCGGCTTTGATTTTACGTATTGTTGTATTCTTCCTCCCTACAACTCTATTCAGAGCCAGGTTATCAAAACGGCGACAGACAAGAACACTCTGCCTGTCCTGCTGGGTGCGGATGAAAAGGATCCCCGAGTACTGGTAGATGGTGACAAGCGCATGAAGCTTCATTATAGCCATGTCGGGAATTCTTATTCGGAAGGTGTCAAACTCAATTACTGGCGCGTACCTTATGACTTGAATAACAATGGCAAGTATGAAGATGGCGAAAATGTCGGTAATGCCTATTTTACCCACTTGTATATCTATGATGATCTGGAAGGGGGCAATGCCAAAGGCACCAGTAAAGATGCAGATAAAAAATATGTGGGTATTCAATTAAAGATACCGGTCGATCATGGCCCCACGGGAGACCCGCTAAATGATGGCCATATGCGTTACTCCTCTCATACCGGAACGATTGTGTATACCAAATCGCCAGTACTGGACAATGTGCCCATTATGCTCACACACCCCGGTATCTGGGAGGCATTGGGGTTGCCGTTGACTCCGTTTATGGATAGTCAGGTTGGCAAAAACCCGTTGGAACTGGTTGAGTCTGAAATCAGCCCCTTCCAGATGGCGAAGGTTGACCTGATGGATGCTACTACGGGTAAACCTGTGCTTGACAGCCATAGTGGCAAGCCTATCAGTTTTACCGGCACCAACCCGATTGATGTTCCAAACTGTGCGAATTGCCACTCCAATGAAAATGCCAATGGGAAAAAACATACCTTGTACAAGGCAGAAAAAGCCTTCTGGAAAAGCCTGGGTGCCAGTGACTGGATTGCAAACCTGAAAGCCACTTCGGTATCGGTATTGCAGTTACACGATGGCAAGTTTGGCACCACTTTCCTGAAAGATTATGACAGTAACAGCCGATCCACCTCCAACCGTCTGGGGCGCGACCCCATCCTGTGTCAAAAATGCCATGCCGACAATGTCATTGGTGCGCTGGTTTCCAGGGGTACGGCAGAGGCCGTCACGGGTAAAAAGATGCAAGGTGATACGCCACTGGAACCCTTGAGTCAGGCCATGCACCGTGGGCACCTGCAAGTTCGCTCCCTGTCGGATTCAAAAGGCCGTACCGGCACCTGCCAGGGGTGTCATCCTGCTCACCGTATGGATCATAATATGGAAGGCTACCCCATTACTCCAGAAGGTAAAAACACATATGCGCTCACTGATAACCGTGACTCTGCAGGAGGCTGTTATGTGGGCCGTGATGTGCATTCCAACCCAAACAAGGATCGGGATGGTGCAGAAACACCAGAACACTTAAATGCAATCGGTAAGTGGCTGCAAAGCAACATCTCCCAGATTGGAACGGGCGGGGAAGCCAAGGGGTTGTGGTGTACCAACTGTCATAATGAACTTAGTCGTATACTGTATCAGCATGACAATATTACGCAGGCATTCTGGCAGGAAGGTGAGACCTTGCGTGACAAGTCACTGGAAGAGATTGCCAGGGCGCTGAAGCTGACGGTAAAAGAGCTGACAGAGCAATGGATGGATCCAAAAACCAAACCTTCCACCTTTATCCCGAAACTGGCGGACATGAAAGATATCTTGCGTGTCTGGGATAGAGACAGGGTCATTGCCGATATTGCTGTGATTGCCACAAAAGATGGCAAGCCACTGATTCACAAGGATGAAGATGGTGATGCTAATGTTGTGATTCTGTCGACCAACCCCAAGGCTGATATTGCTTCACTGACCCTGCCAGAAGGTGCAGATGGTGCTGTTGCTGCACCGTATGATGCGGCATCACATGGACGCGATTACTGGCTATCTCCGGGTGTACCTCATTGTGCAGATTGTCATGCACCACCCTATGTTGAAGGGCAGGGCGGTGTTGCCTTCCCCATTACGCAGCCAGGGAAATATGCACAGATGCGTTATTCGAAGGGGCATGCAGGTCTCGCGTGCCAGGCTTGTCATCAGTCTATTCATGGCCTGTACCCTGTTGCGCCAGGTGTTGATACCACCACGTATAACCAGCCACCACAATACAATCCGGATGGCAGTCGTGGGCCGCTAAAATGTGCAGCCTGTCATGAAACCAACGAAAGTGGTGTCCCTGTTATTGCTGAGAATAAAACCTTTAATGGCAAGGTCATCGCACATGATTTTGACAGCGCCGTTAGCTGGATGCACGCCAATGCCCCGGATCTGGGAGGGCGCATTCCCCCAAAATCTACAGTGAAGGCAATAAAAACCAGTGCTGGAATCAAAACAGAGTAAATCCTGTTGTAACTACTCAGATTACGCTGAATAGTTACATCCTGTTCTGCTCTCTGTGCTGTAGTCATCGCAGATTCGGGTTTAAACTCGGGCTTAAATTAAAGGTTAACCAGAAAGCCGATTGCGAGTACAATCGGCTTTTTTATGGGTGCTCTATTTAGGAGTGATTTCACGCTGGCACGGTGGATACGTTTTATTCTTTTGACCACGTATTGAAGTCACCAGTATAGGGAGCCTGAAAAAACCACAGCCTCTTTAGTCTCACCACCGGATCGAAAAAGTACTGGCGCAGTCATCGGGTGAAAAAATATGGAGTACCGATTCCTTATATACTATTGAAACAGAGCAAGTTTCAACCTGCTCACCTGGCGATAACAACCTGACATCAAAAAACCAGACAATATTATGAACGTATTTCCCATTATTCTCGCTGCCGGACAGGGCACCCGCATGCATTCCCAGCTTCCCAAAGTACTTCACCGGATTGGTGGCAAACCGATGTTGCAGCGCGTTATTGATGCTTGTAGCACCCTGGCTACAGACAAACTGGCCGTGGTTTACGGACACGGTGGTGAGCAGGTAAAAAACACCATCCAGGATGAGCATATTCGATGGATTCTGCAAGCAGAACAGCTGGGAACGGGGCATGCGGTTGCCCAGGCCAATGATGTCATCAACGATGAGGATGCGGTTGTCATTGCCTACGGTGACGTGCCCCTTATCCGGAGTGAAACCTTAAAAGCCTTGCTTGCTCGGTTAAATGAAGCGGACCTGTGTGTACTAACCACTTATCTGGATGACCCTTTTGGTTACGGACGTATTGTGCGGAATGATCAGGGTCAGATTGTCCGTATTGTCGAAGAAAAGGATGCGGATGATGCGACACGCCAGATCAAGGAGGGAAATACCGGCTTTATCGCGGCACGTGGCAACGACCTGAAGCGCTGGTTAAAGCAACTAAGCCCTGAAAATGCACAAGGTGAATACTATCTGACGGATTGTATTGCGCTGGCTGTTGAAGAAGGTGGTAATGTCCAGGCTGTCGTTTGCAATAATCCGCTGGAAGTGCAGGGCGTGAATAACCGCTTGCAACAAGCAGAGCTTGAACGGGCATATCAGCGGCAGCAAGTAGAAGCACTGATGCTTGCTGGTGCCAGTATTGCAGATCCTGCCCGGGTGGATATCCGTGGTTCGGTTACTATTGGCCAGGATGTGAGTATTGATATCAATACCGTATTGGTGGGTGAGGTTGTTCTGGGTGACAATGTAGTGATTGATTCCTCCTGTGTTATTACCAATAGTCAGATTGGTGCAGGTACGCACATCAAACCTCATAGCGTCATTGAATCAGCTGTCATTAAGGCAGCGTGTGAAATTGGACCCTTTGCCCGTATCCGTCCGGGTGCTGTTCTGGAAGACGGGGCCAAGGTCGGTAATTTTGTTGAAATCAAAAAGTCTACGATTGGAAAGGGTAGTAAAATCAGTCATTTGAGTTATATTGGTGATACCACGATGGGAGCCGATGTCAATATTGGCGCGGGTACCATTACCTGTAATTATGATGGTGCCAACAAGTTTGAAACGTATATAGGGGATGGCGTATTTGTCGGTTCATCAACACAACTGGTAGCACCTGTCTCCATCGAAAAAAATACAACGATTGGCGCCGGTTCAACAATTACCCGGGATACTCCTCCCGGCGTGCTGACGCTGGCACGAGCAAAGCAGGTCACGATCAAGGGCTGGGTCAGGCCAGTAAAACAGTCTGGCAAAAAGACCAAAGAAGAAACAACAGACAACAAAAACGAAAAAAAATAGAAGTAAACATCGAACAAGGATATAAATTATGTGTGGAATTGTAGGTGCCATTGCACAACGTCCCGTAACGGAAATATTACTGGAAGGCTTGCGACGCCTTGAATACCGTGGCTATGACTCTGCTGGCGTTGCCGTGCTAACCGGACAACAGGAAATCAACCGTTCCAGAGCCGTCGGCAAGGTAGCGGCGCTCACAGAAAAGCTGCAGGATTCCCCGGTGGTCGGTAATATAGGCATCGCTCATACCCGCTGGGCAACCCATGGTATTCCCGCCGAGCACAATGCACACCCGCACATGAGTAATGGACGCGTTGCCATTGTGCATAACGGTATTATTGAAAACTATGCAGAACTGCGTGAAGAGTTAAAAGCTAAGGGTTATCAATTTACTTCCGACACGGATACAGAAGTTATTGTACACCTGATTGAAATGCATATGACCTTCGGTTTAAGCCTCCCGGATGCTGTTCGCAAAGCTATCGAGAACCTGCGTGGCGCCTATGCACTGGGTGTCATTTCGGCGGATGACCCGGATACGCTAATTGCGGCTCGTCAAGGGAGTCCGCTCGTACTGGGTCTGGGTCTGGGGGAGACCTTTATCGGCTCGGACATTCAGGCCATGCTGCCAGTCACCAGCCGCTTTATCTACCTTGAAAATGGTGATTTTTGTGTGATCAAACGTGATAGCCTGCACATCTTCGACCTATCTGGCAAAGAAGTTACGCGTGAAATCAAAGAGTCCAACGCGGGTATGTGTACAGCAGATATGGGCGAATATCGCCATTTTATGCATAAGGAAATCTTTGAACAGCCGGTCGCTGTACAATCGACCCTGGAAGGACGCCTTGGTGTGGACAACCTGAAACATTGCGTCACCGGTGATAACGCAATGGATATTCTTGCCGTCGTAGAAGAAATCCAGATCATTGCCTGTGGTACCAGTTACCACGCCGGGCTGATAGCCAGCTACTGGCTGGAGGAGATGACGAATATCCCCTGTAGCGTTGAAGTTGCCAGCGAGTTTCGTTACCGTCGCCGCCCCCCCAGAGATAATGTCCTTTTTGTGACACTCTCACAATCTGGTGAGACAGCGGATACACTGGCCGCCCTGGAAAAAGTCAAACAGGATGGTAGTATGCTGGCCACCCTGACGATTTGTAATGTGGCAGAAAGTTCGCTGACCCGTGAGTCCGACCTGTCCCTGATGACGCTTGCAGGGCCAGAAATTGGCGTCGCTTCAACCAAGGCATTTACTACCCAGCTGGTTGTTCTATTGATGTTGGTTGGTCTGCTTTTACAAGCGAAAGGAGAATCTCCAGAAACGGTAAAAGCAATCGTTGAAAACCTGAAAAAACTGCCCATATTGCTCGAACAGGCGCTGGAGAAGGACAAAGCCATCGAACATATGGCAGAAGATTTTATCGAAAAGCACAATGCCCTGTTTCTGGGGCGAGGTGATCAATATCCAGTGGCCATGGAAGGGGCACTAAAATTAAAAGAAATTTCCTACATTCATGCAGAAGCCTACCCCGCAGGCGAATTAAAGCATGGGCCACTGGCGCTGGTGGATAATGAAATGCCCATTATTGCAGTTGCTCCCAATACCGGACTGATTGAAAAGTTGAAATCCAATCTGGAAGAAGTGCGCTCAAGAGGCGGCAAGCTGTACCTGTTTGCAGACAAGGCTGCCGCAATGCAGGCAGATGATGATTGTTATGTCATCGAGATGCCGGAAGTGCCGGAAATACTGGCACCGATTGTATACACCATTCCATTACAACTGCTCTCCTATTATACCGCCGTTTTTAAGGGCACAGATGTGGATAAGCCCCGTAACCTGGCCAAGTCAGTCACCGTAGAATAACTGCGCCACAAAGACAGTGTACGAGCCTCTGGCACAACCGGGAGGAATGTACTATAACTATCGCATTGTGATGTCAACAGGCGTTCAGGGCTGCCGGATGCGTAACCTCTTAACCCAAATTGAAGCACTGTTAAGAAAATATGAGTTTGTTCTGGAGGCAAACAGGGTTGCTACCGCGCTTGAATTAGTGGCGACCCGGCCAGAAAAAGCCTGCATGTTGATGATTCAGGATAACTGGTGGATAGGTGAAGATGCCATCGCAGAAGCCGAACTGAGCATTGCGGGTGGTTTTACACCTGAAGCACGTCAGGATCAGCAACAGTTCCAGCAGCTCATCATCCGCTTGTACAAAAAACTGTTACGTGAAGGTTATGAGAGTGATCTGGCCAGGCTGGTTACATCACAGTTCCAGAAGTGGCAGATTTCCGGAATGTAACGCGCAGCTTTGTTCGCATTGACCCGTTTTTAAGAGACTTTTGCATGAAAGATACAATCCGGCTGCATGAAAGCTGGCTGGAGCAGCTTGGTGGTGAATTTGAAATGCCCTATATGCAGAGACTAAAACAGTTTCTGCTGGCTGAAAAAGCCCTGGGAAAGTCTATCTTGCCCGCCGGTTCGCTCTGGTTTAATGCGCTCAATAGTACGCCGTTTGATGATGTTAAGGTGGTTATCCTCGGTCAGGATCCTTACCCGACCAGGGGGCACGCCCATGGTTTGTGCTTTTCAGTGATGCCAGGCGTAAAACCATTACCCAAATCATTACTGAATATTAATAAAGAATTACAGACGGATTTACAGGTTGATAATAGCCATACGGGGTATCTTCAGCCATGGGCAGAACAGGGCGTATTACTATTAAACGCTGTGTTGACAGTTGAACAGGGTAGGCCTAATTCCCATCAGGGACAGGGCTGGGAACAGTTCACGGACAAAGTGATTCAGGTCATCAATGAAAACAGACAACATGTTGTTTTTATTTTGTGGGGTGCTTACGCACAGAAAAAAGGCGTGCATATTGATCAACAGAAACATGCCGTATTGAAATCATCTCACCCATCACCGTTGTCAGCACATCGAGGTTTTCTGGGGAGTCAACCTTTCTCAAAAGCCAATACGTACTTGCTGGAGCATCAGCAAACACCGATTGAATGGCAGCTTCAGGCATCTATCGAACAATAGAAAAGTGAATATTATTTTTAGTATTTTTTAATTTCCTGGGAAAAGCCAGCAAGGACAAAGCAAACAAAAATTACGCAGCATCTCTCACAGCCACCTTTTCACGCTTGCTCACATTGAACACTTCAAGGCCAAGGATATTACCCTGATCGTTATAATCTAGCATCACACCGGGTTTTATTTCTTCGGTAGTTTCACATCACCATTATCAAGTTGCACATAAAGCGCATCAACTTCTGGATAAAACTCTATTTTCATCGCTTCACCTTATTCAAAATAGGCAGTCACAATAGTGACAGGTTTAGTAGTTTCATTATAGACGACTCTCAATCGCTTAAACCCCCTCTCAGGTATTTCAATCCTTGATATTAATACCAGTTTTCTAATTTCAAGTCTGGAATTCTATTAAACTCCCTGGTGTTATTAGTAACTAATATTCCATGACAGGCAACTGCTGTACCTGCTATCAATAAATCGTAGGGCCCAATCAGAGTACCTTTTTTCTCTAAATTAGCACGAATCAAAGCAGCGCAACGTGCGGCTTTGCTATTGAAAGGTAACACCTCTACTACTGAACAGATTTCATTTAACTGGGCTTGTCTTTTTGCAGGTGAATTTGATTTGGCTATACCGTATTCAAGCTCATATAAGACAACAGAGGGAATGGCTATCTCTTTTGGAGAAGTGGCTAACAATTTATTAGCAACATTACCCATACCTTTAAAGAAATAAATGAGGGTATTAGTATCTAAAATGTACATCATATTGATTCTCGTTCAATATCCATACCAGTACTAGCCCTAAGGCTGTCTATTGTAGGAAAATCTTCCCACGAACCAGCAAGGTTTTCGATAGACCTTGGCCATTCATTAGCTACCTTGTCTTGAATGATTTTTGCTATCCACTTGCTCTTTGATAGATTTGCAGCCTGTGCCGCTAATTTCATTTTTTGTTCAATTTCTTCCTCTAAGTAAATCGTCACTTGACCCATAAATTCCACCTCTCAGATAAAGTATATGTGTAATTATATGTGCATCATCAGGTTTGTCAATTCTCAAAAAGATCGGATTAAGTCTGCACCCTTGATTAATCAACACCTACGTATTGCGCGACTAAAGTCGCACGTCCTGTTGGTGGTGGGTTATGTCGTGTGGGGTGCGAGTGATGTTTATGCAGGGGAGGTGACGGAGCTGGAGCCGGTGATTGTATACGGCAGCTATGATGTGGATACGCCGTTTGCGGTTACAGGTCATGCGCCGCAGTGGTCGGTGCAGTCGGTGGATATGATCACGGCAAGCGACACTGAGG